>JBARRS010000115.1:0-8253 GCA_049644345.1 Gaiellaceae bacterium
GCATCATGTACGCCTACCGGCCCGGAGACGACGACTGGCGCACGGCGGCGGGGCTCGCGGCCGCGCGCCTGCGCCGCGAGATTTGGGCCGCGTCCGGCTGGTAGCCGTGCCCAGCGGGCGGCTGCGGGCGGAGCTCAGGCGCTACGGCCCGCCGGCCGCGCTCCTCTTCGCCGCCACGCTCGCGGTTCTACTGCTTCGTCCGGCGATTCATCCCGGGAAGGCCGCCCCGGCGCCGCCGCGGCCCGCCGTCGTCAGCCACCCACGCCCGAAGCGCCCGCCGTTTCGTCGGTACGCGATCGTGCAAGCCGGCGACACCCTCGGGGCGATCGCCGCGCGGCGGCGGACGACGGTCGCGCGCCTGCTCGCGCTGAACCCGGTCATCGACGCCGCCGCGCTCCATGTCGGGCAGCGGGTCCGCGTCAGATGACCCGGTAGATTGTCCCGCGTGCGCCGCTGGATCGTCGTCACCGCGGCTCTCGCGCTGGCGCCCTCGGCGCTCGCCGGGCTCCCGCACGTGAACGCCCGCGCGTTCCTCGTCCAGAATGCCGCTACGGGTGAGGTCGTCGCCCACTACCACCAGCGCCAGCGCGTGCCGATCGCGAGTCTGACGAAGCTGATGACCGTGCTCCTCACGCTCGAGCACGCCCGCCTCAACGACGTCGTCACGGTGGCTCCGCAGGCCGCTGCCGTCGGGCAATCGAGCATCGGTCTGCGGGCGGGCCAGCGATTGACAGTCCGCGAGCTCCTCGAGGGGGCGCTGATCCAGAGCGCGAACGACGCGGCCGACGCGCTCGCGTACCACGTCGCTCACGGCGACGTCTCCCGGTTCGTGGCGATGATGAACGCGAGGGCGCGGCGGCTCGGATTGACAGACACGCACTACGTCAGGCCGGACGGGCTCGACGCCGCCGGTGCGTATTCGAGCGCGAGAGACGTGACGAGGCTCGCCTGGATCCTGATGCGGAAGCCGGTCGTCCGCGCAATCGTGCGCCGGCCGACCGCGACCATCTCCGGCGGCCGGGTTCTCCATACCTGGAACGACCTGCTGGGCACGTTCCCCGGCGTCTTCGGCGTCAAGACCGGCCACACCGCCGCGGCCGGCTGGAACGAAGTCGCCGCCGCGCGCCGCCACGGCGCGACGGTCTACGCGACGATCCTCGGCAGCCCTGACCGCGTCACGCGCAACCGCGAGCTCGCGCGCCTGCTCAGCTTGGGTCTCTCTCGCTTCCGCCCGATCGTCGCCGTGCGGGCGCGTTATCCCTACGCCTACGCCGAGACCGGCTACGGCCGCGGGCGGCTCGCGCTCGTGGCGGCGCGTTCGTTCGTGCCGGTCATTCGCGTGGGCCGGCCGGTGCTCGTCCAGGTCGCCGCGCCGGGCGTGGTCTCGCTCCCGGTCAGGGGCGGGCAGCGGCTGGGCGAGATCCGTGTCTACCAGCGCGGGCGCCTGCTCGGCCGGCGTCCGCTCGTCGCGGCCCGCACTGTCTCGCGGCCTGGCGTCTTCGGCCGGGTCGGCTGGTACGCGGGTCGCACCGCGCACCACGTCTGGGATTGGGTCAGGTGAGGCCCGCGTGATCATCACGGTGACCATGAACGCGGCGATCGACCGGACGTTGACGGTGCCGAACTTCCAGCGCGGCCAGCGGCACCGCGCGAGCCTGGGGCTGACGCTCGCGGGCGGCAAGGGGATCAACATCGCCCGGGCGCTGAAGCGGCTCGGCGTTCCCGTCGTCGCGACCGGTCTCGCCGGCGGTCGCACAGGGACGCGGATCGTCGAGGAGCTGACGGCGGAGGCGATCCTGAACGATTTCGTTCGGATCGAGGACGAATCTCGCACCTCGACCGCCGTGGTCGACCCGACCTCGAGCACCTATACCGAGATCAACGAGTGGGGGCCCCACGTCCGGGCCGAGGAGCTGGAGATGCTGCTTGGCAAGCTCGCCTACCTCGGCCAAGGAGCCGACCTTGTCGTCTTCGCAGGGTCGCTCCCGCGCGGGGTCGAGGACGGCTTCTACGCCGAGGCGATCCGCGATCTCAACCGCCGTGGGCTGCAGACCGTGCTCGACTCCGAGGGTGAGCCGCTTCGGCTCGGGGTGCAGGCGGAGCCGACGCTCGTCTCGCCCAACCAGCGCGAGGCCGAGGGGCTCGTCGGTCAGGAGTTCAACGAGGACGACGACTTCCTCGTCGGCCTCGACGCGATCGCCGACCTGGGCGCCCGCGACGTGCTGATCACCGAGGAATCGGGCTGCTGGGCGCTGCTTCGGGAGGAGCGTGAGGTACGGCGCTACAGGGCGGAGGCTCCGAACGTCGATCCGCTCTCGGCGGTCGGCTCGGGCGACGTGCTCCTCGCCGGCTTCGTGGCGGCCCGGCTCGACGGGAAGTCCGCCGACGAGACGCTGCGGAACGCCGTCGCCGCGGGTGCGGCGTCGACGCTCGAGATCGGCGCCGGCCGCTTCGACGCCGGCGAGGTCGGCAGCCTGCTCGGCTCGGTGCAGGTCCGCGAGCTCGAGCCGGTCGCCTCGGAGCCGTGAGACGACTCGCGCTGCTCGCGGTGGCGGTCGCCGCCGTGTGCGCCGGTGTTCCCGGGGGCGCGGGCGCCTACGTGCGCGGGTTCGACATCTCGCGCTACGTCGGGTTCGTTTCGTGGCCGCGCGTTGCCGCTACCCGCTACCGCTTCGTCTACTCCGAGGCGACGTACGGCAACGTGGGCACGGACCCCACCTATCTGAGCCACCGCTCGGGTGCGGCCGCGGCCGGGCTTGCGTTCGGCGCCTTCCACTTCGCGCGGCCGAACGGCCGGACACGCTCCGCCGCCGTCAAGGACGCCGTCGCCGAGGCGGACCACTTCGTCGCGGCTGCGGAAGTGAATACCGGTGACCTGCCGCCTGCGCTCGACCTCGAGCGGACGTACGGGCTGCCGCAGGCGCTGATGGTTGCCTGGACCGACGCGTGGCTCGCGGAGGTGCAGGCGAAGCTCGGCGTCCGCGCGGTCATCTACACGTCGGCGGCGTTCTGGTCTCATTCGCTCGGGAACACGCCGCGTTTCGCGGCCGGCGGCTCACCGCTCTGGCTCGCTCGCTGGACGCGGTTGTTCTCACCGCCTTGGATTCCGGCGGGGAACTGGAACGCGAGTGGCTGGACGTTCTGGCAGTGGACCGACTGCGGGCGGCTTCCGGGACGGCGGCGCTGCTTCGACCTCGACCGGCTCAAAGGCTCGGCGGTCGCGCCTGTTCTCCTGGCGCCCCCGCCCGTGAACACGGCGCCGCCCGCGATCGCAGGCGCCGCGCGAGTCGGCCAGGTGCTGACCGCCTCGCCCGGTGGTTGGGAGGCAACGCCGGCGCCGGCCTTCGGGTATCGCTGGCAGCGTTGCTCGACGACGTGCGTCCCGATTACAGGCGCGACGGGGGTGACGTACACCGTCTCCGCGGACGACACCGGCCAGTCGCTCTCCGTCGTCGTGACGGCGACGAGCCGGGGCCGCTCCGCGACGGCGACCTCTGCGCCCACCGAGATCGTCCAATGACCCTGGTACCATCGAACGCCACTTGAGAGCGGAGGCCAAAAGCAGGATTCTGGAGCCCAGGCGACGGGAAGGTGCCTGGGCTTCGTGCATCGAGAGGGGGTACGAGTGGGAGTCGAGCTGAGCCCGGAGGCCGTCGAGCGTCTGCTCGAGCTCGACCGGAAGTTCGCCAAAGAGGGACTTACCTTCGACGACGTGCTGCTCGTGCCGGCGGAGTCCTCAATGCTGCCGAACGAGGTCTCGACGGCGACGCGCCTCACGCGCGAGATCACGCTCGCGATCCCCGTCATCTCGGCGGCGATGGACACCGTCACCGAGGCGAGGCTTGCGATCGCGCTCGCGCGGCACGGTGGCATCGGCGTCGTCCATCGCAACCTCTCGATCGAGGCGCAGGTAGCCGAGGTGGACATGGTCAAGCGCTCGGAGTCGGGGACGATCGTCGAGCCGGTGACGCTGCCCCCCGACGCGCCGGTCGCCGCCGCCCTCGAGCTGATGGCGACGTACCACATCTCCGGTGTTCCGATCACGGACGAGGAAGGACGGCTGGTCGGGATCCTCACCAACCGCGACCTCCGGTTCGAAGCGGACGAGGCGCAGCCTGTCTCGAGCCTGATGACCGACCGCGACCTCGTCACGGCACCGGTCGGGACGACGCTCGACGAGGCGCGCGAGATCCTGCACAGGCACAAGATCGAGAAGCTGCCCGTCGTCGACTCGGACGGCCGCCTCAAAGGGCTGATCACGGTCAAGGACCTCCGCAAGCGAATCGAGTTTCCGGACGCGACGAAGGACGACCAGGGGCGGCTGCGAGTGGCGGCGGCAGTCGGAGTGGGCTCAGACGCGCTCGACCGTGCGGCGGCGCTCGTCGACGCACAGGCGGACGTGCTGGTGCTGGACACGGCTCACGGCCACTCGCGCGGGGTCGTCGAGATGCTGCGAAAGCTGAAGGACCGCTTCTCCGTTCCGGTCGTCGCCGGCAACGTCGCCTCGGCCGAGGGCGCCGAGGCGCTGATCGACGCGGGCGCGGACGCCGTGAAGTGCGGCGTCGGCCCCGGCTCGATCTGCACTACGCGCGTCGTCTCCGGCGTCGGCGTTCCGCAGGTGACCGCGATCTTCGACTGTGCGAGCGCCGCGGCGCAGCACGATGTGCCCGTGATCGCCGACGGCGGGATGCAGTCGTCCGGCGACGTCGCCAAGGCGATCGCCTCCGGCGCCGACTGCGTCATGCTCGGGTCGCTGCTCGCCGGCACAGACGAGAGCCCCGGCGACGTCGTCGTCGCGCACGGCGAGCGCTTCAAGGAGTACCGGGGCATGGGGTCGCTCGGTGCGATGAAGGCGCGCGGCTACTCGAAGGACCGCTACTTCCAGGGCGACGTCGAGGACGTCGACAAGCTCGTACCGGAGGGAATCGAGGGGCGCGTCCCCTACAAAGGGCCGCTGGCGAACGTGGTCCATCAGGTCGTCGGCGGAATTCGGCAGACGATGGGCTACTGCGGCGCCCCGACGATCGAGGAGCTGAAGAACGCGCGGTTCACGCGGATCACCGGCGCGGGCCTCCGCGAGAGCCACCCGCACGACGTCACGATCACGAAGGAATCGCCGAACTACCGGCGGCCGTGATGGGCGAGGTCGTCCGGCTTCCCGTTGCCGAGCACGCGCCGGAGGAGAGGCCGGTGCTCGTTCTCGACCTCGGGGGTCAGTACGCGCAGCTGATCGCCAGGCGCGTTCGCGAATGCCGCGTCTACTCCGAGCTCGTCGGACACGCGATCTCGGCGGCGGAGGCGCGGCGGCGCAACCCGCGCGCGCTGGTGCTCTCAGGCGGCCCCGCGTCCGTGTACGCGGAAGGCGCGCCCCGCGTCGACCCGGAGCTGTTCGAGCTCGGCGTGCCGTGCCTCGGGATCTGCTACGGGATGCAGCTGATGGCGCAGGATCTCGGCGGCCGCGTCGACCGCACCGGCGTGTCCGAATTCGGCCGAACGGAGCTCCGCGCCGAGGAGGGCGAGCTGTTCGCCGGCCTCCCGTCGGAGCAGACCTGCTGGATGAGCCACCGCGACTCGGTCGTCGCGCCTCCGGAGGGCGCGCGTGTCGTCGCAGGCTCGCCCTCGACGCCGATCGCCGCCTTCGAGCACTCCGAGCGCGGGCTCTACGGCGTCCAGTTCCACCCGGAGGTGGTGCACACGCCGCATGGGACGGACGTGCTGAAGAACTTCCTCTACACCGTCGCCGGCGCTCCACCGACCTGGACGCCTGCGGCGGTGATCGAGGAGCAGGTCGAGCGCATTCGCGCGCAGGTCGGGCACGAGCGCGTGATCTGCGGGCTCTCGGGCGGCGTCGACTCGGCCGTCGCCGCGCTGCTCGTGCACAAGGCGGTCGGCGACCAGCTGACATGCGTCTTCGTCGATCACGGGCTCCTCCGCAAGGACGAGGCCGTTCAGGTGATCGAGACCTTCGAGGGTCACTTCCACGTCCCGCTCGTCCACGTCGACGCGGAGGAGAGGTTCCTCGCGCGGCTCGCCGGGATCAGTGATCCCGAGAAGAAGCGGAAGCTCGTCGGCGAGGAGTTCATCCGTGTCTTCGAGGCCGAGGCGGCAAGGCTCGGCCGTGTGCCCTTTCTCGTCCAGGGGACGCTCTACTCGGACGTGATCGAATCCGGCGGGGACGCGAGCGTGGCGGCGAAGATCAAGTCCCACCACAACGTCGGAGGACTGCCGGAGCAGATGGAGATGAAGCTTGTCGAGCCCCTGCGCCTCCTGTTCAAGGACGAGGCGCGAAGGGTGGGAGAGGAGCTCGGCCTCCCGGACCGGCTGGTCTGGCGCCACCCGTTTCCGGGCCCGGGTCTCGCGATCCGGATCATCGGCGAGGTGACGCGCGAGCGGCTCGAGACGCTGCGCGAGGCCGACGCGATCCTGCTCGAAGAGGTGCGGCGGGCCGGGCTGTACCGGGAGCTGTGGCAGTGCTTCGCGGTGCTGCCCGCGATCCGCTCCGTCGGCGTCCAGGGCGACGAGCGAACATACGCCTACCCGATCGTGATCCGCGCCGTCACGTCCGAGGACGCCATGACGGCGGACTGGGCGCGGCTTCCCTACGACCTGCTCGAGACGATCTCCAGCCGGATCATCAACGAGATCCCCGCGGTCAACCGGGTGGCGCTCGACGTGTCGTCGAAACCGCCGTCGACGATCGAGTGGGAGTAATGGAGAACGGCGGGTAACGCCGGCGGACGTCGTCGACGTACGACGCGAGTTGCTCCGCGAGCTCGCCGTCGGCGAGCTCGAGCACGTTCTCGGCGTTCGCCTCGCCTGAGCGCGAGAGGTTGAAGCTGCCCGTGAAGACGACGTCGTCGGCGACGACGATCTTCGCGTGCATGAAGTCGTGGACAGTGCCCTCGCCGTACGGCGTCGAGTCCTTCCCGGAGAATCCGGTCGCAAGGGCGCGCTCGAGCAGCGGCAGCTTCCAGGCGGCGTTGCCGTTCGCGTGCCATTGACGGACCACCTCGTCCACTTGCGTAGCGTCGACGCACCCCGCGACGTCGAGGCGGCCCTCCGAGACGATCTGCGCGAGCGTCCCGAGGACCGGCGCGGTACTGATCACGGGCGAGCAGATCCGGACGCGCCTGTGGGCCCGCGCGATCATCCGGGCGATCCGCTGCGAGAGATCCTCGCCGAAGCCGGGCGTGAACCACGGACGCACGACCAGCTCGCCGACGTGGATCCGCTTCGGTGGGAAGCGACCGCTCTCCGCGACGATGCCTTTGCGCCAAAGCTCGTCGAAATCGGACGCGAACGCCTCCGCCAGCTCTTCCGACTCGACGACGACGATCACGTTCTCCTGCCGCGACCACGAGTCGTCCGTCCAGTTCATGGAGCCGGTCCAGACTGTCTCCCCGTCGCGGACGACGAACTTATGGTGCATGAGGTCGGGAACGCCGGCGATCGCCTTCGCCGGCACGCCGAGCGAATCGATCAGGGCCACGTCCGGCTCGGCCGGCGGCGGCACCGGGATTGGATTCGGGTGGTCGACGTTGTAGATGATCCGGACGGCGACGCCACGCGCCGCAGCCGCACGGATCGCGCCGCCGACGACGTCCGCTGTGTCGGGCCCGAGGTGAAAGTCGTACTGTGCGAGGTCGAGTGAGCGCTTCGCGCGGCCGAGGAACTCCGCCACCTCGTGGGCGACCTCGAGCGGCGTCTGGCCGCCGTCCGTCAGAGTTCGGGCAGTGATGTTCGTCGACGAGCTCTCCGCGGCGGAGATCGGTGCCACGTTCAACTTCTACAGGGACGGCGAGCGCGCTGCGCTGTTGTGCTCCCGTTTGGCCGCGTACCTCGAAGCCCGCGCCGACGCGCCGCTGCTCCTCGTCGGCGAGGCGCCCGGCTACCGAGGCGCGCGCGTGAGCGGGATCCCCTTCACCTCCGAGCGCCAGCTGACGGGTTCAGGCCCCGCCGAAGCGAGCGCGACGATCGTGCGCCGAACGCTGGCCGAGCTCGAGCTGGAGGAGGGGGTGCTCTGCTGGAACGTCGTGCCGACACATCCCGGGACCGAGATGTCCAATCGGCCGCCGACGCGCGCCGAGGTCGAGGCCGGCCTGCCGTTCGCCCGTCGCCTCGCCCGGAGCCGCCGTGTCCTCGCCGTCGGCCGGCTCGCAGAGGCGGCCTTCGAGGCGCCGTACATCCGCCACCCGTCCCACGGGGGAGCTGACGAGTTCAGAGCTGCGCTTCGGGCGGCGAGCGGCCGCTAGA
>JBARRS010000116.1:0-49665 GCA_049644345.1 Gaiellaceae bacterium
ATCCGACCGACACGCTAGCGTTGCCTGCGATGGACTCGGACGCGATCGAGCGGGCGCGCGCGAGGCTCCAAGAAGCCGCCGAGGGGCGGCCCGACCAGGCCGCGGTCGACGCCGCGCTCGAGCGGGCACGCGACCAGGTCGAGGCGCTTGCCCAGACAGCCGCGGAGCTCGAGTCGACGCTGCCCGGCAAGGTCGAGGGTGCCGTCCAGGAGGGTCTTCGGGAGCAGGTGCTCCCGGTCGCACGGCACCTCGCCGAGGTGCGCGGATTGACGGCGCAGGCGATTCGCCGGCTCGAGCGCCTCGAGGGCGACCTGCTCGCCGAGCGCCACGCCCGCGTCGACGACCTGGCGATCCTCGTCGACCTCGTCTCCTCCGGCTGGAAGAGCGTCGACGAGCGGCTCGCGAAGATCGAGCATCACCTCGCCGGATCGGAGGGCGCCGTCGTCTACCGGATCGAGGAACGCCGCTCCGGCTAGAAGGGGGGCCCCGTCGGGAGCACGAGCTCGAAGCGACTGCCGCGGCCGCGCGCGCTCTGGAGCTCGATCCGGCCCCCGAGCGCCAGCGCCAGCTCCTGAGCGATCGCGAGCCCAAGCCCGGTCCCCCCGCCGTCGCGCGACCAGAAGGGCCGGAAGATCCGCTCGCGCTCCTCCTGCGTGATCCCCGGTCCGTTGTCGTCGACTGCGACCCGCACCGAGCCGTTCGCCGAGCGCAGCTCCAGCGAGACCCGGCCGCCGTCGGGCGTCCAGCGGAACGCGTTGGCGAGCAGATTGGAGATCACCTGGAGCACTCGGTCGCCGTCGGAGACGATCACCGGCTGCGAGGAGACGTCACGGGTGTAGTCGATTCTCCGCCGTCGCGCCTCCTCGCTGAAGGCGCCGAAGGCGCGGTCCACCAGGCGCTCCATGTCGACCTCCTCCTCGACCACGGTGAACTTGTGTGCATCGAGCTTTGCGAGATCGAGGACGTCGCCGACGAGCCGCTCGAGCCGCGATGCCTCGGCGGCGATCACGTCGAGCGACGACGCCTGCGCCTCGGGATCGTGGGCGACACCCTCCCGCAATGCTTCGACATGGCCGCGGATCGCCGTCAGCGGCGTCCGCAGCTCGTGCGAGACCGTCATCAGGAAGTGGCGCTCGCGCTCGTCGGCCTCGCGCAACCGCTCTGCCATCTCGGCGAAGCGGCTCGACAGGTGCCCGATCTCGTCGCCGCCGCGGACTTCCGGAACCTCGACCTCGTACCGGCCGGCGGCTACCTCGTCGGCCGCGGCCGAGAGCGCGAGCACCGGCCGCGTAAGCCGCCGTGAGAGGTACCAGCCGAAGGCTCCGGCGACAAGCACGCCGCCGAGGAAGGCAAGCGCAAGCCGTTCGATTAGAGGCACCCACCTCGCGCGCAGGCTGCTCGTGGGACGCCCAACCACAAACGCACCGAAGACATGGCGGCCGAGCTTCGCAGGATGCGCAACCGCGAGATAGCGCTGCTTGGCACCGGGAGGCTTGAGCTCGAAGGTGATGATTCGGTTCCGCTCGATCGCACGCCAGTCGACGGAGCGGCGAGAGAGCAGAGTGAAGCCGGCGTTCTGATGAGGGAAGAGCGGCAGGCCGACGTAATAGATGTGGTCTCCCGTGGCCTTCTGGAGCTTGGCGGGGGCGATTGTCAGCGGCGCCTTGCCCTCGTCGACCGCCTTGATGGCCTGATCCTCGTAAAGGCTCGCAAGCCCCGTCGCCTCGCGGCGCAAATCGCCGACCGCGCGAGCTCGGGTGTAGCTCTGGAACAGACGGACGGCGATCGCGGTCGAGACGAGCCCGGAGAGGACGATCCCGAGGAGGAACAGGGCCGGCAGCCGGAACCGGAGCGAGCGAAACACGCGCGCCTCGCGGCTACGCACTGACGGTGTCCCGCGCGGGCGCGACCTTGTAGCCGACGCCCCACACGGTCACGATCGGCGACGCCTCACCGAGCTTGCGCCGCAGCTGCCTCACGTGCACGTCGACGGTGCGAGTGTCGCCGGCGAAGGTGTATCCCCAGACCCGCTCGAGCAGCTGGTCGCGCGTCAGCACGACGCCGCGATGGTCGAGCAGCTCCCAGAGCAGATCGAATTCCTTGGGCGCGAGCTGGACCTCCTCCTTGCCCACACGGGCCTCGCGCCGCCCGGCGTCCACGAACAGGTCGCCGTGGCGAATCTGCCGCGTCTCGGCGCCGCGGCGCTCGGGAGCCGCCCTCCGGAGGATCGACTTGACGCGCGCGACGAGCTCGCGGGGGTTGAACGGCTTCGTCAGGTAGTCGTCGGCGCCGACCTCGAGCCCGATGATCTTGTCGATGTCCTCGTCGCGCGCGGTCAGCATCAGGATCGGAACGTCGGAACGCTGGCGGATACGGCGGCAGACCTCGATCCCGTCGACATCCGGCAGCATCAAATCGAGGACGATCAGCGCCGGGTCCAGCGATTCGTTCTGCGCAAGCGCGTCGGCACCGGTTCCGACAGCGCGCACGTCGTAGCCGGCGTTCTTCAGGTACAGCGCGACGAACGAGGCGATCGAGCTCTCGTCCTCGACCACCAGGATGGTCTTGACCTGAGCTCCCGCCATGGCCTCAGGATGCCAGAGACTCCTGTCAGCCCCCGGCCGGTGCCACGAGCGGATACGTCTTGGGGTAGTCGGGCAGCGACTGGTAGGGCGCGTCGTTCAGCGAGAAGGACCCGTCGGGGATCCCGGCGGCGGCGTCGCCGGTGCCGTTCAACGTGACCTTCCCCTGGCCGACGGCCGAGACGTAGATCCCGATTCCGGTGATCCTGATGAAGTAGAAGCCTCCGATCAGGCGGAAGCGGAGGTTGGTGCCGGAGCACACGACCTTCTTGCCATTCGGGTTGGGTGTCGAGTCGGAGAGGTCGGCAAAGTAACCGCAGTTCTTCAGGATCGGCCCACTGCCGTCGGAGGTGTCCGGGTCGTACGCGCGGATCGTCCCCCTGGCCAGCTGCCCGATGATCGACCCGTTGACGCGAAGCCAGACGAGCCCTTTGCCCCGTTTGACCGACAGCGTGCCGTCGCCTGCATCGCTGGTGAGCGCGAAAGCAGCCGCAGGCAACGCAAGGAGCGCAACGAGACACACGAAGAGAAGCCGCCTCACGACGAGCGAAGTATCGGTGCCGCAGTTGTGCTGTGGATAAGCGGATTGTAAGGGAACCGTTAGCGCAGAAACCCGTTTCGGAGCGGGGACAATTGGCACCCTCAGCCGGCCGTCAGCTTGTGGATGAACGCGTCTTCGGCTTGGTAGTCGAAGTCGTCCTTCATCAGCTCGGCGGCCCGGGGCAACGCCTCACGCCAGGGCCGGTCCCGCGTCGCCTCCACGAGCCACTCGACCGTCTCCGGCACCGCTCTCTCGTACGTCGTCACCGGCCGGTAGCGAAGCTCGAGCTCGGCCTCCGTCATGTCGAGCACGAATGGGTGCGGTACGGACCACGGTGTCTCCCCGACTCCGAGCTGGTCACCGACGAGCACCTCGGCCCACTCATTGCCGAGCACCCCGGCGATCGCGCGGGAGATCTCGAGCACGGTCGGAGCGTTCGGGTCGCCCGCGTTGAGGACGCGCCTACCCGGCCGCTCCGCAGCCAGCCGGATCAGCTCCGCGAGGTTGTGGACCGAGACGGGATGGAAGCGGCTCTCACCACGGTAGGAGAGGACGACGACCCGCCGGCGGTCAAGCGCGCGCTTGACGAAGTACCACTCACGCGCGCTCGACCATGGGCCGTAGATCGCACCTGCGCGGACGAATGTCGCCGGCAGCTCGTCTTGGGCCAGCAGCTTCTGCTCGATCGCAGCCTTCTTGGTCGCGTAGCTCTCGGGTCCCGGCGATGCGATTGGGCTGCGTTCGGAGATCGGAACCGGCAGCCGCGGAAATTGCGAATCATCCCCTTTCGCTGTCTCGAAGTAGACGGCCGCGCTCGAGATAACCACGACCGAGCGGACGAGGTCCTGTAGCGCCAGCAGCTGGTCTGCGTGCTCGGGCTCGAAGGCGACGAAGTCGACGACCACGTCGGCGCCCTCGCCGAGCGCCGCGCGCAGAGCCCCGCTGTCGGCGCGGTCGACCTCGACGTGCTCGACGCCCTCGGGCACGGGGCGCTCACCGCGGCTGGCGACGACGACGTCCCAGCCACGCTCGAAGAGGCGCGGGACGAGCGCGCGACCGGTTTGGCCGGTGCCTCCGAGGAGAAACGCGCGCCGGGCCATGGCGCCGACGATATCAGCCTGATATCTTGATATCGCAATGGAGCAGCAGCGTGGCCTCTTCGTCCGTCTCCCAGCAACCGCAGCCGAGAAGCTGGACCGCGCGTCCTTCGAGCTGAAGACCCCTAAGCGGGAGCTCGTCGCGAGCCTCGTCGAACGGCACCTCGGCGCCGACGACATCGTGGTCGGGCGCGCGGCCGTCTCGGCGACAGAGCCCGATGTCCTGACCGTCGAGCAGCTCGCCGGGCTGCTTCAGATCGACGAGAAGACGGTGCGGTCGCTCGCGGCGGCCGGGGAGATTCCGGGCCGGAGGCTCGGGCGCCACTGGCGTTTCTCGCGACAGGCCGTGCTCGATTGGCTCGCGACGCCGGAGCGCCGCAAGGGAACCGCGGGCTTCCAGACCTAGGCCCAGGGCAATCGGGTCCAGGTATCCGGCCGCTCAGGCTGCCAATGAGGGAACGATGCGTAGGCTTCGGAGGGCGAGCTCGTCTGCGCCTCGACGCCCGCGCGGTAGCGGCGGGCCAGCTCCGACAGCGGATAGAAGATGTCCCTTTCCCTGCTTCGTCCGCCCGTCATGAAGATGACGCACGGACCGTCTCCGGCGCCGACGAAGACGTGCGCGGTGCCGGGCGGGCAGTGCACGAAGTCCCATGCCTGAAGCGGCCGCTCCTCGCCTTCGACGAGCAGCAGGCACTGGCCGGCGAGCACGAGAAAGTCCTCTTGGTTGGACTCCGCGTGGTACATCCCGCTCGGCTGCCCGGGCGCAAACACCGCGAGAGTGAATCCGACATCGGCGAACTTGTGAACGGGTAGATCAGGACGCCCGCGAAGGACGGGGGTGTCGCCCTCGAAGACGCATCTGGCTCCGAAAGCGTCGTTTGTGAGCCACGCAGCGTCACGGACGTTGACGACGAACCAGCCGTCAGTCACGGGTGCAAGGCCGGAGTCCACCTCCTCGAGCGGTGCTTCTTCGACCATCGTTCTCCTCTCTTTTGGCAGCCCCTAGTACTCGAAGAAGCCCCTGCCGCTCTTGCGGCCGAGGCGACCTTCCTTCTGCATCGCGAGCAGGCGTTCGGGCGGCGCCATCCGCTCCTCGCCGAGCTTGAGGTGCAGCGCTTCCGACGCGTGCACGTGAACGTCGATTCCGATCAGGTCGATCAGCGCGCACGGGCCCAGCGGCCAGCCGGCCCCGTTCGTCATCGCCTTGTCCATGTCCTCAGGGGTCACATCCGCCTCGTCCAGGACTCGGACACAGTCGTTCAGGAGCGGAATCAGGATCCGGTTGACGATGAATCCGGGCGTGTCCTTGCAGCTGACGGGCTGCTTGCCCGCGCGGTCGGCCCACTCGTAGGCGGTGCGGACCACCTCGTCGGAGCTCTCGCGGCCGCGGACGATCTCGACCAGCGGCAGCACCGGCGCCGGATTGAAGAAGTGCATGCCGACGACGCGCTCGGGGTGCTCCGTTGCCTCGGCGATCTCGGCAACCGACAGCGCCGACGTGTTCGTGGCAAGGATCGCGCCCGGCCTCGTGATCCGGTCGAGCTCGGCAAAGACCTCGCGCTTGAGCTCCAGCTCCTCCAGCACGGCCTCGATCACGAGGTCACAGCCGGCGATGTCGCCGAGCTCCGTCGTCAACGTGAGCCGACCGAGCGCCGCCTCCCTCTCGTCTGCCGTCATCCGCCCCTTCTCGACGGCCCGGCCGAGATAGTGCTCGATCGTGGAACCACCGCGCCCGGCGAGCTCGTCGTTCACCTCACGGCCGACCGTCTCGAAGCCCGCCTGCACGGCGACCTGAGCGATTCCCGCCCCCATCGTCCCCAGCCCGACGACTCCGACCTTCCGGATCTCGGACAGAGTGGCCGCCACGGGGGCGGAATTCTAGTCGTCGCTCAGCGGGTGCCCGGCCACCACGGACGCCGGTCTCGCGGGTCCCGTGCGTGGGAATCCGCGCCGTAGAGGAGGGCGACCGGCCCGATGACGACCAGGAAGACGACTGCGAGAGCAATTCCCATGCCCACAGGGTGCCTCGTCGACCTCATTAGCGCAAATCAATGTATCGTTCGAGTCGATCATGGAACCTGATCGCTGGCTCGGTGTCGAGCTCCGCCATCTCGCCGCGCTCGAAGCGGTCGCCGAGGAGCGCTCGTTCGGCCGCGCCGCCGAGCTCCTCGGCTACACGCAATCGGCGATCAGCCAGCAGATCGCGACGCTCGAACGGATCGTCGGCGTCCAGTTGATCGACCGGCCGGGAGGACCGAAGGCCGTCTCGCTCACGGAGGCCGGCGAGCTGTTGCTGCGGCACGCGAACGCGATCGTCGCGCGACTGCAGGCTGCGGAGGCGGACCTCGCGCGCTACGCAGAAGGGCGCGGCGGCACTCTGCGGATCGGAACCTTCCAGTCGGTCGGGGCGCGGGTCCTCCCCTCCCTGATGCGTGCCTTCGGCGACTCCTGGCCTGACGTTCGGATCGCGCTGACCGAGTCGTCGTCGGACGAAGACCTCGCGGACGAGGTCGAGCGAGGCGAGCTCGATCTCGCGTTCGTGATGCTGCCGCCGCCGGAGGGCCCGTTCGAGCTCGTGGAGCTGATGGACGATCCTTATGTGCTGGTCGTCCCGGCTGACTCGCCTCTCGGCGAAAGGCGGCAGCCGCTCAAGTCTCGCGACCTCGAAGGGCTGCCCTTGATCAGCAACCGCCTGTGCAGGTCCACTGTGCTGGCCGAGAACCAGCTCCGGGCGCGCGGCGTCTCCTGCGACGTCGTCTTCCGCTCCGACGACAACGGGACTGTCCAGGGAATGGTCGCAGCAGGCGTCGGGGTTGCGCTCGTCCCGCTGCTCACGGTCGACGAGGGCGACAGTCGGGTGCGGATCCTCGACCTGGGTCGCCGCTTTCCGCCCCGCCGCATCGCGATCGCCTCGCACCGCGACAGGCAGCAGGCTCCCGCCGCGCGAGCCTTCGTCGAGACGGCACGCGAGCTCTGCGCCGGGCTCCAGCAGCGCCTCGCTGCGGCAGCCGTCGCCTAGACTCCTCGTCATGGCGACAACGCTCGCGGAACGGAAGCTGCTCGTGGGCGGCGAATGGATCGAGACCGGCGACTGGGTCGAGGTCCGGTCGCCTTACTCGGGCGAAACCGTCGCCCGCGTGGCAAAGGCGAGAGCCGGAGAAGTGCGGCGTGCGATCGACGCCGCCGAACAGGCGATGCGCGACCCGTTGCCCGCGCACAAGCGGGCTGAGATCCTCGTCCGCGTCGCCGCCGCGCTCGGCCGTCGCCACGACGAGGTCGCACAGCTGATCTCGGACGAGGCCGGCAAGCCGATGAAGGCCGCCCGCGTCGAGGCCAGGCGCGCGATGTCGACCTACACGTTCGCCGCCGTCGAGGCGCGCAAGCTCGTCGGAGACGTGATCCCCATGGACGCCTCCCAGGCCGGCGAAGGCAAGCTCGCGTTCACCCTCCGCCGCCCTCGAGGGATCGTCGGGGCGATCAGCCCCTTCAACTTCCCGCTCAACCTCGTGGCGCACAAGCTCGCCCCGGCGCTCGCGGCCGGTTGCGCGGTCGTGCTCAAGCCTGCGAGCCAGACGCCGCTCTCTGCGCTTCTGCTCGCCGAGCTCGAGGAGGACGCGGGCCTTCCGCCCGGGTGGCTGAACGTCCTCGTCGGCCCCGCTGCGGAAATCGGCGACGTCCTCGTCGAGGACGAGCGCGTGAAGGCGATCACCTTTACCGGCTCGAGCGGGGTCGGCTGGGGCCTCGCCGAGCGCGCCTCGCGCAAGCACGTCGCGCTCGAGCTCGGCAACTCGACGCCCGTGATCGTGGCGTCGGACGCGGACGTCGAGGAGGCGGCCGAGAAGCTCGCCGCCAACAGCTTCTCGTTCGCGGGCCAGAGCTGCATCTCCGTCCAGCGGATCTACATCGAGCGGCCGGCCTACGACGGCTTCCTCGAGCGCTTCCTGCCGCGCGTCGAGGCGCTCAAGGTCGGTGATCCCGCCGAGGAGGACACAGACGTCGGCCCCGTGATCGACGAGGACGCCCGCGAGCGGATTCTCGAGTGGATCCGCGAGTCGAACGGCCAGGTGCTCACGGGCGGCGACCTCGACGGTGAGCTGATCCGGCCAACGGTGATCGCCAACCCCGATCCGGCAGACAAGGTCAGCTGCGAGGAGGTGTTCGGCCCCGTCGTGACCGTCAGCGCATGCGAGTCGCTCGACGAAGCGGTCGAGCTCGCGAACGGGACGAGGTACGGCCTGCAGGCGGGGATCTTCACGAACGACCTTCGCGCAGCGCTGCATGCAGCTCAGGAGCTCGAGTTCGGCGGCGTCACAGTCAACGAGGCGCCGACCTTCCGCGCGGACCAGATGCCCTACGGCGGCGTCAAGGACTCCGGGAACACGCGGGAAGGGCCTGCTTACGCCGTCCGCGAGCTGACCGAAGAACACCTCGTCGTCATCGACCTCTAGCGGCCGGTTTTCGGGCTAGACTCGGGAGTCTCGTGCGCTTCCCGCTGTTCGGTCGCTTCCGAGGGGAATCCGGCACTCAGGCGACACAGGCGTCGCCCTCCTTCGGGCGCCGCGCCCCATCGCCGGGAGCGCTCCGGCGCGAGCGACGTGCGATCCTTCGGGCGCGGGAGGAGCTGATCCGCGACGTCGGCGGGCTCGCCCTCGAGATGTACCGGCGCGACCAGTTCCGTGAGGATTTGCTCGCCGAGCGCTGCCGCGACATCGTCGATCTCGAGGTACGCCTGTCAGAGCTCGACTCGATGCTCGCGGCCGCCGCCGCAGGCCGTCGCGCCGCCGGGCGCTGCTCGTGCGGCGCACCGATCCTGTGGGGGTCCCACTTCTGCGGCAACTGCGGTCGACCGGTCGGAGCGGAGCCTGTCGTCGCCTGCAGGAGCTGCGGCCATCCGCTCCCGGCGGACGCGGAGTTCTGTCCGAGCTGCGGAACGGCGGCAGAAGAACCGCCGGCGCCGGAGGAATCCGCGAGCGGCGAGTCGGATGCGACCGTCGTCAGGCCTGGAACCGGGGCGCTGCCCTGGGAGAGCTGACGCCGCCGCCTGGGCGCGCCTGTCCTCGCTGCGGCACCGCCTACGAGCCGGGACAGGAATACTGCCTCGAGTGCGGCCTTCGGCTGCCCACTGAGCGCGGCCTGATCGCGAAGCTCGGCGCCGGCTGGCGCCGCCGACTCGCCTGGTATCCCGGAGACTGGGTCTGGCCGGCGCTGCTCGCCGCCGTCGTCGCGGCGCTCTCGGGCGGCGGGGCGGCGGCCTGGGTAGACCGCTCGAACGAATCTGCCTCTCCGACTGTGGTCGGAACGACGAAGCCGCAACCAGTGCCGACGGCTTCGACGCCGATCGCACCGCGCCAGACGACGCCGATTGCCCCGCCGTCGCCGGGGGCAACGACGACGCCTCCCTCACCCCGGTCGGCTCCGATCTCATGGCCTGCCGGAAGAAGCGGTTGGACCGTCGTCCTCGCCTCTGTCCCCGCGACGTCGGGACGCGCGTCCGCTCTCGGGCAGGCGCAAAGGGCACTCCAGGCGGGGTTGACCCAGGTTGGGGTGCTCGACTCGTCGGGCTTCTCGAGCCTCCATCCCGGATACCTCGTCATCTTCACAGGCGTCTACGTCTCGGAAGACGACGCGCGCCGCGGCGAGTCGATCGCGCACTCCCACGGTTACCCCGCCGCTTACCGCCGTCCAATCACGCCGTAGACGTTTACTCGAGAGAAAACACGGCGCGGGACTTTGTAACAGGCGCTGGGCGTAGTAGACTGCCCGCGGCCCAGAACCGGCGAGATGGTTTTAACCCCCCGTTAACAAAGCTTTGCGGGGGATTAATAGGAGCGGTAGATACTGGTGACCGACCAGCGAACGCTTGAGTTGCAGGGGTTCATGTATCAGTACTCGCGAGCCATCTACCGCTCAATCAAGGACCTGATCGACCCCTATGTCGATCCGTATACGCGACTCGAGTACCGCCGCGAGGTGCTGACCGCATGCGAGCAGACGATGGAGCGGCTGGCGACCGACCCGCTGTACTTCGCCAAGCCGGAGCGGGCCCTCTTCCAGGACATCCGCCGCTATTTCCCGATCACCTGCCAGGCGCAGGTCGCCTGGACGGTGCGGGAAGGAGTGCTCGCAGCAGTCGCCTTCGTCGAGAGCCAGATCGAGGCGGGCGCATTCGACGGCGGCGTCGCCCGCTGCCGCGCGACTACACGCAAGGGCAAGCCTTGCCAGCGCACGCCGCTGCCTGAACGGGATTACTGCCCCTCGCACCAGCATCTCGAGCGCGCCAAAGTCGCCGCATAGGCTCGCCGCTCCATCACCGAATTCCAGCCCGCGCAGACTCCGCGGCGCAGTCTGAGACTGCGCCGCTCCGCTTCACGCTCCGCTTCATAGAGTCGCTGAGGCAGTTCGACTAAGCTCGCTTCCATCGTGAGCCACGACACGGACAAGCTCATCCGGCAGCTCTCCTTGGTCGCGTTCCTCATGGCCGAGCGCCGGCCCGTCACCGCGCGCGACATCAAGGGCAGCGTTGAGGGCTACCAGGAGATGTCCGACGAGGCGTTCGCCCGGCGCTTCTATTCAGACCGGGCGGAACTGCACGCGCTGGGCGTCCCGCTCGCGTCCCAGCGCGACGAGTACACCGGCGAGGAGCTGTACACGATGCTCTCGGAGCGCTACTTCCTGCCAGAGCTCGAGCTGGAGGACGACGAGCTCGCGGCACTCCAGACCGCGCTCTACCTGCTCGAGGGCAAGTTCGCCTACGCGGAGCCGCTTCGGCTCGCGCTCCAGAACCTCGCCTTGGGCCGGCCTGGCTTCGCGGAGGCGCCGACCGACACCGCGGTGCGCGTCGAGGTGCTCGACCCCGACTACTCGCCCGAGCTCGCAGGCCGGCTGGGGAAGCTCGAGACGGCGATCTCGAAGCAGCGAACGGTCAAGTTCACGTATTGGTCGATTGCGCGGGACGAGACCGAGGAGCGGACGCTCAACCCGTACGCGCTCTTCCAGGACAACGGCGCCTGGTACGTCGTCGGCCACGACCTCGACCGCGACGACATGCGCACGTTCCGCGTCTCACGCATCCGTGGCGAGATCCGCTTCGCAACCCGGCGCGAGCGCGATTTCCGGCTGCCGCCCGAGTTCGAGATCGACCCCTACCGGGGCCGCCCGCCGTGGCAGATCGGCGAGCTCGTAGGCGAGGCGCGGATCGAGGTCGCGGGCGACACCGCCTGGTGGGTCCAGCGCACCTACGGGCACCGCGGCCGGCTCGAGGACGGCGTCTTCGTCACCGAGTACGCGAACCTGGGCCAGCTCGCGGCATGGATCCTCCGCCAGGAGGGACGCGCGGTCCCGCAGGCGCCGCCAGAGCTGCGCCGTGAGGTCGCAGACGGCCTCGTGCGCGTGCGCGAGCGCCACGAGGGCGAGCCGCCGAAGCTGGCGAAGGAGGCGAAGCCCGAGCCGGAGGAGGACGCCGAGCGTCCCGCGGGCCCGGTCGCCCCGGAGCGCTTTGCCGTGCTCCAGGCCCTCCTCGCCTACCTGCTCGCCCGCTGCGGCGACCAGACGGAGGCGGTGATCGAGGCAAGAGAGCTCGTCGAGCGCTTCAACATCCCGTCCGACCAGCTCGAGGAGCACTTGTCACTGCTCAACCTCGTCAACTTCGGCGGCGGCTGTTACGCCGTCTACGCGGAGCTCGACGACGGGCAGGTGCGGGTCGACAAGGAGCTCTTCGGCGACACCTTCCGCGCTCCGCCGCGGCTGACGCCCCTCGAGGCGCGGGCGATCCGGCTGGCGCTCGAGTTCGTCGGGCCGATGATCGCCGCAGACGCACGCACTCCGCTCGAGCGCGTGCGGCGGAAGCTCGAGGAGACGTTCGGCGAGTTCGAGCTCGTCCAGACCCCCGAGCCTCACGTCCGGCCCGCCGAGGAGCAGCTGATCCGGACGCTCAGCGACGGGACTCGACAGCACCGTCTCGTCGAGCTCGAGTACCTGAAGGAGGCGGAGGAAGCCCCGACCGTACACCTGGTCGAGCCGTACGCGCTCGAGCGCCGCCTGCCGTACTGGTACGTCCACACCTGGGACCGAACGCGCGACGGAGAACGCTCGTTTCGCCTCGATCGGATGCGGAGCGCGCGCCTCCAGCGACAGCGGTTCGAGCCGCGTGAAGGATTTCACCCCGGCGAGCTGCACAGCGCGATAACCGCAACGATCTGGTACGACGCGGACGTCGCCCGCTGGGAGGTCGAGCGGGGCGCCCGCCCGCTCGCGGACGGCGCCGCGGTCGCCGAACGGGCGGTCGGAAGCATCGAATGGCTCGAGGGCGAGATCCTCGCGCACCGCGGGCACGCGGTCGTGGTCGAGCCCCAGGAGCTGCGAAAGCGGATTGCCGGACGGGCGCGCTCGCTCCGGCGTGAGCTGAAGCTCGCTAGGCCTCGGCCGGCAGCGAGAGCGTGAACATCGCCCCCCGCTCGGGGACCGAGGTGACTTCGAGCGAGCCGCCGTGCGCCTCGGCGATCGACCGGGCGATGAAGAGGCCCAGTCCGGTGCCCGGCTTGGCGACCCCGGGCGCGTCGACGCGCCCGAACTTCTCGAAGATCAGCTTCTGATCCTCCTTCGCGATTCCGGGCCCCTGATCACGGACCGCGATCAGCACCTTCGTGTCCTCCCCGTAGGCGCGAACGGCGACCTCGCCACCGACTGGCGAGTACTTGACTGCGTTGTCGATCAGGTTCGTCAGGACCTGCCGCAGGCGCGACGGGTCGCCTCGTACGACGGGGAGCGCCGGCGGCACCTCGGCCTGCACGTGAACCTCGTCCTGGGAGAGGCCGGCCGTGGCCACGGACTCGTGCACGAGCTCGCCGACGTCGACGTTCGTGAAGGTGTAGCCGAACGTCCCCGCGTCGATGCGTGACGTATCGAGGACGTCGCCGACGAGGGCGGCGAGCCGGGCCGTCTCGTCCGCGATCAAGGCGAGAAAGGCATCTCGCTGCTCGGGCGTCAGCTCGCGCCAGCGTTGCTGGAGCGTTCGGGCCGATCCGATCACGGACGCCATTGGCGTCCGCAGCTCGTGCGAGACGAGCGCGACGAAGTCCGCCCGGAGCGCCGATAGCCGGCGCAGCTCCTCGACAGTCCTCCGCTCAGACTCATACGCGCGAATGTTCTGGACGGCGCTCCCGACGAGCCGGCCGAGCAGCCCCACGAGCTCGATCTCGTCGGGCGCGAAAGAGCCGGGCTCCGCCCGGACGATCGAGACCATTCCGATCGCGCGCGGCCCGACGAGGAGCGGCGCGGCGACCCTGCAGCGTAGGCCCAGGGCGGCGAACTCGCCCTCCTCGGGAAAGCGTTCGTCGCTCATGTCCTCGCGGTAGGCGGTCTGGGCCGAAGCAAGCACTTGCTCGAGGAGCGAGCCCGAGAACGGCCTGCTCGTCCCCGGCGGGAAGAGCTCATCCGCGCCCCTTCCGGCGACCGCCATCACCTGGGCCCGTCCGTCGTCCGAGAGCACGATCGCCATCCGCTCGAAGAGAATCACGCCGCGGAGCTCACGGATGAACGCCGCGAACGCCTCGTCGAGCTCGAGCGAGGAGTTGAGCGCGCGGGCACAGCGGCTGGCAGCGTCGAGCGCGTCGGCGCGACGGCCGAGCTCGTCGCGGAGCCCTTCTGCTTCCACCGCTCGGAGCTCGGCGACCGCCGACTGCGTCCGCAGGCGCGCAACGAGCCAGCCGACGATCGACCCTGTGAGCAGATGGATTCCTGCGGGGAACGACACCCGGTCGTCGAGGAAGCTTGGCGGGCCGAACCTGTGCGCCCGCCACCATTCGAGGAACGTGAAGAAGGGAACGAGCGCGATCGGCATCGCGATCCCGCCGACCAGGCCGTACCGCAACGCCGCCTCGACCACGACGAGCATCAGCGCCCAGCGCGTCGGGCTCCCGTACTCGTAGGAGAAGATCGTCGCGTAGGCGGCGATGACCGCCGTGTCGAACGCGAGTGCCGTGAAGCCGAGGATCCGAAGCTTCGCGGTGCCGAGCCACCGGCCGAGCCAGAAGATCACCGTCGCGCCGGCGCCGAACGCGGCCGTCGTGATCCACGCGTAGCGCTCGTAGCCCGGCGGATACGGCTGCGTGAACACCGTCAGCTCGAAGACCGCGAACGCAACGCCGGCGACCCGGACCCAGGCGATCCAAACCTCGACCTCGCGGAGTTGTCGGAGATCCGGGTTCACGACAAAGGCTCCCGTTCTCGCATCCGCCCGAGCGCCCAGCCCGCGTGCTCGCGCAGCAACTCGTCGTCGGAGTCGAGGTAGCGCTCGACGGCGCCGGCCGCCGACTCGTCGCCGACGTTCCCCGCCGAGATGAGCGCGTTCCGGCGCAGATAGCGCGAATCGTTGCGGGGAACGAACAGGCGGTCGTAGCGCCGGCCGAGCTCCGTGTCGTCCGCTTCGAGCCAATCGACGAGCGAGACATGCGGCTCGGCTCCGTCCGGAAGCGGCTCCCCGGCGCGCCGCTTCTCGATCCCCCGGTTCCAGGGACAGACGTCCTGGCAGATGTCGCAGCCGTACACCTGAGCGCCGAGCTCGGCGCGGTATTCCTCCGGGAAGGGGCTCGAAGACTGCGTCCAGTACGACAGGCAGCGAGTCGAGTCGAGCACCCCCGGCTCGTCGAGCGCGCCCGTCGGACAGGCCTCGATGCAGAGCGTGCACGAACCGCAGTCGAGCTCGAGGCGTGGCGTCGGCTCGACCTCGACGTCCGTGACCAGGGTGCCGAGCACGACCCAGGAGCCGTGCCGGCGGGTGATCATCATCGTGTTCTTGCCGTAGAAGCCGACACCCGCACGCGCGGCCGCCTCGCGGTCGACGTGCTGGTTCTCGTCGACGAGAACGCGATAGGCGCCGCCTAGCTGACACCCCAGCTCGTCGAGCTTCTCCCGCAGGGTTGCGTACGCGTCGAACCACGTATACCGGGGCAGCCGGCCGTGGTTGGCGGGTCGTTCCGGCTCGGGCGCGTAGTAGCAGAGCGCCGCGGAGACGACGGTGCGCGCGCCGGCGACGAGCTGTTCTGGATGGCACGAGACCTCCGGTTGCGCCATCGTGAAGCGCATGTCCGCGAACAGACCGAGGGCGGAGCGCTCGCGGATGTGCCCCTCCGTGTCCTCGTACGGCTCGGCGGGCGCGGCGCCGATCGCATCGATGTCGAGCTCCTCGGCCAGGCGCGCAAGCTCCGCCGCGGTGGTCATATGGGAGATTGTGCCCGCATGAAGGCGATTCGGATACACAAGGACGGGGGCCCGGAGGTGCTTCGCTACGAGGATGCGCCCGACCCTTCGCCGGCCCCCGGCGAGGTCCTGGTCGAGCTGCGCGCCGCGTCGCTGAACCACATCGATCTCTGGGTGCGCAAGGGGCAGCCTTCGGTGCCGAAGCCGCGGATCCTCGGATCGGACGGCGCCGGCGTGCGTGTGGACACCGGCGAGCGCGTCGTGATCAACCCCGGCCTCGACGGAGGCGCCCGGGTGGTCGGCGAGCACCTCGACGGGACGCACGCAGAGCTGATCGCGCTCCCGGAGGAGAACGTCTACCCGCTACCTGATTCGCTCTCGTTCGAGGAGGCCGCGGCGTTCCCGCTCGTGTTCGAGACCGCGTACCGGATGCTCGCGGCGAAGGCGGGCTTGCGCGAGGGCGAGTGGGTGCTCGTCTGGGGCATCGGCGGCGGGGTCGGAACAGCTTCGCTCGCGCTCGCCAAGGCGCTCGGTGGACGGGTCATCGCGACCTCTTCGAGCGACGAGAAGCTCGCGCGGGCACAAGAGCTCGGCGCGGACGCCGTCATCAATCACGCCGAGGAGGACGTGGTCGCAGCGGTCAAGGAGGCGACAGGCGGCGCAGGCGCGGACGTCGTCGTCGAGCACGTCGGCGAGGCGACGTGGGCGCGCTCACTCCAGGCCGCCCGGGCCGGCGGACGAATCGTCGTCTGCGGCGCCACGAGCGGGCCGAACCCACCGGCCTCGCTGCACCGGATCTGGTGGAAGCAGCTGACGATCTACGGCTCGACGATGGGGACGCGCGAGGACTTCGAGGGTGCGTTCGAGCTGGTCAAGAGCGGCCGGGCAAAGCCGGTGATCGACGAGGTGCTCCCTTTGAGCGAAGCGCGAGCCGCCCACGAGCGCCTGGAGGCCGGCGAGCAGCTCGGGAAGATCGTGCTGCGGATTCCGGAGTAGGCGAAAGGATCCGGCGCACCGACCATCTTAGGTCGATGCAGCTGCATATATCTCTCCCCCTCGTGAGAGCGGCGTTCGAGCGGCGCGCAGCGCGTCGGAACGCCGCTCTCCCTCCCACCTCCTTCAGCGAGGTGAGGAACGATCGCGGGCTCGCGGAGCTACCGTGAGTCGCGCCTCGACGACTGCCTGCCCGGCGGCGTGCGCGGCTCTATGTCCGGTGACCGCGGCTAAGAAGTCGTCACGTTCCAGTGCATACAGGTGCGAGTCGACCAGGGCCCTGACAGTTGCTGTCCGCGGCACGTCCCGGAGCAGCGCGATCTCGCCGAAGTAGTCTCCTTGCTGCGCGGTCGCATGTGGGCCGTCCGCCACGATCTCCAGCTCGCCGTCGCCGACGATGTAGAAGCGATCTCCGGCATCACCCGCGCGAATCACAAGCTGGCCGGCGGCGACAGAGACGGGGATGAGGCTGGCGGCCACTCGTTCCTTGGCGGCGACCGATAGCGGTTCGAACATCGGTACTCGCTCGATGAGCTCGAGCTCTGGGCCGGGCGGGGAGACCGTCCTGTCTATCTCGACGAGCCGCCGGTAGGTCATCAGCGTCAGCAGCGGCAGGATCGCCCCGACGACGACGAAAGCCGGACGCGCTCCGAGGCCCGCGACGATCGCCGGCGCCGCGATCGAGCCGAGCGCCACGGCGCCCATCACGCAACCCCAGAGAAGGCCGAGGACGCGGGTCAAAAGGTGATCGGGAATGATCCGCTGGAGCAGCGTGAAGGCAGCGACATCCTCGACGCTGTTGGCAGCACCGACAACGGCGAGGAAGAGGGCGGCTGTCGCCAGGTACGGCCAGGGGGCGACGAGTGCGATCGGCCCACCCCAGAACACGAGCGCAAGGCCGAATGGGACGGCGAGTCGTCGGCCTTCAAGCGTCATCGCCCCGAGCGCTCCGATCAGACCGCCGACGCCGAGCGCCGCGGTCAGGTAGCCGACCGCGCCCGGTCCTGCGTGGAGAATGCGGAAGACGGCGACCACGATGAGGACGTTCAGGCAGCCGCGGACAAACGCCTGAGCGACCATCAGCCCGATGACCAGACGAGGTTTTGGTGCCCGCGCGACGGCCCGAAACCCAGCCGAGATCATTCGCCGAGTGCTCTCGCCGCCGGCCGCAGTGAGGTGAACGCGACCCTCGACCCTGACGCCCGCGAGGAGCGATGCGGCCGCCAGCAACGCCCCGGCTCCGACGGCGAAAACGAGCCCGACATCGGCGACAGCGATGAGCACCCCCGCGAGCAGCGGCCCAACGAGAGTGCCAAGACTTTCGATCGTCGACGTTGCACCGTTCGCTGCAATCAGTTCCTCAGGAGTTCGTGCCAGTGAGGGCAGGAGCGCCTGCAGCGCAGGTCTGACGAGCGTCGACGCGAGCCCGACTACGCTGGCGAGCGCGAACACGAAAACGTCGCTCTTGCCCGCAAAGAACGCCGCCGCTGAGCCGGCAAGGGCGGCCGACCCGACCAACGTGACCGCAAGGAGGAAACGCTCGCGGCGGAATCGGTCGCCCAGCGACGCTGCAAACGGCGCCACAATCGCCGCCGGCAACAAGCGCACGAGTCCCGCGATCCCAACGGCTGAGGTGCCGCCTGCCTCGAACGCGAAGATGCCGAGGGCGACGAAGTGCGCCCACTCGGCGGCAATCGCAGCGCCCCACGCGAGCTCGACGCGCCGGACGTTCGGGTTACGAAAAGCGGCGCCTAGAGTCGAGACCGCGCGAGCGGAACGCATTGGGCACCGATTGAACCCCAGTTCTCCGCCTCGTACAAGCGCGCAGCAAGGAGAGACAGGCCGACTCTCGTAGCGACAGACGTCCTACCTCAGCCGGCGCGGGATTGAGGCTCAGGAACCGCTATCCAAAACCAAGAATGAACTTGGCGTCTTCGGACATCTTTTCCGGCGACCAGGGCGGATCCCAGGTCAGCTCGGTCTCGACGTCCTCGACCCCGGGCAGGGCGCGGACGACCTCGTCCACGTTCGCCTGGATCAGCGGCCCGACCGGGCAGCCCATCGATGTGAGCGTGTGGATCACCTTCACGCGCGGGCCGTCGACCTCCACGTCGTAGAGCAGGCCGAGCTCGACGATGTCCATCCCGAGCTCCGGGTCCTCGACCTGGCGCAGCGCCTCCATGACGTCCTCGCGGGTAGCCACGCGCTCGATGCTAGCCGAGGAGGCGCACTTCCTCGCGACGCTCCCTCGCGAAGAAGTGGATCCCATCGACGAATCGGACCCAGTTGCAGCGCGTGCACATCACGAGCGAATGCGTGCGCGCCGAGTCGGCGAGGAAGCGAACGCCCCTGAGCAGGTCGCCGTTCGATACCCCGGTCGCCACTGCGATCATCTCGCCCGGCGCAAGCTCCTCGGTCGTGAACACCTTGTTTGCATCCTCGATGCCGGCTTCGTGTGCCTGCTCGATCTCGAGGCGCGAGGTCGGCCACAGCTGCGCCTGAATCTCGCCGCCCAGACAGCGCAGCGCGGCGGCCGACATCACAGCCTGCCGGGTGCCCCCGATCCCGATCGCGAGGTGATCGTTCGTCCCGCGGATCGCGGCGGAGATCGACGCCGTGACGTCGCCGTCCTGGATCAGCTTGATCCGGGCTCCCGCAACGCGGATCTCCTCGATCAGGTCGTGGTGACGAGGCCGGTCGAGGACGATCGTCGTCACGTCGTTCGGCATGCGCCCGAACGCCTCCGCGATCGCGCGGATGTTGTCGTTGATCGGCTTCGTGAGATCGATCGAGCCCCGCGCGCGCGGACCGACGGCCATCTTCCGCATGTACATGTCCGGCAGGGCCTGGAACGAGCCGGGCTCGCCGACCGCGACCATCGACATCGCGCCGTGACCGCCGCGTGCGACGACGCCGCTGCCTTCGATGGGGTCCAGCGCGAGATCGAAGCGCGTTCCACCGGTCCCGATCGTCTTTCCGATCGCGAGCGCCTCCGTCTCGTCGCTCGATCCGACCACGATCCGTCCGTCGATCGGCAGCTGCTCGAGCGCGACGCGCATCCCCGTCGTGGCCGCCTCCTCCGCCCCCTCCTGATCTGCGCGCCCGAGCCAGCGCGCGCCGGCGAGCGACGCCCGCTCGGTCACACGGGCGAAGCTCTCGCAGAGGCAGTACTGCCGTGCTGCGACGGGCTGCTGCTGCTGCTGGATCTCCTCCGCCGTCTCCGTCATCCGCCGACCACCTCGACTTGCGCAGCGCTTTCGAGCACGAGCTCCATCGCCTGGCCGATCGCCTCTTCGATGTTTCCGTTCTCGATCACGGGTACACCCGCCCTTCGCGCGCGCTCGACGATGAAGTCCTGCACGAGGCGGATATTGCCGAGCGAGTCGAGGTAGCGCTCGAACGGGCGTACGCCGGCCGAGGCGCGGTCACGGATCCAGAAGTGGCTCGCGTGCGCTTCGAGATCGCGTATCGCGAGCACGAACTGAACGACGAGCGCGCCCTCGATCGCGGGCGGCACCATCCCCGGCACGAGGTGAACGCCCTCGAGCACCATCGACCAGCCCTCCTCGAGCGCGCGGTCGATCGCCGCATCGACGCCGACGAGCACGTTCCGCGTCTGGTCGAGGAACCCGTGCAGGACCGGGTCGCCCGGCTCGCCCGTCTCGAGCGCAGCCCGTCCGGCCTCGAAGCTCGAGTAGTGAATCGAGGGCATGAAGTCCTTCGAGAAGAACGCACGCATGGTCTGGCGGACGAAGTCCGTCGAGGTGACGCGCGTGATCCCGAGCCGGTACGCGATCTCGGTGGCCACCGTCGACTTGCCGGTGCCGGTCGCGCCGCCGACGAGCAGGATGATGGGCAGGTCGAGGTCGGCGATCCGGCGATGGAGGCGGAGCCGGCGTGCGACCTGGCCACCCTCGTCTTCGCCGAGAATTCTTGCAGCGAGCTCCTCGAGGCGCTCGAGGCTCAGCGTCGAGCGGCCGCTCTCGTTCAGGTCCGCCTCCGCGGCGATTGCCAGCTCGTACGAGCGCTCCGAGGGAACACCGGTCGCGATCAGGGCGCGTGCGAGCAGGCCCTTCGAGAAGGGCAGCCCGTCCTCGCCGCCGAGCGGCAGCGGCTCGCGATGGCGGCGCTCGGTCACGACGCGACCCTCTCCGCCGTCAGCGTCCGCAGCTGATCGTCGAGATCCGCCCCCGGTAGGGGCAGGACCTCGTTGTCCGCGAAGACGACGTCGAGCCCCCGGGCGGCAGCCGCTTCAGCGACGACGTCGATAGCCGCCGCTTTGATCTCGACGAGGTAGACGTCCACGTCGAGCCCTTCGAGCTCCGCCTCGAGCACGTCGCGCCGGGCGAGGTTGCCGGAGACGTGGACGACATCGGCTCCGTACTGCTCCCGCAGGTGCCGTTCGAGCAGCGGCAGCGCCTCGGGAGACGCAGTCGAGAAGTAAGCGACGCGACGCCCACCGATCGCACCGAGCGGCCGCGGCCGTAAGACGACGGGCACGACCGGCAGGTCCTTGACCTCGCGCACCGCGGCGGCCACCCGCTCGTGCGGCGTCCCTTCCTCCGCCATCGTCAGCACCACGAGGTCGGAGATCAGGATCCGATATGCGTTGAGGTAGCCGGTAACGAGCTCGGGCGCCTGGCTCGCCCCCGCGACGAGCACGCGAGCGCCCGTGGCGACGGGCGGGATCGCGGCTCCGCTCCCGTCGAGAACGACGAGATCGGGCGAGAGATCGAGCGCGAGCGCGAGGCCCGCGCCCACGTTGGAGACCGCCGGCGCGCCCGCGAGGCCGCCGCCGCAACGCGTGCAGCCGATCGTCGGAACGCCCGCGAGCGCCGCGGTCTCGAGGTGATCCGACGCAGCGTGCCGACCGTCGCGGGAGAGCTCGAGCAGCCGCTCGAGCGTCGGCGGCAACTCGACGAGCTCGGGCTCAGGCGGCCCGCCCCGCCCCATCGCGACCACGACCACACGCCGCTCTTCGCCGAGCAGACGCGCGATGTGTCCGGTGAGCGCGGTCTTGCCGATCCGCTTCCCGGTCCCGATCACGCCGATCGAGGGGATCGGGCACGGCAGAAACTCGGGCGCGTCGAGGCGGAAGTCCGCGCCGACGTACGGCACGCCGGCGGCGAGCACGCTGCTTGCGAGCCGGAAGCGCCGCACAGGCCCGAGCACGGGCTCGTCGGAGAGATCGACGACGACCTCCGGCTCGAGCTCCGCAAGCGCCGTCTCGAGGTCGGCGGCGAGCGGGACGCCGTAATCCGCGCCCGGCCGCAGCTTCTCCGTCCCGCCGACGAGCAGCGCGCCGACGAACTCGTACGGGAGCTCCTCGAGCGCCGCACGCACGACCGGCGCGTAGTGCTCCCCGTCGATCAACGCCAAAGCTCGAGTCATGACGACCGCGCCCGCACCTCGCCCTCGATCCGCGCCGTGTACTTCTCGTACGCGCGCGTCTCGATCGAGAACTGGATGATCCGCTCCTGCCCGTAGAACGGATACTTGCGCCAGACGTCCACGTGACGGTCGGTGATCTCGATCACGTTGTAACAGGGCCGCGTCCTCCCACGCAGGCGCTGAGACGAGACGGTGCCGGCATTGACGACGAAGAGGTCCTCGAGCCGCCAGGCGTAGGGCACGTGCTTGTGGCCGGAGAGAACGAGGTCGACGCCGGCGCGCTGGAGGCACTCGATCGCATCGCCCGCGTCGTAGACGACGTTGCGCTCGCGGCCCGTCCCCGGCACCGGCAGCAGGTGGTGATGGAGGACGAAGACCTTGAGATCGGCGGGTTCCGCGAACTGCTCCTCGATCCAGCGGTAGCGGCCGCGCCCGATCACGCCGTGGTCGAGGTCGGGCTCGGTGGAATCGACCGCGACGACGGTGACCCCGCCCACACGAAGCACTCGGTTCCGCTCCCCGAACATGTCCTCGAAATGGACATAGCCGACGTTGCGCGAGTCGTGGTTGCCCGGAATGACGACGATCGAGGCGCATGCGATCCGATCGAGATACTGCTTCGCGAGCGCGTACTCGTGCTTGTAGCCGAACGTCGTCAGATCCCCCGAGCACACGACGATGTCGGGGCCCATGTCGTTGATCTCGTTGATCGCCCGTTCCATCAGGCCCGCCACGAAGTACGGCCCCCCGCAGTGGAGGTCGGAGATGTGGGCAATCGTGAACTCGCCGTTCGCCGCGGCCATGCTCGAAGTCTAGAGCGGCCTCGCTAGAAGACGGCCACGACGGGCCAGTAGAACGCCGCCGCGACGAGAGCCGCGGCGGGCAGAGTCAGCAGCCACGCCACGACGATGTTTCCTGCCACGCCCCAGCGTACGGCCGAGAGGCGCTTCGTCGCGCCCGCACCTATCACCGCGCCGGAGACGACGTGGGTCGTCGAGAGCGGGTAACCGAAGTGCGTTGCGACGTAGATCGTCGCTCCCCCCGCCGCCTGCGCGGCAAATCCGCTCGCCGGCTCTATGCTGAATACACGCTGGCCCACCGTCCGCATGATCCGCCAGCCGCCGACGTACGTGCCAGCCCCGATCGAGATGCCGGCCGCGACCTTGACCCAGGTCGGGATGTAGAAGGTGTGGATGTGGCCGCTCTCGAAGAGTGCGAGCGCGATTACACCCATCGTCTTCTGCGCGTCGTTCGCTCCGTGGGTGAACGCGACCCACGTGCCGGAGAGCAGCTGCCCGAGCCGGAAAGTCCGGTTGCCGACGCCCGGCGTCATCCACTGAAAGAGCCAGTAGATGACGAGCAGAAGTGTGAACGCGACGAGAAACGCGGCGACCGGGGCGATGCCTGCCGGTATCAGCACGTTGTGTGTGACGCCGTGCCATTTCACGCCCTTCGAACCCGACTGCACGAGCGCCGCTCCGATCAGACCGCCGATCAGCGCATGCGAGGAACTCGACGGCAGCCCGAGCCACCATGTGAGCAGGTTCCAGACGATTGCGCCGATCAGCGCCGCCAGCACCGTCTTTTCGTTCGCCAGGCCGGTGTCGATGATCCCCTTGCCCACGGTTTTCGCGACCGCCGTCGTCACGAATGCGCCGCCGAGATTCGCAACTGCCGCGACGAGGACGGCCAGCCGCGGCGAGACGGCCCGGGTCGAGACGGAGGTCGCGACGGCGTTCGCAGTGTCGTGGAAGCCGTTGGTGAAGTCGAAGAAGAGCGCGACCGCGACGACGGTCCAGAGCAGGATCACGGCCTACCGGTTCTTGACGAGGATCGCCTCGAGTACATCGGCGGCGTTCTCGAGGGCATCGACCGCCTCCTCGAGCCGCTCGTGGATGTCCTTCCAGCGTACGAGCGAGATTGCGTCGCGTTCGGTCTGGAAGAGTTCGCCGACGGCATCGCGGACTAGCCGGTCGCCTTCGTCCTCGAGCGCGCGCAACTGGTTCAGCTGCTGGCTTGAGTCGCGGAAACCCTCGAGGCGGCACACCGCCTCGTCGAGCTTCGTTGCCGCGCTCATGATCACCTGGGCCTGCTCGCGCGCCTTGTCGGGTACGCGGCGCGCACCGTAGACACCGAGATTGTCGGCCGCCTCGTCGATGTTGTCGCAGATGTCGTCGATCGCCCCGGCGAGGCGGTACATGTCGTCGCGATCGAAGGGCGTCACGAACGTTCTGTTGAGCAGGTCGACCACCTCGTGCGTCAGCCGGTCACCTTCGTGCTCGCACTGCTTGATCCGCGCGATCAGCTCGGTGCCGTCCGGAAACCGCTCGAGCAGCTCGACGAGTAGGCGCGAGACCTCGACGACGTTCGCCGAGGCCTGCGCGTAGAGGTCGAAGAACTCGCCTTTTTGGGGCGTGAGCCTGACGCGGACCACCTGCGCGCGGTCGTATATCAGGTCTCAATCCAGGCCGCGTCCGCCGTCGCTGCTACCGTGTTGGCGTGGCGGTGGAAACACCCGTTTTCCAGGCATATCGGGGCGAGTCCCCGCCGCGGTTCGCGAACCTCGCGGAGCTCGAGTGCGCGAAGATCCTCGACTACCACGGCGTCCCGTGGGCGTACGAGCCGCGGACGTTCGCGCTCGAGGAGGACGAGCACGGCCGCGTCACCGAGGCCTTCACGCCCGACTTCTACCTGCCCGAGCAGGATCTCTACCTCGAGATCACGGTGATGCGGCAGCCGCTCGTCACGCGTAAGAACCGCAAGCTGCGCAAGCTGCGCGAGCGCTATCCCGAGATCCAGATCAAGCTCTTCTACAAGCGCGATATCGCGCGCCTCGCGCAGCGCTACCGGCTCGACCTGGCCTCGTGAGCCAAGATCCGGTCGGCGCTGTCTACCTCAGCGCCGAGGAGATCGAAGCGCGGGTCTGCGAGCTTGGCCATGAGATCGCCGCCGACTACGCGGGCCGGCCGCTGCTGCTCGTTGCGCTGCTGAAAGGGAGCTTCGTCTTCCTTGCCGATCTCTCGCGAGCGATCCGGATTCCGCACGAGCTGGACTTCGTCGAGCTCGCAGGCTACGGCGGCGCCTCGACGGGCGGGCACGCGAGCATCCGGCTGCTCAAGGACCTTGTGCTCACCGCCCAAGACCGCGATCTGCTGCTCGTCGAGGACATCGTCGACACGGGGCTGACGCTCAACTACCTCCGGAACCTGATGCTCCTGCGCAAGCCGCGTTCGCTGGCGATCGCGACGCTGCTCGACCGCCCGTATCGGCGACTCGTCGAGGACCTGCCGGTTCGCTACGTCGGGTTCACCGTCCCGGACGAGTACTTCGTCGGCTACGGGTTCGACCTGAACGAGCGCTACCGCAACTTGCCCGATCTGCGCCTCGCACAGGTTTAGCCATGCCTAACTCTCGCTAGACTGTCGACATGCCGGAGGTCGTCGGCGGCACGGCCGCCGCTGCTGGACGCGTGCTGCGGGGTCACCCGCAGCGCTTCCGGGTCCTCCCGTTCCTCGGCCCCGCCTTCGTCGCCGGCGTCGCCTACATCGACCCGGGCAACTTCGCGACCAACATCGCGGGCGGCTCGAAGTACGGCTACACGCTCGTCTGGGTGATCGTCAGCGCGAACTTGATGGCGATGCTGATCCAGACGCTCTCCGCGAAGCTCGGCATCGCCACCGGGCGGAACCTGGCGGAGCTCTGCCGCGAGCACTTCTCACCCCGAACCTCACTCGGCCTCTGGGTCCAGGCGGAGGCGATCGCGATGGCGACCGACCTCGCCGAGTTCCTCGGCGCTGCGCTCGGCTTCCACCTGCTGCTCGGGATCGGCCTGTTCCCGGCGGCGATCATCACGGGCGTCACAGCCTTCCTCATCCTCGGGCTCCAGCGCTTCGGCTTCCGGCCCTTCGAGGCGCTGATCACGGCGGTCGTCGGCATGATCGGCGTCTGCTACGTGGCGGAGCTCTTCTACGCGAAGCCGCCCTACGGCACCGTGGCGAAGCACGCGTTCGTGCCGCAGTTTGCCGGCGGCGACTCGGTCCTGCTCGCCGTCGGGATCATCGGCGCGACGGTAATGCCGCACGTGATCTATCTGCACTCGGCGCTGATGCAGGGCCGCGTGCTGCCCGAGACGCCCGAGCAGGGGCGCCGGCTCTACCGGTACACGCGCGTCGACGTGCTGATTGCGATGTCGATCGCAGGCCTGATCAACGTGGCGATGCTCGTGATGGCCGCGAGCGTCTTCTACAAGAGCGGCCTGCTGCACGTGGAGTCGCTCGAGACGGCGCACAGGACGCTGAAGCCGATCCTCGGCTCCGCCTCGAGCACCCTGTTCGCGCTGGCGCTGCTCGGCAGCGGGCTCTCGAGCTCGACCGTCGGAACGCTGTCCGGACAGGTGGTGATGCAGGGCTTCATCCGGCGCAGCATCCCTGTCTTCGTGCGCCGCTTCGTGACGATGCTGCCGGCCCTGGTCGTGATCGGCATAGGCGTCGATCCCTCGCGGACGCTTGTGTTCAGCCAGGTCGTGCTCTCGTTCGGGATCCCGTTCGCACTGATCCCGCTCGTCGTCTTCACGAGCCGCCGCGGCGTGATGGGAGAGCTCGTCAACCACCGCGTGACGACGGCGGTCGCAGTGGTCGTCGCCGCCCTGATCTGCTCCCTGAACGTCTTCCTGCTCGGGCAGACCTTCGGGCTCTGAAAGACACGTCGGCCGCCCCTCGGAGCGGGCGGCCGACGCCGTCGGGAGACGATGCGTAAGAGATCAAACTCTTACGACTTTCATGTCATAAACGTACGACGCGAAGAACGGGTTACGGCTACAAGTACGCCAGCGGATCGACAGGCTGACCGTTGATGCGCACCTCGAAGTGCAGGTGCGGGCCGAAGCAGTGCCCCGTGCAGCCGACGTAGCCGATCACCTGGCCCTGCGCGACGGTCTGGCCGTTCGAGACGCCGATCTGCGACTGGTGGGCATAGGCGGTCGCCAGGCCACGGCCGTGGTCGATCACGACGAGGTTGCCGTAGCCGCCCATCCAGCCGGCGTAGATGACCGTGCCGGCGGCGGACGCGCGGATCGGGGTTCCGTATGGAACGCCGATGTCGATCCCGGTGTGCATCCGGCCCCAGCGCATCCCGAAGGGGCTGGTGACTGGGCCGTTGACCGGCCAGATGAGTCCGCTCGCCGACGGCGTCGAGTCGGCCGGTCCGGTGGAGGCGGAGCCCTGGGCCGCCTGGATCTGCGCCGTCAGCCGAGCGCTCACCGACTCGAGCGCCTGCGCCTCGCCGACCTCTTGCCGGTCGCTCGCCTTTACGTGCGCGAGGCTGACGCGCTTGCGGCTGCGCGCCGAGGCGAGCTGCTGCTCCCCGGCGAGCAGGTTGTCGCGCAGGGCGCGCACCTGTTCGGTGCGGACGGCGACCGTCTGGGTCTCCGCCACGACCCCGGCCCGAACGTGTCTCGTCCGCTCGCGAGCGCGGTGGGCCTCGACCTTGGCCTCTCCGACCGCGCGGGCGATCCGCCGGTCCTGCGCGTTGATCTCGCGGGTGTAGTCGACGCCGTCGAGGATTCCCGAGAGGCTGTCGGAGCTGAGGACGACGTCGAGCGTATTCGGCTCGCCGTCCTCGTAGATCGCAACGAGCCGCGCTGTCAGCCGTTGCAGAGAGGTCGCGTACTGACGGCGCAGGAAGAGGTAGCGCCTTGTCTCGACTCGATAGAGGTCTGTGAGTCGCGCGAGCTTCTCGCGATGAAGAGCCAGATCGCGCTCGAGCGTGCCGAGCCGGACGGTCACGTCGACGACGCGCGCCTGGAGACCCTGGATCCGATCCGTGACCGACGCGATCTCGGCCGTCAACGCCTGCTCCTGCCGCTGCGCTCCGGCGATTTGCTCGTGCAGCCGCGCCAGCCGAGAGTCGACGGATTGCTTCTGAGAGGTGATGTCTCCGGCGAGCGCCGGAGCGCAAACAAACAAGCCGAACAGAAGCGCGAGGAGCAGCTTGCGCCGCATTTGCGGGTATTTTCGCATCCCCCGCGGGCAACCCTGCCGGTTGATGCGTTACTGGGGCTCGGGTGGCACCGGCGGCGGGCTCGGCTCGGGGCTCGGCTCTGGGACCGGCACCGGTCCGGGCGGCTCCGACGGCACCGGGGACGGCTCGGGCACGATCACGGGCCCGGGCGGCTCTCCCGGCGGCGGATACGGCTCCGGCATAGGCGGCGTCTCGACCGCCACCGTCGAACGTACCTCGAGGTGCGCCTGCTCGATCCGCTTCCTTGCGCGAGTTGCCGTACTCGTCATCTCTGCCTCCTTCGCCGCGATCCGAGCGTCCAGCTCTTCGATGCGCCTGCGCGCGCTCTCGGCCGCCTGCGCGTCGTCACCGTACACCGCTTCCCCGAGCCCTCGCACGGCGTCGGTGCGCTCGCCCAGAAGCTCGGCGCGCGCGTGCCGGAGGCCGACGAGCTCGCGGCGGGCGGCGGATTGCGTCGCAAGCGCTCCGACCGCGAAACCGGCCCGCGCCCGGAGCCCTTCCACGACGGAGGCCGATTTTCGCGCCGCTTCTCTCAGCAGCTCGAACGCGGGCGGCCGGGCCTGCAGCATGTGCACCGGGACCGGGCCCGTCTCAGCGGGCGGGAGCGGTTCGACGGCCGTGGCCGCCTCCGCGACACGGCTCCCGCATTCGGGGCAGAAGCGGCTCCGCGGCCCGAGCCGCGTGCCGCAGTTGGCGCAACTACGCCGCGCCACGCCGCTCCCTCGCGTCGAGGGCCCGCAGCGTCTCCGCAGCCTGCCGCCGGAGCGGTCCGACCTGTTCGCGGTAGTCGTCGTCTGAGACCTTGCCGGTACGGTGGTCGAACTCGAGCTCCTTCAGCGCCGAGAGCGTCCGGTCGCGCTCCTCGGCCAGCTCGAGCCGCCGCCGGTCTTCGGCGTCGAGGTCGTCGAGTCGATCACCCCCGGCTGCGGGTTCGCGGAGGAACGGCCGCGCGACGAACAGCACGCACAGCACCGCGAAGAGCGCGCCGAGTGCGAGTCCAACCTCCACGCCAGGATTATCGCCCCCAGCATGGGGGAGCCCGCTCGAGCACGGGAGTGCGCTAGAGCTCGGCGGCGGGCTCGGGGCTGCGCGCCGGGATCCGGTAGCCGTGCTCTTCGCAGAGGCTGCCCGGGGAGTCCTCCGTCAGCGCGTCGCAGTACCCCTTGCCGTAGGCGGCGCGCATGAACGCCGCCACCACCTCGAGGTTCCACTCGGTGATCTCGTGCGCCTCGCGCCAGAGGTCGGCGAGACGCAGGTCGATATCGAGCTCGAGGAGGTCGATACGAGATGGGCGCTTGGCCATGCGGAAAGCGTAGGTAGGGGTTCGGACGACATCGGCTCGGGCGGCGTTACCCTGCGTAGCCGAGCATGAGCGAGCTTCGGTTTGGACCGGCACGCGTGCCTTCGCGCGAGAGTCCGGCGGCAGCCGTCGACCTCCTCGTCGAGCGCGGTTACACGGCCTGCGAGATCGACTTCGCGAGTGGGTTCTGGATGGAGTACCCATGGGCCCAGGAGTTCGGCAAGCTCGCACGTCGTCGGCGAATCGCCCTGTCCGTCCACGCGCCGATCGCAGGTTTCATGGGGCATGTCGAGCGCGACAAGAAGCACGCGATGGCGGTCGGGATGCTCGATCACTCCGCCGGGATCGCCAAGGTCGCCGGGGCCGAGCCGGTCGTCTTCCACCCGGGGTTCCTGCTAGGCCGCACCCGCAAGCGCGCACTTGCCCAGGTGGTCGAGCAGCTCGCCGATCTCCGGGCGCGGCTGGAGGCGAAGGATCGCGCGGTCCCCTTCGGCGTCGAGGTCATGGGCCGCGTGCAGGAGCTCGGAAGCCTCGAGGATGTCCTCCACATCTCGGAGCGCCTGCGCTGGGTGCGGCCCGTCATCGACTTCGCGCACCTCCACGCGGTGACCGACGGCGCGTTCACGACGACCAAGGCGTTTCGCGACGCGCTCTCGGCCGCCAACAAGGTTCTGCCCCGGGCGGCACCGTTCCACATACACATCTCGGATATCGCCTACGCGAACAGGAATGAGACGCGGCACCTGCCGTACGGCGAAGGCACGCTTCGAGTCGAGCCTCTAGGCAAGGCGCTCTCCCGCTTCGCGCGTCCGGCGACGGTGATCAGCGAGTCGCCGGACGAGGAGTCGCATCAAGCGATCCGGGCGGCGCTCCTCTCGGCCGGTGCCGGCGTCAGCTCCGCGAGCCGGCGCTCGTAGAGCTCGGCCTCCTGCGTCCGGCCCTGGTCGCGGAGGAACACCGTGAGCGCCTCGAGCGGCTCCCTCAAGTGGCGGAGCGAGTCCGTCCCCTCGAGGATCTCCACCGCTTCGCGCAGAAGCGTCTCCGCCTCCTCGGGCCGGCTTTGCTCGGCCCGGACGAGCGCGAGCGCGAGCCGCGTCGTCGCGCGTGAGGTCACGTCCGTCGCCCCGACCGTCTCCCGGGACTCGAGCGCGAGGCGCTCGGCCTCGTCGAGGCTGCCCTTCTCGAGCAGAACCTGGGCGAGCATCCGCTGGCTCTCGACCAGGACGCCGCGGTCGCCGAGCGGCTTCAGCGTTCGGATTGCCTCCCGCAGCAGCTTCTCAGCGCGCGCGAGATCGCCCTTCTTGAGCGCGATCATCGCAAGGAAGTTCTCGGTGCGGGCAGCCTGGAGCGCGACGCCGATCTCCGAATACAGCGACGCCGCCTCCTCGTACGCCCGTTCGGCCTCGTCCATGTCGCCGCGCTCATCGGCCAGCTCGCCCGTCACTCGCGCCGCGTATGCCCGTGCGCCGATGCTTCCGCTCTCCACTGCGAGCTCGTGCGCCCGGAGGATCAGGGGCTCCGCTCGGTCGAGCTCCAGGCGGCTGAGATAGACGGCGGCGAGCTCGGCCAGCGCGCCGACCTCGAGATCCTTCCGCTTGAGCCGCCGGGCGATCTCGAGCTTCTCGTTCACGATTTCCTCGGCCCGCGACATGTTCCCCTCCCACCATGAGACCAGCGTCAGCTTCTCGAGGGCGTCGTAGCGGCCCATCTCGTCGTCCTCGTCGAGCACCGAGAGCGCCTGCTCGGCCAGCTCGCGCGCGGCGCGCGGATCCGCGTCGCGGTAGACCGCGACCTCCGCCAGCGCGATCAGGGCACGGCCTTCCAGGCGGCGATCGTCCGCGTCTCGCGCCTCCTCGAGCACGCGGCCCATCTCGACCGAGACCGTGGGAATATCGGTCAGCCGCCAGGCGGCGCGCGCGGCTTGGTAGCGCCGCTCGAGAGTGGGCTCGAGCTCGACCGCGCGCAGCAGCAGCCGGCGCGCGCTCTGGTTCGCCTCGCGGGCCAGCGCCCGGCGCCCGGCCTCCTCGAGGGCTTCGGCGGCCTGCTCGGCGAGATCCTGTGGCGGCGCGCCGTCCAGCTCCGCGAGCAGTGCCGCCGCGTGGTCGAGGTGGTAGGCGCGGATCTCGAGCAGCTCCTCCCCCGCACGCTCGGCCAGCCACTCGGCAAATCGGAGATGCAGGTCGGCCCGCATCGACTTCGTGAGACCTCGGAAGGCGACCTCGCGAATCAGGATGTGCTTGAAGCGATAGGCGCGCTCGCCGGAGATCGAGGAGCGTGGCTCCTCGGCCACGAGCTCGCGCACGATCAAATCCTGGAGCAACGGCTCCAGCTCGCCGCACTCCGGCGCCAGGTGGGCGACGGCGCCTTCCCAGAAGATGCGCCCGACCACGGACGCCCGTTGGAGCAGCGTCTTCTGCTTCGCCGGCAGCCGGTCGATCCTCGCCCCGATCAGCGCCTGGAGCGTATCCGGAATCTCGGCGGCGAACTCGGACAGGGGCCGCCCCTCGCACTCGAGGAACATCCGCACCGTCTCTTCGACGAACAGCGGATTCCCTTCGGTCTTCTCGAGCAGTGCCGCGCGCACCTCGTCCGAGAGCGCCCCGTCGGCGGCGAGCGCGCTGACGAGCGCTCCGCTGTCCTCGGGCGTCAGCGGCTCGAGCTCGATCGCGGTCGCGCGGGCCATACCGCCGCCCCAGCTCGGCTTGACGTCGAGGAGCTCAGGGCGGGCCAGGCAGATGATCAACAGCGGCGCATCGCGAACCCAGGAGGCGAGGTGCTCGATCAGGTCGAGCAGCGACTCTTCCGCCCAGTGGATGTCCTCGAAGACGAGCACGAGCGGCTGGTCGCGCGCGAGCCGCTGAGCCCACCCACGTGCGGCCCACGCGATTTCCTGCTGGCTCCGCTCGCCGCGGACCGCCTCGAGCAGACCGGTTGCGAGCCCGATCAGGTCGGCGATGGCCTCGTCCTCGCAGAACGCGCGCAGCTTCTCGACGGCGACGTCGAGGGGGTCGTCGTCGGCGATACCCGCGGCCGTCTTCACCATCTCCGCGAGCGGCCAGTACGTGACGCCCTCCCCGTAGGGCAGGCAACGGCCCGCCACGACGGTCGTCCGCTCGAGCGTGGCGGCGAACTCGCGGGCGAGCCGACTCTTGCCGACGCCCGGCTCGCCGTAGATCGTGACGATATGGGCGCGCCGCTGCTTGATCGCGCGCTCGTAGGTGTTCTCGAGCAGGTCGAGCTCGAAGTCGCGGCCGATGAGCGGCGCCTGGATCGAAGCGGGAGGAACGGCGCCGTCCCCGCGGAGGCCGACCGCGCGCCACGCCCAGACTGCCTCGGCGAGGCCCTTCAGCTCGAGCGGACCGAGCTCCTCGGCCTCGATCCGGCCGCCTGCAAGCCGCTGCGCGCCCGGGCCGAGCAGGATCTGACCGGGCTCGGCGGCCTGCTGGAGCCGGGCGGCCACGTTCACAGCCTCGCCCGTCGCAAACGTCGAGTCGTCCTCGTCGACGAGGATCTCGCCCGACTCCATTCCGACGCGCACCTCGAGCTCGAGCTCGTGGACGGCGTCGAGAAGGGCGAAGCCGGCCCGAACCGCACGCTCGGCATCGTCCTCGTGCGCCTGAGGCATTCCGAAGACCGCCATGACGGCGTCTCCGGCGAACTTCTCGACCAGACCGCCGTGCTGCTCGATGCCCCGCTTGGCGCTCTCGAAGTACCGCGTCAGACGGCGGCGGACGACCTCCGGATCCTGAGCCGCGACAAGCGCGGTGGAGCCAACGAGGTCGACAAAGAGCACGGTCGCCAGCTTGCGCTCCATCCCTGAATTCTACGGAGTCGGGGCCGGGCCGCCGAAGGCCCGACCCCGCTCACAAGCGCTACGGCGTCGCGATCCTCGCGACGATCTGCTGCTGGTGGTACTTCGGGTTCTCGCCCGCGTAGTCGAAGGTCGAGACCGACGTCGTATAGGCGTAGCCGGTGCTGCCGAAGTCGAGCCCGAAGTAGTCCCCGATGAATCCGGCCGGGCTGCAGATGCAGCTCACGTGCGCCGTCGAGAGCTGAGGATCCCAGCTGTGCGCAGAGAGGCGGACGTTGTGCCCGATCGGCGTCAGGTTGGGCCGGTAGAACTGGATCGCGGTGTCGATGCAGTAGTTGGCCCGTCCCCACGGAGTCCCGGGCGAAGACGAGGTACCCGGGTCGAAGACGATCCCCGAGCCGGCGGCCTCGGAGCTCGTGGAGGTCGGGCAGGGCAGGCGCCGGTCGTAGAACGTCACGCCCACGGTGCCGCTCGGCGCGACCGAGACGGTCGGCTGCAGGGCCTCGCCCGGTGTGCCGTCGCTCGCATCGCCGTCGTCGACTTGCACCGGCGACGTCCAGCTGTGACCGCCATCGTACGAGGCGATCAGGTAGACGTGGGACATGCCCGTGCTCTGGTCCTCGTAGGTCACGTAGAGCGGGTAGCTGCCGGCGAACTTCGTCTTGCCCACGGCGAACGAGTTCACGATGCCCTCGCGGAACGTCGTGTTCAGGTAGGTGGGCACGCGGATGTTCGCGGCCACCGGGAGCGGATCGCTCCACGTCGCGCCGCCGTCGGTCGACTTCGTGATCGTGATGTCGGCGACGGTTCCGCCCTGCTTCGGATTGGCCAGCGTCGACGTCGTCCACACGGTCCCGTCTCCGTCCACGTGCGGAAGCAGATACTGGTCGAAGGGATAGCCCGAGATCGAGGCCAGCTCGACCGGTGTCGACCACGGAGTGTGCGAGCCGTCTCGGTTAGCGCGTGCCCACGAGACGAACGGGTGGTCGGAGTTGAACGAGTTGTAGACCACCCACATCGCGTAGACACGCCGGTAAAAGGGGCTGCTCGGGTTGGTGTCGATCGCGATCCACTGCTTGTCGACGTCATGCGTGACCGCCTGCGGGCTGTCGAACACATGGTCGTTCGCGCGCCAGTTGCGTGCGGTCTGGCTCAGCGCCGCGGGATGGACAGCGACCGTGATCGCCTCTCCCGGCAAGGTCGGGTTCGGGAGATTCGCTCCGTTCGAGTACTTGTGGTTGCCGTCCTTGTCGTAATAGAACATGTACGGCAAGAGCAGGGCGTAGTAGTTGCTCCAGGGGTCGAAGGCGCCGACCGGGTCGGTGTTGTCGGTCCAGCCTTCGTAGCCCGGCACGTGGCCTTGCACGCTCCACGTCTTGCCGCCGTCCCACGACTCGTAGATCCCGAGCAGATGGTTGTAGCCCTGCCCGTTCACGAACCACTTGCTCTGCCCGATCAGGTGGTTCGGGTTGTTCGGGTCGACGCGGATGTCCGATTCAGAATGATCCTTCACGAGCAGCGGATCGTTCGTGACGTCCTGCTGCGCGTAGGGCCCGATGTCTTCGCCGGTGTTGACGGCGCCGCTGCAGAGCGTGCCGCCGCCGTCGGCGTAGCCGGGGAAGCCGGCACCGGCCAGGTATTCGACCTCGGGCGTGTAGCAGCTCGTCTTCTGCGTCGTCGCCGAGACGTTCGTCACGCCGCTCGTCGCATAGCTCGCCGCGAAAGCCGCGTCTGACTGCGTCCCCTGCGGAGGCCCGCTCGTGCCTGCGCCCGCCCCGGCGACAAGGGCGGCGGCAGCGACGACGAAGGCGGCAAGCGCTGCCGTCCATCGGTTCACCGTTGGTTCCTCCTCCCCCTTGTGTCTGACCCACCTCGTGGAGGGGTGGTGTATCACAGCTGTCCGCGGCCGTCCGTGAGCGAGCGTATCCGTCGAGCCGTCTCCTCCGTTTGCGCAACGTCCGTTCTTACCGTGGGTCGGAAGGGAGGCAGGCGATCGCAGAGGGCCAGTAGGTCTTCGGGCACGGCCGCCGTCTACGGCTGCCGCTTATTGGGAGAAGGCGAGCCCGACACGGGCTCAGACGCAGGGGGACGAAAATGAAGAGACTGCTCGCGCTGTTCGCGACGGCCGCATTCACAACGGCTGTCGCGCTGCTCTTTGGCTCGGCAACACCGGCGGCGGCCGATGGCACACCGCAGTTGGGTGTACTCGCGACGCTCAACCTCTCGACCCTCATCCCGGCCGACGATCCGATCGTGACCGATCCGGCCGCGAACGATCCGGCGACCACCGACCCGGCTCACCTGCCGCCGGGCGGGAAGTTCAAGCTGTTCGGCACAGCGAAGGACGACACGGATCCGGAAAACCCATTCAACGAGGTCATCTCATTCGACACGACCGATCCGAATGCGATCGCCGGCGCGATCAAGCTATTCGGCGACCACGTCAAGATCGACATGCTCGACAACCAGGTCGAGACCAAGTACTACTACGTCGGCCGCACGTGCGGCGGGGGTTCGACCCGGATCCAGCTCGGGATCTCCGGCGACGGCGACAGCAAGTTCAACCAGTTCCCAGGTGGGCCAGACCAGAACGCGTTCGGCTACCTCGGCAACATGCCGTTCGGCGGCGGCTGCCTGATGAACCAATGGGTCTACGAAGACATGACCAACAATGCGCCCAAGTGGGATCTCAGCCAATATGCCCCCTTCGGCTCCGGTGCCTTTTGCACCGGTGGCAACCCCATGACCTGCACGTGGGCACAGATGGAGGCGTTTCTCGACACGGTGTTTCCCAACCACCGAGTGTTGAATGAGGTCCTGGTCGACGACTCGGGCAGCTTCTTCGCGCCCGACCGGGGCTGCGCCTACTTCGACCTCCTCAGCGCCGGCGCGCGCACGCTGACCCGGCACGACGACACGAGCGGCAATGGGACGGGCCCGAACAACTGCTAGGCGACAACGGACGGAGGCGGTTGACCCGCCTTGCCGCTCCGGCGTTAGTTGTGGAAGAGGGGCGGAGCGTTGGCTCCGCCCCTCTTCCCAACACCAGATCAACGTTTCTGAAGGCTCAATAAGCGCTTGACAGCGTCGCCGCCGGCGGCGAGCGGCCACTGCCCCGGCTAGCGCTGCGGGATCGATTGGGTGAAAGTCGGCGGCCGGGCGGTCGAGGATGCGCAGAGCGGCGCAACGAGCGTGATCGTCGCCGCCAGGAGCAGCGCCTTCTTCATCTCGACCTCCTGTTCGCTACCAGTGCTACACGGCGACGCTCCCGGGGGTTCCCATAGCATCCGCCGAGTGCTTGATCCCAAGGTCTTCAAGGCCTACGACGTGCGGGGCATCTACCCGACCGAGCTCGACGAGGATGGCGCTTACGCGATCGGGCGGGCGTACGTCGAGCAGTTCGAGCCTCGGCGGATCGCGGTCGGGCGGGACATGCGCCTGTCGTCACCGGCGATGTCGCGTGCGGCGATCGACGGCGCCGCCGACGGCGGCACGGATGTGCTCGACATCGGGATGGTCGGCACCGAGATGCTCTACTTCGCCGTCGGCGAGCTCGGCCTTGACGGCGGCGTCCAGATCACCGCCTCGCACAACCCCAAGGAGTACACGGGGATGAAGATCGTCCGCCGCGGGGCTCTTCCCGTCGGCGGCGAGTCCGGGCTACTGGATATCCGCGACCGGGCGCTCGCGGGCTTCGACGACGCGTCGGGGCGCGGCGAGGTCCAGGAGGAGGACATCTGGCCGCTGTACGTCGATCGCGTGCTCTCGTTCATCGATCTCGAGGCGATCCGTCCGCTCAAGATCGTGATCGACGCGGCCAACGGAATGGGCGGCGTGATGCTGACGCCGGTGCTCGAACGCCTTCCGGTGAAGGCAGTGCGTTACTTCTTCGAGCCGGACGGCACCTTTCCGAACCACGAGCCGAATCCGCTCCTGCCCGAGAACCGCGAGTTCATCGTCCGCAAGACGCTCGAGGAGGGCGCCGACCTCGGCGTCGCGTTCGACGGCGACGCCGACCGCTGCTTCTTCATCGACGACACCGGCGAGTTCGTGCCCGGCGACTTCGTCACCGCGCTGCTCGCCGAGGCGGTGCTCGAGAAGGAGCCCGGCGCCAAGATCATCTATGACGTCCGCGCCAGCTGGGCCGTTCCGGAGGCGATCGAGCGCGCCGGCGGGACGCCGCTCGTCAACCGCGTCGGCCACGCCTTCATCAAGGACCGGATGCGCAAGGAGCACGCAGCCTTCGGCGGTGAGGTCTCGGGTCACTATTACTTCCGCGACTTCTCGCAGGCCGACTCGGGCGTCGTCCCCTTCCTGCTCATGCTCGAGCTCGTGTCCAAGAGAGGCGAGAAGCTGTCTGAGATCCTGCGCCCGTACCGGGAGCGCTACTTCCTGACGGGCGAGCTGAACACACCTGTGCCCGACGTCGCGCTCAAGCTCCAGGAGCTGAAGGAGCGGTTCGGCCGTAACGGCGTCAAGGTCTCGCACCTCGACGGGATCTCGATCGAGGCGGAGGACTGGCACTTCAACGTCCGCCCGTCGAATACGGAGCCGCTCCTGCGCTTGAACCTCGAGGCCCGCTCACCCGAGCTGATGGAGCGAAAGCGCGATGAGGTCCTCCAACTGATCCGCGCATGAAGGCGCGCGAGCTCGGGATTGAGATCGGCGCGCTCGAGCCGGGGCCGCTGGACGCGATCACCGACGTGGCGGGGGTCCGCGTAGGTCACACGACCCTGATCGAGGGCGAGGACGTGCGGACCGGCGTCACGGTGATCCTCCCCGGAGCAGCCGACGAGCGCTGGTTCGCCGCGCCCCACCGGCTGAACGGCAACGGCGAGGTGACGGGGCTCGAGTGGATCCGCGAGTCGGGCTTCCTGACGACGCCGATCGCCATCACGAACACCTTCTCGGTGGGAGTCGTCAGAGATGCCCTGATCACGGCGGCCGAGAAGGAAGATGGCCAGTGGCACCTGCCTGTCGTCGGCGAGACCTACGACGGGCTCCTGAACGACATCGCGGGGATGCACGTCCGGCCGGAGCACGTCTTCGCCGCGCTCGAGTCCGCCACCGACGGACCGGTGCTCGAAGGGGCCGTCGGCGGCGGCACGGGCATGATCTGCCACGGCTTCAAGGGCGGGATCGGGACAGCGTCAAGGGTCGTCGACGGCTTCACCGTGGGCGTCCTCGTCCAGGCGAACCATGGTCGCCGCCCCCGCCTCCAGATCGACGGCGTGGCGGTCGGCCGGGAGCTCGGCGAGCACGTCGTTCCGCTGCCCCCGTGGCCCGACGACGAGCGCGACGGATCGATCATCGTCGCCGCCGCGACCGACGCCCCGCTGCTCCCGCACCAATGCGCGCGGCTCGCCCAGCGCTGCGCGCTCGGGATCGCCCGAACCGGGGGCGCGGGCGAGAACTCGAGCGGCGACTTCGTCGTTGCGTTCGCGACCGGGAACGGCGGCCTCAGCGCGTACGAGGGGACGGTGCCGCTCACGATGCTGCCGAACGATCGGATCGACGGCCTCTTCTATGCCGCGATCGAGTCGACCGAGGAGGCGATCGTGAACGCGCTCCTCGCCGCGGAGACGATGACCGGCCGCGGGGGAGCGACGGTCTACGGCCTCGACCCGGAGTCGCTGCTCGAGGTGCTCGGGCGGTGACGCTCGAGCTCGGCCACGAGAGCGCCCGGAAGCCGCCGTTCAAGTACGCCGCCTATACGCGCGTCGGCTTCTCGGACACCGACGCACAGGGGATCGTCTACTACGGCCGCTACCTGCCGTACTTCGACCTCGCGCGCGTCGAGTACCACCGCCACCTGGACATGCTCAGCCTCGACGAGGAGCACGAGCTCGTGATGCGGGCCTCCAACGTCGAGTACCTGGCGCCGGCGCGGTTCGACGACCTGCTCGAGATCTTCGTGCGGGTGAGCCGAATCGGCCGCACGAGCGTCACCTACGAGTGTCACGCCTACCGGGTCGAAGACGACGTGCTGATGGTGACGGCGACGCAAACGCTCGTCTTCGTCGACCTCGAGGAGCGGCGGGCGCGGGCGATCCCCGAAGGCTTCCGCGAGCGGATCCGCCGCTTCGAGGGCGAGGACTGCGAGGTCGCGGCCCTGCGGTGAGCGCAGACGTCTACCGCGGGGCGTTGGAGGCGATCGAGCGCGTTCTCAACCGCGGCGGCGACCCTGACGACGTCCTCCGCGACGCCGTCTCGATCCTGCACGACCGCGTCGCGCACTACTCCTGGGTCGGGATCTACCTCGTCGAAGACGGCGAGCTCGTGCTCGGGCCGTGGAAGGGGCCGCAGCCGACGGAGCATGTCCGCATCCCCGTCGGGCAGGGGATCTGCGGCGCGGCTGCCGCGAGCGGCCACACCGAGGTCGTGGACGACGTCAACGCGGATCCGCGCTACCTCGCCTGCTTCGCGTCGACACGGTCCGAGATCGTCGTGCCGATCTCCTACGAGGGCCGAGTCGTCGGCGAGATCGACATCGACTCGGACGAGCCTGCCGCCTTCGGCGAGGCGGACCGCGAGTTCCTCGAGCGCGTTGCGCTGTTGATCTCGCCGCACTGTCTGGTGGGATGGGACACCGGCGGGGAACCTTGGAGGTAGCCAGCGAAGGTCCAAGTGCCGGGCGCCCACCCGCCGTCCTCGTAGCGGGCGGGCGCCGCAGCTCCTGGAACCCCCTCCCCTCTACACGTTGTAGTTGGGCCCGCCGAAAGCGCCATCCCTCGTCCGAGCTACCCCGCCCGTCCGAGTGATGATCCCTCGGTCGAGGGATCCGTTTTTCGACACGGTCTCGACACGTTTTCGCTGCACACCGGCACATTTTTCCGAATTAGAATCGACGGTGGGTGGTGGGCCGGGGTGCCCCGGGCGCTCGCGGCCGCGCCGGCGCCCGTCCCCCAAAAGGGTGATGCGGACTAAACGGCTCTAAGACGGCGTAACGCGGTAGGCGTCGAAAACCGCGTCGACGTTGCGCAGGGCCGTCAACAGCGCGCGCAGCGACTTCACGTCCCCCACCTCGGCGACGTACCAGTTCTTCGCCATCTGGTCCTCGACGTGACCGCCGTACTCGACGATGTTCGCGCCGTGCTCGGCGAACGTCCGCGCCACGTCCTCGAGCAGGCGCGGACGGTCCCACGAGTCGACCGCGATCTGAACCCGGAAGCTCTGCGTCGCGCCCCCGTCCCACTCGACCGGAGTGAACCGCTCCGGGTTGCGCTGGAGTGCCTTCACGTTCGTGCAGTCGCCGCGGTGGATCGTGATCCCCTTGCCGAGCGAGATGTAGCCGACGATCTCGTCGCCGGGAACCGGCGTGCAGCACCGTGCCAGGCGCACGAGGACGTCCTCGACGCCCGCGACCCGGATCCCGAGCGTGTCGCCCGCGACTGCGTGCCGCGCCTTCGGAGCCTTCGGGACGGCCTCCTCCTCGGCGACCTCCGCCGTCTTCAGGCCCTGGAGCACCTTCTTGACGATCTGCGAGGCGGCAAGCTTGCCGGAGCCGAGCGCGACGTAGAAGTCCTCCGCCTTCTTGAAACCGGTCTCGCGGATCACCTGCGCGAGCAGCGGCGAGCCGGCGAGCTTCTTGTAGGGCAGCTTCTGCTTCTTCAGCGCTTCCTCGAGCGCGTCGCGACCCTTTTTCTCCGTCTCCTCGCGCGTCTCGCGCGAGAACCACTGGCGAATCTTGTTCCTCGCCCGTGAGGAGGCCGCCAGCGACAGCCAGTCGCGAGAGGGGCCGCGGCCCGACTTGGAGGTCAGGATCTCGACCCGGTCGCCGCTCTTCAGCCTGTAGTGGAGCGGAACGATCCGACCGTTCACCTTCGCGCCGACGGTGCGGTGACCGACGTCCGTGTGGACCGCGTAGGCGAAGTCGATCGGCGTCGCGTTCAGCGGAAGCGTCTTCAGCTCGCCTTTCGGGGTGAAGACGAAGACCTCCTCGTCGAAGAACTCGCGTTGCGAGGTGCGCCAGAACTCGCGCGCGTCGTCCTCGTCCTTGTGGATGTCCATCAGGTGCTTGACCCACTCGGCCCAGCGCTCGTCGATCTTGCCGCCGCGACCGGGCTTGTAGACCCAGTGCATCTGGGCTGCGATCCCGTACTCGGCGAGGTCGTGCATCTCGCGGGTCCGCACCTGGATCTCGAGCGGCACGCCGCCCGGCCCGATCACGGTCGTGTGCAGGGCGCGATAGCCGTTCACCTTCGGCATCGCGATGTAGTCCTTGAACCGGCCGGGCATCGGCTTCCAGAGCGAGTGGATGAGGCCGAGCGCGCCGTAGCAGTCGCGCGTGCCCTCGTCGCCGAAGCGCTCGACGATCACGCGCATCGCCGTGAGGTCGTAGATCTCGTTGAACTCGCGGCCCTTCTTCGCCATCTTGTCGTAGATCGAGTAGAAGTGCTTCGCACGGCCGGAGATGTCGGCCGGAATGTCGACCTTGTCGAGCTCCGCCTGCAGGACGACGGCCGCTTCGTTGACACGTTCTTCCCGCTCGACGCGGCGCTCGGCGACCATCGCCGTGATCTCGTCGTACTTGCGGGGGTGCAGTCGCTCGAAGGCGAGGTCTTCGAGCTCCCACTTGAGCTTGTGAATTCCGAGCCGGTGGGCGAGCGGCGCGTACACCTCGAGCGTCTCCTTCGCCTTCTGGAGCTGCTTCTGCTTGCCGAGGTACTCGATCGTCCGCATGTTGTGGAGGCGGTCGGCGAGCTTGATCAGGATCACGTCCTTGTTCTGCGCCATCGCGACGATCATCTTCCGGTAGTTCTCGGCCTCCGCCTGCTCGCGGCTCTGGAACCGGATCCGGGTCAGCTTCGTCACGCCTTCGACCAGCTGCGCGACCTCGTCCCCGAACTCCTCGCGCACCTCGTCGATCTCGGATTCGGTGTCCTCGACCACGTCGTGGAGCAGCGCGGCGGCGATCGCCTGCTCGTCGAGGCGAAGCTCGGCACAGATCTTCGCGACGCCCCATGGGTGCTGGATGAAGTCCTCGCCTGAGCGACGCTGCTGGCCCTCGTGGGCGCGCGCCGCGAACCGGAAGGCCCGCGCCAGCAGGTCCCGGTCGACGTCGGGCTTGTAGGCGACAACGTCGGCCAGCAGCTCTTCGAGCAGCTCTTGATGCTTTTCGGGAGCCTGGAGGACGGTCACACTGAAAGTGTAGACCCGGCCTCTGTCGCCAACTCAGGCCGCGCGCGGGAGCGGCATCTCCTCGCGCTCGAGCAGCGCCCGGAAGCTCGCAGACTCGAGCAAGTGCCGGCGAGAGCTTGCCTCACCCGGTTCGAGCTCGAGCTCCGCAAAGACCGACGCCGCCTCGGGCGGCCATGCCTCGGGCCCCTGGTGCCACAGGGCGGCGAGCCACTCGCGGAGCTGGAGGTAGCGCTCGTCGGCGTCGAAGACCCGCCGGACGACGAGTTGCGGAGCCACCGTCCCGTTCCAGTGGTTCTCCTCGAGCCGGAACGCGACGTCGAAGCGGCCCTCGCGCCGGAGCCGGTCGAGCTGCCGTCCTTGCCCGAACGCGATCGCCGAGCCTGCGTCCTGGCGGCCGTCCCGGACGCGGAAGCGCAGATGCTTCCCGTCACCGACCGGCTGCAGCTCGGCGAGCTCGCAGCCGGCGAGCAGCAGCGTTACGTTCGGGTTGCCGAGGCCGAACGGCGCCAACCGCGCGAGCTCGGCGCACAGCTCGAGCGTCAGCTCGGAGCCGTGCGCGACGGCGTCGATCACGGTCGAGGGCCGCAGGTCGTCTTCCTCGATCGCCCCGTCGGCGTACGCGGCAAAGGCCTCGGCGAACGCCTCCAGCCGCTCCGGCGCGATCGTCAGCCCTGCGGCCGCGCGGTGGCCGCCGAAGCGCTCGAGGTGGCTTGCACAGGCGGCGAGCCCGGCATGGAGGTCGAACGACGCGATCGAGCGGCCGGATCCCTTCCACTCGCGCTCACCGCGCGCGATCAGCACGACCGGCCTGTGGTAGCGCTCCGCGAGCCGCGACGCGACGATCCCGATCACGCCCTCGTGCCAGTGCTCGTCGGCAAGGACGTAGCCGCGCCGGCGCCGGCGCTCCTCCGGCCACGACTCGATCTGTTCGACCGCCTCGCGCACGATCCGCTCCTCGACCTGCTGCCGGTCGCGATTCAACTGCTCGAGGTCGCCCGCGAGGCGCGCCGCGGTCTCCTTCTCTTCCGTGAGGAGGAGCTCCAGCGCTGCCTCCGGCCGGCACAGGCGCCCCGCAGCGTTCAGCCGAGGCGCGAGCCGGAAGCCGACGGCTCCGGCGTCGACGGCGGCGGGGTCGGTTCGCGCAACCCGCATCAGCTCGCGGAGCCCGGGCTTCTGTGTCCGCTGGAGCTCGCGCAGACCCGCGATCGCGAGCGCACGGTTCTCGTCGAGCAGTGGGACGACGTCCGCGATCGTCGCAAGCGCAACCAGGTCGAGGTGCGGCTCGAGCGCCTCCTCGCCGACGAGTGCCCGCCCGAGCGTGTAGACGACGCCCGTACCGCAGAGGTCGCCGAACGGATACGACGAGAGGTAGGGGCCGACGACAGGGCAGTCGGGAAGCGTCTCGCCCGCGCGGTGGTGATCCGTGATGACGACCTCGAGACCGAGCTGCCGCGCCCGCGCGACCTCCTCGACCGCCGTGACTCCGCAGTCGACCGTCAGCACCAGCCCGCAGCCCTCCTCGGCGAGACGCTCGAGTGTCTCGACGCGCAGGCCGTAGCCCTCGTCGAACCGGCTCGGCAGGTGCCACGAGACGTCGGCGCCGAGCCCGCGGAGTACGAGCACGGCGAGGGAGGTCGCGCAGATGCCGTCCGCGTCGTAGTCGCCGTGGACGCAGATCCGCTTTCCCGCCGAGATCGCCCCGCGGATCGCAGCGCACGCGCCGGAGACGTCGCCGAGCCCTTGTGGATCGTAGCCCGGACGCTCGCCGGCGAGAAACCGTGCCGCCTCGGTGGGATCGGTATGGCCGCGGCGGACGAGCACGTTCGCCGTCGTCTCGCTCAGCGAGAGCGCCTGCGCGAGCGCGAGCGCGTCAGCGCGTGAGCATTGTTCGATCTTCCAGCTGCCCTCGGACACGGGCAGCCAACGTTAGGTCCGGCGTCGGACGGCGTACTAGCGGCCGCACCGGCAAAGCCGGCACGGCCTTTTGCGGTCGGCGTCGCAAGCGAGCGTACTAGCGGCCGCACCGGCAAAGCCGGCACGGCCTCTTACGGTCGGCGTCGCAAGCGAGCGCCTTAGTAGAGGTAGGGAACGATTCGGAAGCGCACGCGCCGCCGGTAGTCCCGATACTCCGGGTCGGCGGAGAGGCACTTCTCCTCCTCGCCGATGCGGATCACCTGCGCCGCGGTGACCGCCCCGAGGATGACCACGTTTCGAACCGAGGGGTTCTCGAACAGATATCCGGCCATCGTGACCAGGTAGGCGCCGTAGAGCGGATGGCGAACGATGCCGTACGGTCCGGTGGTCTTCAGGCCGCGGTTTGCGGCCACGATCCCGAACGAGCGTCCGAGCGTCAGCAGCGTCAGCATCGCCGCCCCCGCACCCCCGAGCTGGAGCACGAAGTAGAGCGGCTCCAGCCCGCCGACAGGCTCGTATGCCGGCCGGGCGAAGAGCATCCCGGTGCAGGCAACTGCTGCCGCGCTCCACGCGAGCGGCGCACGGCTGACCGAGATCGGCTGCCGCCTGATGATGTAGAGGATCGCGATCACCAGCTCGAGCTCCATCGGCCCGAGCCCGACGGGACGACCAGTCGGGGCCCACTGGCGGAGGTTCGCAACGAAGAAGTAGGCCCAAAGGGTGCCGAAGACACTCGTCGAGAGCACCCAACCCCACCCCGCGCGGCGGCGACGCAGTCGTTCTCTCACATCAACGGGATCGGAAGTCCACCACCGGGCCTTAACTGCCGGACGGGGGATCGGGTTCCGATCTACTCCCGCGGGAGCTGGACGCCGAGCACGGTCAAGCCTGCGATCAGCGCCGCCACCGCGATGCCGATCCCGGCGAGCAGGTACGGCCGCCGCTGGCCCCTCAGCGACTCGAGCAGGATCCGCGTCCACAGAACACCGAGGCCGACGATCGCGCCGGCACCGGTGACGAGCACGGGGGCGAGCAGCACCGCCCGTCCCAGCGGCAATTCGAGCAGCCAGACCGCGAGCGCGACGAGGCCGCCGGTCGCAAGCGCCGAGAGCGCCGCGGCGCGAAGACTCACGTACGGGATGCTAGTTATCCTCGCCTCGTGCCCGAGGCGAACTACACATCCGGCGAGGACTACGTCGTGGAGTTCCTTCGCTACCGCTTCGGCTTCAACGCCACCGACTTCGCCGAGCGGGTCACCGCTGCGGCCGTAAGGCTCGGGCTGATCGGCGTCAACGAGCTGGACGACGACGAGACGGCCGACCTCGTCGAGCTCGTCGCCGACGGCCGGATCGTCGAACCGCGCAGCGGCCTCGGACAGTACCTCGTGCGTCATTGGGAACGCCTGTCGCTCGTCGGCGGCGAGTCGCTCGTCTACTGGCTGCGCAAGCTCGTCTTCCGCGGCGCCTGGCTCGACCACTGGGTCAAGGACGGGCGGCTCGAGGTCTCGTGGGAGGACGAGTCGGGCGAGTTCGCATACCTCGACCCGCGCGGCGAGCGCGTGCTGCTCGAGCTCGCGCCGCATCCTTCGTGGCACGAGCTCCAGTTCAGGCGCTGACCTAGGAGGGTTTGGCGGAACGGTGCTCGTCGTCGGGGTGCGATGCTCGTTCCGAGGCAAGGACGCAGGGAGCGTCAATAGCCAAAGCTATTGACGCGACTGAGGACGCAGCATCGGGGCGAGCAGCGCGGCACGACGACACAGACTCTGTTTCGTCAAACCCTCCTAACCCAGCCCGCTGCTCGAATAGGGGAAGCCGGCCGGAGCATGGGCGCCTCTGACGACGTGCCTGCGCATCGCGGTGTCGCAGATCGCGTAGCCCCAGTTGATCAAGCGCTCTTGCTGGACGTCGCCGAGCGATCCCAGCCGCGTCTTCACCTCCGCCAGCCGCAGCGTCGCCTCCTCCGGACACCGAAGCGCGTCCGGCAGCCCGTAGTCGCGGACATGGCTGCGGATCCCCCAGTACGTTCCGTTCCTGAGGTGCGCCTTGAAGCCGTCGATCGCCTGCCGTTTCCGCAAACTCCGAACCTGATTGTCGATGACGCCGAGTACCCGGTAGAGCTGGAGAGGCCAGAAGCGGTGCGGCCGCCGCTCCGGCTTCATGTGGCCGCCTGCGTCACTGACGAGCACTGTGCGGAAGCCCTTCCAGGCCGGCTCGAGACCGAGGTTGTCGTAGACACCCCCGTCGGTGAGCACGACCTCTCGGCGGAAGGACTCGTTGTTCAGATCGTCGCCCGAGCCCGGCACGAACTGCGAAGGCTCGAACTTCAGGACGATCGGCGAGAGGAAGGGCGGAAACGCCGAAGAGGCGGCGACGGCGAGCGCCAGCTGCGTGTGGGGATGTCGGATCTCGCCGACGCGGTAATCCCAGAGGTACGGCTTCGAGAAGCGCCAGAGCACGCCTGACTGGAGGCTCGTCGCGTTGAACACGAACCGTGGCCGCGTCGGGAGGTCGTGCAGCGTCGCCTCCCTGAATAGATGCCGTCGGTACGACGCCGTGATGCGGTTCCCGATCGATCCCGGCAAAAGGATGCCGAGCAGAATCGCCGGGTAGTCGATCGTGTGCCGGGCGAGAGCGCGGATGGGCGCAACGAGCTCGTTGCCGAAGTTCTCGGCCACGCCCGCGCGGTCGAACCGAAGCGCTTGCCAGTGATGGGCCAGCACGCCGGCCGTGATCGAGCCGCCGGAGACGCTTGAGACGCAGTCCAGCCGAGGCAGCCAGCCGAGCTCGTTCAGGCGCCAGAGGGCGCCCAGATGGAACAGCATCGCGCGGTAACCGCCCCCCGACAGACAGAGCGCGACGCGGTCCTCGGGCTCGTCGACACGTTCCTTCTCGCCGGGCGCGGCGGGCACGGCGGCATGGACGGGCGCAGCTGCACGCTCGAGCGCTTCACGGCGGCTCGGTTCTGACGGCACGCGTCAACTATGAACGATGAGCGGGGCTTGACACTCGACCCAGCGTAAGCCTAGACTTACGTAAGTGATGGCTTACGTAGGCGCAATGGACGCGTTGGGCGATGCGACGAGGCGGGCGATCTTCGAGCGCCTGCGAGAGGGCCCGCTCGCAGTCGGCGAGATCGCAGCGGGCCTTCCTGTCAGCCGCCCGGCCGTCTCCCAGCACCTGCGCGTGCTGAAGGAGGCGGGGCTCGTGACCGAGCGTCGCGAGGGGACGCGGCGGCTCTATCGGCTGGACCCCGGCGGTCTGGCGGACCTCCGCGGTTACTTCGACCAGTTCTGGACGGCCGCCCTCGACGACTTCAAGGCGGCGGCCGACATGCAAGAGAGGAGGAAGCGATGAGCGCACAGGCGCAGGATCTGACCGTCCGAAAGAGCGTGACGGTGAACTGCCCACCCGAGCAGGCGTTCGAGCTCTTCACCGATGGGCTCGACACCTGGTGGCCGTTCGAATCGCACTCGGTCACCGACGAGCGGCCCGAGAAGGTCGTATTCGAAGGTCGTGAAGGCGGGCGCGTCTACGACCGTCTAGGTAGCGGCGAGGAGCACGACTGGGCGACCGTCTCTGCGTGGGAACCGCCGAAACGGCTCGTGATCGACTGGCGTGTGAACCCCAAGAACCCTTCGACGGAGCTGGAGGTGCGCTTCACGGCCGCGGGCGACGGGACCCGTGTCGAGCTCGAGCACCGCGGCTGGGAGCGGTACGGCGAGCAGGCGGGCGCGTCGTACGACAGCTACAACGGCGGCTGGGACACCGTGCTCGGCCGGTACGTCGAGGCCGGGAGCCGCTAGCTTGATTCGGGGAGGGCGAAGCCGAACGAGACGTGCTCTTCGGCCTCGCGCAAGACGATCCGCGCGATCGAGCCGACGGGGACGATCCACTCCTCGGCATCGCCCTCCTCCTCCGGATGGGGCCGCAGCGAGACGAAGCCGTAGCCCGGCTCAGCAGAGATGGTCTCGAGCATCGCCTGAGGCCCTTCCCGCAGCTCGATCTCGACGACGGCGGTCCGCCCGGGATGCTCGCGACCGAAGCCTTCGATCAGCCGGTGAACGGCGTCGACGAGCTGATCCTGCGGTCCTGCGGTGCCCGGCAGCCAGAGCCCGGACACTAGAAGAGGCGTGAATCGTCGCGAGTCGCGCCCAGCGCCTCGCGGCCGAGCTCGGTGACGACTCGCCCGCGCGGGGTGCGCTGGAGGTAACCGAGCTGCAGCAGGTACGGCTCGTAGACGTCCTCGATCGTGTCCGGCTCCTCGCCGAGCGCGACCGCGAGCGTCGAGAGACCTACCGGGCCGCCGCCGAACTTCTCCGCGATCGCGCGCAGGAGCGCGCGATCGGTGCGCTCGAGGCCGTCCCCGTCTACCTCCATCAGCTCGAGCGCCTCCCGCGCGATCTCGATCGTGATCGCTCCCTCGTGGCGCACCTCGGCGACGTCGCGGACCCGCCGCAGGATCCGGTTCGCGATCCGCGGAGTGCCTCGTGAGCGGCGGGCGATCTCCTCCGCGGCGTCTTCGGACATCTGGACGCCCAGGATCCGCGCGGAGCGTCGGGCGATCAGCGCGAGCTCTTCCGGCTCGTAGTGCTCGAGGCGGAACGTCATGCCGAACCGGTCGCGGAGCGGCGTCGTCAAGAGGCCGGTGCGCGTCGTCGCGCCCACGAGCGTGAACGGCGGCAGGTCGAGCGTCAGCGTCCGAGCGGCCGGGCCCTGGCCGACGACGATGTCGAGCCGGAAGTCCTCGAGCGCCGGATAGAGGATCTCCTCGACCGCCGAGCTCAGACGGTGGATCTCGTCGACGAAGAGGACATCGCGCTCCGAGAGCGCGGTCAGGATCGCGGCGACGTCGCCCTTTCGCTCGAGCGCGGGCCCGGCGACCGAGCGGAAGCCGACGCCGAGCTCCTCGTGGACGATGTGGGCAAGGCTCGTCTTGCCGAGGCCCGGCGGGCCGATCAGGAGCAGGTGGTCGAGCGCGTCCCCGCGCGAGCGCGCGGCGGTGAGCGCGATCGCGATCTGCTCCTTGACGCGCTCCTGCCCTACGAACTCCTCGAGGCGACGCGGCCGCAACGAGCGCTCGAGCTCGTCCTCCTCCGGGCGAGTGGTCGGGGCCAGAAACTGTGTCTCGGCGGCGCTCATGCCGCCCTCAACGCCTCGCGGACGCGCTCCTCCGGCGGCAGGTCGGGATCGGTGGCGGCGAGCGCCTGCTCGGCCTCGACGATCGAGTAGCCGAGCTCGACGAGCGCCTCGCGGGCGACGACGTGAGGCGCCGTGCCGATCTCGGTCACCTCGGCGACCGAGTCCGCGAGCTTCTCCTTCAGCTCGAGCACGACGCGCTGCGCCGTCTTCTTGCCGATGCCGGGGATCGCCTCGAAGCGTTTTGTGTCCTCGAGCACGATCGCGCGCCGGAGCTCCGCCGGAGGCGAGCCGGAGACGATCGCGAGCGCCACTTTCGGACCGACGCCGGAGACGGAGAGCAGCTGCTCGAAAAGCTCGCGCTCGGCCGCCTCGGCGAAGCCGTAGAGCTGAAGGGTGTCCTCCCGCACGTGCAGGTACGTCTCGAGCGTCACCTCGTCACCCGGCTCCGCGAGCGCGCTCTGCGTCGCCGCGACCGCGTAGCCGACGCCGCCGACGTCGACGACGACGCCGCCGGCGCGACGGCCAGCGACGGTGCCACGGAGG
>JBARRS010000117.1:0-3124 GCA_049644345.1 Gaiellaceae bacterium
GGAGCCGAGCCGAGGCCGCGCGCGGGTTCGCCGCCAGCTCGCGGGCGCTCGGACGGATCGCCCTGCGGTTCAGAGCGCGCAGCGCCGGCTCGCGTCCGCACACGCAGACGGGAAAGTCCGGCGGGCAGACGCAGCCGCGCTCCTGGGCGCGCAGGAACCTCTTCGTGATCCGGTCCTCGAGCGAGTGGAAGCTGATCACGGCCAGGCGGCCGCCGGGGCGCAGAAGCTCGAGCGCCGCCGGCAGGGCATCCTCGAGCTCGCCGAGCTCGTCGTTGACTGCGATCCGGAGCGCCTGGAAGACCCTCTTCGCCGGGTGGCCGTCTCCGAACCGCGCCGGCGCCGGGATCGCGCTCTTGATCGTCTCGACGAGCTCCCCCGTCCGTTCAATAGGGCGGTTGCGGCGGCGGCGGACGATCGCCTTCGCGATCTGCCGCGCGTGGCGCTCCTCGCCGTATTCGCGGAAGATCCGCGTCAGCTCGCGCTCGGACTCCTCGTTGACGAGCGTCGCCGCCGAAAGCTCCGCGCTCGGGTCCATCCGCATGTCGAGCGGCGCGTCCACCGCGTAGGAGAAACCGCGCTCGGGCCGGTCGATCTGCATGCTCGAGACACCAAGGTCGAACAGGATCGCGTCTGCGCGGACCCCGTTGCCGGCGAGCTGCCGAAGCACCGAGGCGAAATCGCCGCGAAGAAAGCGGCCTTTCACGCCGCTGCGCCGGCGGAAGCCCTCGAAGTAGTCGCGGGCGGTCGGGTCGCGGTCGATCGCGACGTAACGGCCTTCGCCGCGCAGGTCCGGCGCGAGCGCGCCGGCGTGGCCTCCCGCCCCGAACGTCGCGTCGACGACCGTGTCGCCGGGCTGGAGGGCGAGGCGCTCGCGCACCTCCTCGGCGAGGACGGGGACGTGATCAGTCGCGCTTGGCTGCAAGACGCTCCGCAACATGCTCCGCACTCCCTTCGATCTCTCGCAAGTGCTCGCGCCAGGCGGCGCGATCCCAGATCTCGAGGTGGTCGCGCACCCCGGCGACGACGACGTCGCGCTCGATCCCGGCGTGCTGGGCCAGCGCGGCCGGGATCATCACCCGGCCCTGCCGGTCGAGGTCGGCCTCGGTGGCGCCGGAGAAGAAGAACCGCTGCATCAAGCGTCCCTCGCGGCTGAGCGGGTCGAGGTCGGCCAGCCGCGACTCGACGGTGGCGTGCCACCCCTCGCGCGGATAGGCGTAGAGACAGCCGTCCATCCCGCGCGTGACGACGACGCCGCCGGCGAGCTCCTCGCGGAATCTGGCAGGGAGCGTGAGGCGGTTCTTGTCATCGATCGTGTGCTCGTACTCGCCTAGAAGCATGGACCACTCTGCCCCACTTTAGACCACTATTCCCCACAAAGCAACCCTTTTGTCCCAGATCTCACGCGGCCCCGCGCAGCTGCGTTCTTGTCGACGAAGATGGACGCCGTGCCGTTGCCGCCTTTCGAGCACCTCTATTCCGAGCACCGGGATGACGTGTTCGCCCGCCTCTCGCGCCTATTAGGTCGGCAGGCAGCGGAGGACGCGTTCCAGGAGACGTTTCTCCGGGCGCTGCGGGCCTACCCGTCGCTGACGAGCGCACGCAACCTCCGCGGCTGGCTGCTGACGATTGCGACCCATGTCGCGATCGACGCCCTACGGCGGCTGCGACCGACGGCCGAGTTGCCCGAGCAGCGCAGCGAGGACGACCGGCCGGCGTATGCGGAGCTCGAGCACCTGACCGAGGAGCTTCCGCGGACCGAGCGGGCCGCGGTCGTGCTCCGGTACGGCTACGACCTCTCGTACGCGGACATTGCCGACGCGCTCGGCTCGACGGAGGAAGCCGCACGGCAGGCGGCGTCCTCGGGCGTGAGACGAATCCGAAGGAGGAAGACATGACCGTTCCCGTTCAACTCGACCGTCGCTTTCGCGACGCCGCAGTCGCGGAGGGGCTGCTCGACGTCGGTTACGACCTGCTCGAGTCGCCGGTCGGAACGCTGCTCGTCGGCGCCTCCGACCAAGGGCTCTGCGTGATCTCGTACGACCCGGAGCCCGAGCGCGAGGCGGAGCGCCTCGCCCGTAAGTTCGGAGCGCGGGTGCTGCAGGCGCCACGGGCGGTCGACGAGGTCCGGCGCGAGCTCGACGAGTACTTCGAGGGCCGGCGGCGCGCCTTCGACCTCCCGGTCGACCTGCGGCTCGCGCGTGAGTTCGGGCGCCGAGTGCTCGAGCAGCTTCAGCGCGTCCCGTACGGGGAGGTCACGACCTATGGCACCCTCGCGGCTCAGGCGGGCACGCCTCGGGCGGCGCGTGCAGTCGGCTCGGTGATGAACCGGAATCCGGTCCCGATCGTCGTACCGTGCCACCGGGTCGTGGGAGCATCGGGCTCGCTCGTCGGCTACGCGGGCGGTCTCGACCGCAAGAGGGCGCTGCTCCAGCTCGAGGGCGCCTTGACGAAGGAACTCGACGTCCGATAGGACCCGCTGGGGTTTGTTCCAACCGGACTAGGAGGAGAGAAATGAGGCGGGCATTTACAGCCGCAGTGGTGGTTCTCGTCGCTCTCGTGCTCGCCGGCCCGGCGAGCTCGACGACGCCAACCGAGAAGAAGCTTCAGGCACAGGTCAAGACGCTCCAGAAGCAGGTGAAGACGCTCCAGAAGCAGATGGCAACCGCACAGGTCCTCATCCTCGGCAGCATCTACTACACCGGTTGCACGGCCGCGGCGACAGCCGATGCCCTTCAGGGAACCTGGGCGAAGGTCACGCCAACATCGCCGTTCCCAAGCGAGCCATCCGTGAACGACTACAACACGTGTCAAAACGCGTTCAAGATCTCGCGCCAGAACAACACGGCAACCACGCTCGTCCTGCAAAGTGTCATCGACTTCTTCCTGAAGCACTAGCGCCGTCCAGCAGCCGGTAGCCGACGCCCCAGACGTTCAGGACGCAGGCGTCGGCACCGGCCTGGCCGAGCTTGCGCCGCAGCCGTGAGGCGTGCGAGTCGAGAGTTCGCGTGCGCCCAAGCGAGCGGAACCCCCAGACGTCGCGCAGCAGCTCCTCTTTCGTGAAGACGCGCTGCGGGTCGCTCGCCAGCTTCAGCAACAGCTCGTACTCCTTCGCGGCGAGCAGGAC
>JBARRS010000118.1:0-5011 GCA_049644345.1 Gaiellaceae bacterium
CGTAGTGGGCCCTCCGGATCTTCCTCCGCGGAGTCGACGCCGAGCGGGATGACGAGCGCCGCGGCGCCGCTCCTCCTCGCCCAGGTCGCGAGGCCGCGGACGCCCTCGAGCCAAGGCTCGTCGCCGATGCCCGGAGCAAGCGGGACGTTTCGGTTTGCGCCGTCGCCGTCGCCGGCTCCGCGCTCGTCCTCGAACCCGACGAAGTGCGGGAACCACCCGCTGCCCGGGTCTACGTGGACCGAGCAGGTGAGCACGTCGTCACGGTCGTAGAAGACCTGCTGCGTCCCGTTCCCGTGGTGCGCGTCGACGTCGAGCACTGCGACCGGGCCGCCGAGCCGGCTCGCAAGCGCGCCGGCCGCGACCGCCGCGTTGTTCAGGTAGCAGGAACCGCCGTAGGAGGAGCGCCCGGCGTGATGGCCGGGCGGCCGGGTGCAGGCGAACGCGCAGCCCGCACCGTCGAGGACGAGCTCGACCGCGGTCAGCGTCACGTCGACCGCGGCCCGCGCTGCCTCCCAGGTGCCGGGACCGATCAGCGTCATCGTGTCGTAGGCGAAAACGCCGGGCTTCGCCCACACGGCGTCAGGAAAGATCGGCGGCCGCTCGCCGATCAGGGCGCCTTGTGGAAAGACGTAGGGGACGACCCGATCCTGCCCGGGATCCTCCTCAGGCATGCCGGCAGCTACCCACTCGTCCCAGATTGACGAGAGGTAGTCCACGAGCGCGCGGTCGTGCACTGCCAGCAGCGCCTCGTCTCCGTGCGGGAACGCGGGTACCAGCTTGGCTCCCGCTGCGACGAGCGCGTCGCGGATCGCGTCCACCCGGGCGGGCACCTCGGTTCCCGGCGTCCGAACGCCGAGCCAGACCTCGCCGCCGGGATCGTGCAGCCGGCAGCTGTCGCTCCACACGACGGGCATTGCGAGCGGCACCGCGCGACCCTACAGCCCGAAGCCGCGCGTGATCGAGCGTCCTCGCCGAGTTAGACTCGACCCGCATGGCGCAGGACCGAAGCGTCGCGATTGCTCTGGAGGGTGTCAGCAAACGCTTCGGCAAGGTGGGGGCCGTCCAGAACGTGACGCTCGCGATCGGCGAGGGAGAGTTCTTCTCGCTGCTAGGGCCGAGCGGCTGCGGCAAGACAACGACGCTGAGGATGATCGCCGGCTTCGAGGTTCCGGACGACGGCCGCATCGTCCTCCAGGGGCAAGACGTGACGTCGCTCACCGCGAACCGCCGGCCGGTGAACATGGTCTTCCAGCAGTACGCGCTCTTCCCGCACATGTCGATCTACGACAACATCGCTTTCGGGCTCAAGGTAAAGCGCGTCCCGCGTCACGAGCACCGCGATCGGGTGCACGAGATGCTGCGCGTCGTCGAGCTAGAGGGCCTCGAGCGCCGACGCACGCGTCAGCTCTCGGGCGGACAACAGCAGCGCGTCGCTCTGGCACGCGCTCTCGTCAACCGGCCGGCCGCGCTCCTCCTCGACGAACCGCTCGGCGCCCTCGACGTGAAGCTGCGCAAGCAGATGCAGCTCGAGCTGAAGCGAATCCAAGGTGAGCTCGGAACCACCTTCGTCTACGTGACGCACGACCAGGAGGAGGCGCTGGCGATGTCCGACCGGATCGCCGTAATGAACGGCGGCCGGGTGGAGCAGATCGGAAGCCCGCGCAAGGTCTACGAGCAACCCCAGACAGCGTTCGTTGCCGACTTCATCGGCTCGCTCAACGCGCTCGAGCTCGAGGTTGAGGAGATCGTCGGCGGCTACGCCTTGATGCGCTTCGGAGAGGGCGAGCGCATCGTCGTGCCAATAGGCTCCGACGCTCGGACGGGTGACGCGATCCGCATCGCGGTGCGTCCCGAGCGAGTGCAGCTCGGGCCGGTCGACAGTCCAAGCCCCGATGGGGGTTCTCGCCTCGAGGGAACGATCGCCGAGATCGTCTATCTCGGCATGTACACCCAGTTCCATGTGGAGACCCCCGCCGGCAAGGTGATCTGCAACCGCCTTGCAGACGAGGCGCTTGCGGCGCTCGGGCCCGGCGCGCGGGTCGCCGTTTCCTGGGACGCCGACCACGCCTCCGTGCTCGGAGGCTCTGCCGCGACCGCTTAGTCCCAGCCGGTCTAGCTCTCGAGCGCGCCGAGCCGTCGCTCTGCCACCCGCCGCCCGACTTCGGCCGCGATGACGACGATCAGCGAGACGGTGATCACGACCACGGCGACGGCGATCACCTGTGGCAGCTGGCTCGGGAAGCGAAGCGCCGAGTAGAGGTAGATCGGGAACGTCAGCCGCGACCCGACGACGAACGAGGCGACCGCGTACTCGTCGAACGAGGTCGTGTAGGCGATCAGAAAGGCCGAGACGACCGCCGGCAGGATCAACGGCAGGGTGATCGAGCGAAATGTCCTCAGGCGGCTTGCGCCGAGGTCGTAGGCCGCTTCCTCGAGCGAGACGTCGATCTGCTGTAGGCGAGGCATCAGCACGAGGATGGTGTAGGGGAGGCTGATGACGATGTGCCCGATCACCACCGTCAGGATCGAGCGCGAGATTCCGACCGTATGGAAGAGGATGAGCAGCGCGATTCCGAAGACCACGTAGGGGATGACGAGCGGGCTCAGGAGGAGCGCGGAGGCGGCCGACTTACCTATGAAGCGACGGCGGACGAGGGCAATCGAGGCGAGCACGCCGAGCACGACCGCGGCGGCGCTCGAGAGCCCTGCGATGATCGCGCTCGTCTCCAACGCTCCCTTGAGATCGGGGTTGGTGAGGAACTGGTGGTACCAGTGGAGAGTGAATCCGCTGAGCGGAAACGACGGCAACTCCGAGTTGTTGAACGAGAAGATCAGCAGGATCACGATGGGGGCGTACAGGAAGACGACGACGAGGACGAAGAACGCTCGCAGCAGCCGTGCACCGTTCTTCGAGAGGGCGACGTCCATCAGCCCGCGGTCACCTGACGTACCTGGAGGAAGCGCGCGAAGACGGTGGTCAGAACGGTGACGATGCCGAGGAGGAAGACGGCGAGCACCGAGCCGGTCTCCCAGTCCGGGAACCCGGTTCCGAACAGGTCGACGATCTGGTTGCCGTACATGTAGCCGCTCGCCCCCCCGACGAGCGACGGCGTGACGAACTCGCCGAGCGTCGGGATGAACACGAAGAGGAACGCGGCTGCGATGCCGGGCATGGACAGCGGGAGCGTCACGCGCCGGAAGGCCTGCCAACGGCTCGCGCCGAGGTCGCTCGCCGCCTCGAGCAGGTGTCGGTCGAGGCTCTCGAGCGAGACGAAGATCGGCAGGGCCACGAACGGAAGCCAGATGTAGCCGAGCACGAGCATGACCGCGAACCGGCTGTAGAGCAGCTGCGAGAGCGGGTGGTCGGGCGACCGCAGCCCGGTCCAGAACAGAAACGTGTTGACCACGCCCTGATTGCCGAGGATCACCTTCCAGGCCAGCACGCGCAGCAGGTAGCTCGTCAGAAACGGAGCGATCAAGAGGAGGAGGAGGACGTACTTGCGCTTGGTGCTCGAGAGGGCGAGGTAGTACGCCAGCGGGTAGGCGAAGACGACGATGATCGCCGAGACGGTCAGCGACATCTTCACGGACTTCCAGAACAGCGCGAGGTACACCGAGCTGTGAGCAAACGCGCGCCAGGCTGACAGCGTGAAGCCATGCTTGCCCGGAAAGAGCGAGTAGACATCGAAGCTGTACGCCGCCACGATCGCGATCGGCACGACGAAAAAGACGACGAGCCACGCGAGCGGGAGACCCAGGAGCGTGGGGGTCGTCAGGTCGAGCCGCACGCGTCTGCGGCGCGCAAGGCGGACCGGCGGCACGCCGGCTTCGCCTTCGACTGTCATTTGTCGCTAGTGCACCCTAGTCAGGAAGCCTTCACCTGTTCCCACAGCTTGGCGTAGAGCGCCCGGCGCGGGATGTCGCGGTCGAGGTGCGCGGCCGGCTCCGTGACGGCCCGCGGGTTGGTGAGCTGCAGGGCGCGGAGTAGGTCGCTCGACGAGGGCCGCGCCACCGTGTTCGCATGACCATAGCCATAGTTGTCCTCGAGCCATTTCGCCGACTTGGCGGAGCTCCAAGCATCGACGTAGGCGTGCGCGAGATGACGGCGCGGCGTCCCCTTGAGCAGCATGAACATGCCGACCCAGGCGATTGGCTTCTCCTTGGGTCGCATGTAGACCACCTTCAACCCCTTCTTCTTCATCTGCACCCAGTCGTTCGGCCAGGCATATGCGATCCAGATGTCGCCCGAACCAAAGAGTTGCCACAAGTCGGTCTCCGACGACCAGTTCTTCCGGACGAGGTGCTTCTTAGAGATGAGCAGCTTCTGCGACTGCTTCAGCTGGGCGTCCGTCTGCCTCCACGTATCTTTGAAGCCGAGGTACAAGCCGGCAATCTCGAGCATTTCGATGTCGTCGAACCAGGCAATCTTGCCCTTGTACCGCTCGTCGAACAAGAGGCCCCAGGAGCGAGCCTTCGGCTTCACTTTGTCGCTTCGGTACAGGACCGCGTCGAAGCCCCAGTCGTCCGGAATCCCATACTGCTTCCCCTTGTACTGGCCCGCCTTGACCATGAATGGGTTCAAGTGCTTGAAGTTCGAGATCAGCTTCGTGTCCCAAGGCTGGACGAGGCCGCTCGTGGCGAAGTACTTGACCCAGCCGACGTAGGGGCGGAAGAGGTCCGGCTTGAGACCGGCATGGATCTTCGCGAGCGCGTCCGCCTCGTTGCCCATGTAGGTGAACTGCGGCTCGTTGTGCGGGTACTTCTTCACGTACTGGGCGAACATGGCTTGGCCGCCGTCGTTGCCGTACCCCGCCCAGTCCAGCACCTGCAGCCGGCCCGACTCCGCGGTCAGCCAGTCGAGCGCCGCTCGCGCCGTCTGGGCGCGGCCCCCCAGGAGGCTCGCCCCTCCCGCTGCAGCTGCGAGCTTGAGGAGATCCTCGCGGCTGAGCCGCCGCTCAATTCCCTCCTGCTTGTCCATGCTGTTCCTCCTTCTTCCTCCTAATAGCTCGGG
>JBARRS010000119.1:0-10066 GCA_049644345.1 Gaiellaceae bacterium
CGATCGAGGCGGCCGGTCACCGCATCCTCGGCACGCCGTTCGACGCCGTCGACCTCGCCGAGGATCGCGAGCGGTTCGGCCGTCTGCTCGCCGGCCTCGAGATCGCCTGCCCGGACTGGGGGGTCGCGCGCACGGCTGTCGAAGCGGTGACGATCGCGGATCGGGTCGGGTATCCGGTGCTGATGCGGCCGTCCTACGTCCTGGGCGGCCGCGCGATGCGCGTCTGCAACGCGCCCGAAGAGGTGGTCGAGGCCTTCCGCGGCGTCGACGGGCCGACGCTCGTCGACCGGTTCCTGGAGCACGCGATCGAGCTCGACGTGGATGCGCTCTGCGACGGCCGCCACGCGTACGTCGCCGCGGTGATGCAGCACGTCGAGGAGGCCGGCGTCCACTCCGGCGACTCGGCGTGCGTCCTGCCGGCCCCCGCGCTCGGCGCCGTCGAGCGGGAGCTCGTCGACGAGGTCGTCCGGCGGCTCGGCGCCGCGCTCGGCGTCGTCGGCCTGCTGAACGTCCAGCTTGCGATCGCCGAGGGGGAGCTCTACGTGCTCGAGGTCAACCCGCGAGCGTCGCGCACCGTGCCTTTTGCGAGCAAAGCGACCGGCGTTAATCTCGTCGCCGCAGCCTGCAGGCTCGCCGTGGGGGAGCGCCTGGCCGATCTGGACCTGCCCAGGGACCTGGTCCCGGGACAGGTGAGCGTCAAGGCCGCAGTGCTCCCGTTCCAACGCTTCCCCGGTGCCGACCCCGTGCTCGGCCCCGAGATGCGCTCGACCGGCGAGGTGATGGCGAGCGCCTCCGACTTCGCCTCGGCGTTTGCGAAGGCCGAGCGAGCGGCGGGGCGGCAGCTCCCGACGTCTGGCACCGCGTTTCTCTCGGTCCGCGACGCCGACAAGGGCTCGGTCGTCGCGGTCGGCCGGGCGCTCGCAGGGCTCGGCTTCGATCTCGTGGCGACGACCGGGACGGCGCTCGTGCTCGCCGCGGCCGGGCTCACGGTCCAGTCCGTCCGCAAGGTGACCGAACGGGGCGAGACGCCGAGCGTCGTCGATCTGATCCGGCGCGGCCGCTGCGAGCTCGTCATCAACACGCCGCAAGGCTCAGGTGCGCGGACCGACGGCTACCTGATCCGCGAGGCGGCGCTCGTCGCCCGCGTCCCCTGCATCACGACCATCTCAGGCGCCGCGGCTGCAGTCGAGGCGATCGCCCACGCGCACGCGGAGCTCGCGGTCTCGCTGCAAGAGAGGATCGATGAAGCGCGAGCGTCTTAGCGTCGTCGCCGCCGAGATTGTCGGGCCCTACACGCTCCTTCGAGTCGACCGCGGCGGGCTCGACCCTGGGATTCCAGGGCAGTTCTTCATGCTCGAAGCGCCCGGCCGGCTGTTGCCGCGACCGATGTCGGTCTGCCTCGCACCTCCCGGCGAGCTTGCGTTCCTCGTCGATCCGATCGGCCCCGGGACGCGCGTGCTCTGCGCGCTCCGCTCGGGCGACGAGCTGACCGCCTTCGGCCCGCTCGGCAACGGCTATCGGCTCGACGTCGAGCGCCCGCTCCTCGTCGCCGGGGGGATCGGAGTCGCGCCGCTCCCGTTTCTCTCCGAGGCGATCGGGCAACCGCCCGCGCTGCTGGGCTTTCGCAGCGAGTGGCATGCCGAGGCGGCGGCGCTGGTGCCGAACGCCGAGGTCGTGCTCGAGCCGACCTACGTGACCGAGGTGATCCCCCCCGGCTACGACGTCCTCGCGTGCGGCCCCGAGCCCATGCTCGAGGCGGTGCGGCACGTTGCCCCCGCCGCGCAGCTCGCCTGGGAAGCTCCAATGGCGTGCGGGTACGGCGCCTGCTACGGCTGTGCGGTCGAGATCGACGGGCAGCTGAGGCGCCTCTGCGTGGAAGGCCCGGTGCTCGAGGCGGTCGCGTGAGGCTCCTGAACGCGAGCGGCTGCCTCGACGCTCTCGTCGCGCCCGGAACGGCGCGCGCGCTCGACGCCTTCGTGACGAAGACGGTGACGCCGCTGCCGCGCGAGGGAAACGCGCCCGTTCGGATCGCCGAGACCGAGGTCGGGATGCTGAACGCGATCGGCCTCGCGAACCCGGGCATCGGCCGCTTCCTCTCGGAGCATCTGCCGCGGCTCGCCAAGCTCGAGCTCGAGCTCTGGGTCTCCGTCGGCGGCTTCTCCGTCCACGACTACGGCGAGCTCTGCGACCGGCTCGACGACCGGCCTGAGGTCGCCGCGATCGAGCTCAACGTCTCCTGTCCGAACGTCGACGAGGCGCCCGAGGGCGTCGCCGAAGTCGTCACGGCCGCCCGCGGCGCAACCCGCAAGCCGCTGTACGCGAAGCTGTCGCCTGCGCTGCCCGATGTTGCGGAGGCCGCCCTGGCCGCCGAGGCGGCCGGAGCAGACGGGCTCTCGCTCGTGAACACGATCAAGGGGCTCGCGCTGGACGAGCGGACGCTGCAGCCGCGGCTGGCACGCGCCGCCGGCGGCCTCTCCGGCCCGGCGTTGAAACCGATCGCGCTCGCCGCCGTCTATGCGTGCCGAGCCGCCTGCAGGCTGCCGATCGTGGGCATGGGCGGCGTCGCGACCGGACGCGACGCACTCGACTTCCTGGCGGCCGGAGCAGCGGACGTCGCTCTCGGCACGATTCTCTTCTCAGACCCCGGCGCGCCGGCTCGGATTCGCACCGAGCTCGAGGCCGAAGCAGCTGCCCTCGGCTTTGTCAGCTTGGACAACGCGGTCGGCGTCGCGCACAACTCTGTCAAAAATGCCTGCATATCGGCCGAAACGGAAGCAGCCAACGCGCCTGCGTATCGTGGTTGACCCGCGGGCGCGACTTGTTAGTATGCGCCGTCCGTGCCAGCGCTCAAGAGTCAGGCTCAGGCACCCCTTCGGTCCCTCGACCAGCGCATGGAGGCCCTCAAGCGGGCCAACGACATCCGCGTCCGCCGTGCGCAGCTCAAGAAGGACCTGAAGACCGGCAGGGCGCGTATCGAGGACATCCTCCGCAGCCCGCCCGAGTACGTCTCGACTGCGAAGGTCTTCGACATCCTCATGGCTGTTCCGAAATTCGGGCGCGTGAAGGCGGCGCGTTTCCTCAATCAGTGTCGGATCAGCCAGTCGAAGACCGTCGGCGGTCTTTCTGACCGCCAGCGCGCCGAGCTCATTGGCCTCTTCGGCAACCGGTAGCGGTCACTCCCGCCCGCCGGTCTTCGTCATCACGGGCACCTCCGGCGAGGGCAAGAGCACACTCGCGAAGCTCTTGCTCGAACGAGTGCCCGAGCTCGAGCTCGCAGTCTCGGCGACGACGCGGAAGCGGCGACCGGGGGAGGTCGACGGCCGCGACTACTGGTTCATCACGCCCGAGGAGTTCGATCGGCGGCTCGCGAACGACGAGTTCCTCGAATGGGTCGAGCTTCCGTGGGGCGAGCACCGGCGGTCCGGAACGCTCTGGTCAGAGATCGATCGGATCGCGGCCGGCGGGAAGGCGGTCCTGCTCGAGCTCGAGACGCAGGGCGCTCTTGCCGTGCGCGACCGCGTTCCGGCGAGCGTGACGATCTTCATCACCGCGCCGAGCGAGGACGAGGCCGAGCGGCGCCTACGGGCGCGGGGCACGGAGAGCGAGGGCGAGATCGAGGAGCGGATCGCTGAGGCTCGCAAGCAGCGCAGGCTCGCCGGCGAGTTTCAGCATGCGGTCGTCAACGACGACCTCGATCGCGCGCTGGACGAGCTCCAGGGAATCGTGGAGCGCGCCCTGGACGCCGCAGGTACGATCTCCAGACCGTGATTCATCCTCGAATCGACGAACTCCTGGGTCATGTCGACTCCCGCTACGCGCTCGTGATCGTGGCTGCGAAGCGCGCGCGGCAGATCAACAACTACCACCAGCAGCTCGGCGAGGGCACGTTCGACCAGTTCCTTCCTCCGCTCGTCGAGTCGCGCTCGAAGAACTACTTGACCATGTCCCTCGAGGAAGTCTCCGAGGGCAAGATCAAGTACAGCTACTCAAACTAGGGGAACCCAGGGTTCCCCTAGTGGACCCCTCCTTCTTCGCTGTTCGCTCTTGGCCGTAGCTCGGCTCCGCCGACGGCCTGAAGCGACTTTTCGACCGTGCGGCTGCCGTAAGCGGGCTTGGCTGGCCGTGTACTGGGGCACACGGGCAGAATGTGCCCGTGGCACGGGTTCTTCTCGGCGTCACCGGCGGGATCGCCGCCTACAAGGCGGCCGAGCTGGCTCGGCTGCTGGTCAAGGCCGGGCACGAGGTGACGCCGATCCTGACGCCGGACGCGGAGACATTCGTCTCTGCGAAGACGTTCGAGGGCCTCGCGCGCAACGAGATGCCGCGCGAGCTCTTTCCGCACCTGACGCGCGCCGATCTGCTCGTGATCGCTCCCCTCTCGGCCAACACGCTCGCGAAGCTCGCACACGGCCTCGCCGACAACGTGCTCACGCAGACCGCGCTCGCGTTCGAGGGCCCGATCGTCGCCGCTCCTGCGATGAACCCGCGGATGTGGCAAAACGCAGCAACCCAGGCGAACGTGGCCGTACTGCGCGACCGCGGCCTCGAGCTGGTCGGGCCGGACGAGGGGGAGACGGCAGAAGGCGAGCTCGGGGTGGGGAGGATGAGCGAGCCCGAGGAGATCCTCGCCAGCTCCGAGGAGTTGCTCGCGAAGCGCGACCAGCTGCGCGGACGCCGCGTCGTCGTCAGCGCCGGCGGCACGCGGGAGCCGCTCGACGCCGTCCGCTTCCTCGGCAACCGGTCGTCAGGGCGCATGGGCGTGGCGCTCGCCGTCGAGGCGTGGCGCCGCGGCGCCGAGGTGACGCTCGTCGCCGCGAACCTCGCCGTCCCCGCACCCCCGGGCGTCTACGTGGTCGAGACCCGGACCGCCGCAGACGTCGCCCGTGAAATGTTGTCGCGCGACGCCGACGTCGTCCTGATGGCCGCGGCCGTCGCCGACTACAGGCCGGCGAATCCAACCGAGGCCAAGCGTCCGAAGGACGGAAACGAGTGGACGGTGACGCTCGAACCGACGACGGATGTGCTCAGGGAGCTCGGCTCGCGGCGGCAGAACGGGCAGTTGATCGTCGGCTTCGCCGCCGACGTGGGGGAGCGCGGCCTCGAGCGCGCGCGCAACAAGCTCGCGGCAAAGGGCGCCGACCTGATCGTCTTCAACGACATCTCGCGAGGTGACGTGGCCTTCGACGCCCTGGACAACGAGGTCGTGCTGCTCGACGGCCAAGAGGAGCGGCGTCTCCCGAAGGCTCCGAAGGAGCGGATCGCTGCCGCGATCCTCGACGAGGTCGTGCAGAGGCTCGGAGATGGACGAGCAGGCCGTCGGTAGGGAAGCGGTCTCGCCGGCGCACGCCGCCGAGACGGTCGGCCGCATCCATGGCAACCTCGCCGCGGCGGTGAAGGCGCCGGAGGAGACGCTTCGGCTCGTCGTCCTCTGCCTCGTCGCCGAGGGCCATCTGATCATCGAGGACTTTCCCGGCGTGGGGAAGACGACGCTGGCGAAGGCGCTCGCCCGCTCGATCGACTGCTCCTTCTCCCGGCTCCAGTTCACGCCGGACCTGCTCCCGTCGGACGTGACGGGCGTGAACGTCTTCAGCCAGAAGACGAACGAGTTCGAGTTCCGACCCGGCCCGGTGTTCGCGAACCTGCTCCTCGTCGACGAGATCAACCGCGCCTCGCCGAAGACGCAGGCGGCGCTGCTCGAATCGATGCAGGAGAACCAGGTGACGGTCGACGGAAGCACGTACGAGCTCACACGGCCGTTCATGGTGATGGCGACGCAGAACCCGATCGAGTACGAGGGAACGTATCCGCTGCCGGAGGCGCAGCTCGACCGGTTCACGATGCGGGTCGCGATCGGCTACCCACCGCTGGCCGAGGAGGCGCGGATGCTGACCGAGCAGGCGGTTGACCCGCCGATCGACTCGCTCGCGGCAGTGGCGAGCGGCCAGGCGGTGCGCGCGCTGATCGACGAGGCCAGGGAGGTCTTCGTGGAGGAGAGCCTCAACCGCTACGTGGTCGCCCTGCTCCGCCACACACGCTCCGACTCGCGGCTCTACCTCGGCGCGAGCCCGCGTGCCGGAATCGCGTTGCTCAGAGTCGCGAAGGCCCGCGCACTCGGCGAGGGGCGGGACTTCGTCGCCCCCGACGACGTGAAGGCGGTCGCCGAGTCTGTGCTCGCACACCGCCTGATCCTGGCGCCCGAGGCCCGCTCGGCCGGCCTCTCAGGAGAGGAGCTCGTCCAGGAAGCGCTCGAGCGCACCCCCGTCCCGGTATGACGAGCCGAGGCCGCTCCGCGCTCGCGCTCGGGACGGCGACCTATCTCGTCGCGCGCTTCTTCGGCTCCAAGCCGCTGTACCCCGTCGCGCTCGGGCTCGTCTTCCTCGTCCTCGTCACCTGGCTCTGGATCCGCCTCTGCGACCGGCCCCTGCGGCTGCGCCGGACCGTCGGACAAGGGGAACACCTCGAGGGAGACGCGGTTCCGGTCGAGCTCCGGCTCGAGCGCAGCGGCCGGCTCCCGCTTGGCCCGGTCGCCGTCGTCGAGCGAATCGGCCGGCTCGGGCAGCGGCGAACGCCGCTCGAACGGGGCCGCGGAGGCTACGTGCTCGGAAACCTCCCCCGCGGCCGCTACACGTTCGAGCAGGCGCAGGCCGTGCTCGAGGACCCGTTTGCGCTCCACCGCCTCGAGATCGATCTCCCGGCCGGCGCGGCGGTCGTCGTCTATCCGCGGCTCGTCGAGCTCGACCGGCTCTTCTCGGAGACCGGCCTTCAAGCCCACGACGGCCGCCGGCTGCTGCTCCGCCGCTTGAGCGGGTTCGACCTCCACAGCGTCCGCGAGTACGAGCAGGGCGAGTCCCTCCGACGCGTCCACTGGCGCTCTACCGCGAAGCGCGGGCAGCTGATGGTGAAGGAGCTCGAAGACTCGCCGCGAGACGAAGTCGCTGTCGTGCTCGACGCAGACGCTTCGGCGGTCGTGGACGAGAGCTTCGACGTGCAGGTGCGCGCCGCCGGCTCGATCCTGCGCTCGCACGTGCTTTCCGGCCGCCGCGCCGTCCTCGTCGTCAACGCTGTCCGGCGCGAGGTGCAGCGCGTCCACTCTTTCGACGGCGACTGGCGCCAGGCGCTCGAGCTGCTCGCGGCCGCCGAGCCCACGGGCGTGACGCCCTTGGCGGCGCTGCTCGCGGACGAAGCGGCGGCCATCTCGCGCACCCTCGAGCTCGCGGTGGTGACGGCCGCGCTGTCGCCACGTCTCGTCGAGCGGCTGATCGAGCGCGCGTTGTCGCACCGCGCCGTATCGCTCGTCTACGTCGATCCCTCGAGCTTCAACGGTGTGCGGCCGAGGCCACAGCCGGGGTTGCTGCGACTTCAGGCGGCGGGCGTGCCGGTTGCCGTGCTCAGGCGGGGCGACGACCTGGCGGAGCAGCTGTCGGCTCCCCTGGTCACGGGAGCCGCGCGTGCGTAGGACGCTGCTCCTCGCTGCGGCCCCAACCGGGCTGATCGCGTGGAACTGGGTGCGCCTCGAGCGGCCGGAGCGTGCCGCGCACCAGCTCGTGTGGATCGCGATCGTCGCGGTTGTGCCGGCGCTCTTGCCGCGGCTCTCCCTGCGGCTGGCGGCGGCGGCCGCGGGGCTGGTGCTGGTCGCGCACCGGGTGCTCGCGGTTCCATTCGACCGGCACTTCGCAGGCCGGGCCGGCTCGCGGTTCGTAGGCGGCTTCCTCGACTTCTACGACGTGCAGCAGCCATTCGACCCCGCAGCGCACCCGCGGATGGACGGCGTGATCATGCTGGCGATCTTCGGTTTCTCACTCGCGGTTGCGCTCGCCGTCGCGTGGCGTCGTGCGCTGCTTGCGTCGCTCGTCCTCCTCGTCGGAGCGGGGTGGCCGGCGACCCTGCTGACCGGACCCGACGACCTGCGCCGGGGAGCGCTCGTGCTCGCAGTCATTCTCTTGCTGCTGGTCGGGCTCGCGGAGCGCCCCCGCCGGAGACTGGCTCCCGGGCTCGCCCTCGGAGCCGCGGTCGTTCTCGCTGCCTTCGCCGCCTCGACGTCGCCCGCGATCGCGAACCGCGAGCTGCTCCGGTGGCAGGGCTGGGACTTCTACAACCACGCGCGAAGCAGCGTCCGCTACATCTGGAGCTCGAACTACACGGGCTTCACCTTCCCGCGCTCGACGACCGTCGTCTTCCGGGTGCGGGCGCCGGAAATCCCAACCTACTGGCGCTCGACCGCGCTGGACGCGTTCTGGGCGGGCCGCTGGTGGGACAGGCCGCTCAACACCTCCGTCACCAAGATCGAGAACCGCTACGAGCTCGTCGATCCGCTGCTTCAGACGAGCGACTTGCACCGGTCGCGCTGGGTGGAGCAAGAGGTGACGATCGAGGGGCTCCGCGACAACCACTTCGTGGGCGCGACCGTGCCCGTCGCGTACCAGAACGGCCTCGCGGCCAACTACACCGACGCCGGCGCCTCCTCCTCGACCGACCTGGGGCGAGGCCGGACGTACAAGGTCTGGAGCTACCTCCCGCACCCGACGCCGCAGCAGTTGGGCCGCTCGCCCGCCTACTACCCCGCCGCCATCACCTCGTACGGGCCGTTTCTGGAGGTTGCGCCCGGCGTCCGCCTGCCCGAGCTTGGAGCGCTGCACCGCCGGTGGATCCTCGCCGCGAAGTTCCGCATCCATCCCGAGCTGCGCCCGTACCGGCCCCTCTACGAGCAGGCCCTTCGCGTCGTCGGCCATCCGAAGAGCCCTTACGCGGCGGCTGTCGCGCTCGAAGGCTGGTTGCGGGACAGCCCTGAGTTCCTCTACGACGAGCGCCCGCCGCGCCCGCCGTACGGGGTGCCGGCGCTCGTGGACTTCGTCACGCGCACCCACCGCGGCTATTGCCAGCACTACGCGGGGGCAATGGCGTTGATGCTCCGGTACCTGGGGATCCCGGCGCGCGTCGGGGCCGGGTTCACGAGCGGCTCCTACGACTCGCGGAGTGGGGAGTGGGTCGTGAGCGACCACGACGCGCACACATGGGTCGAAGTCTGGTTCCCGGGTTACGGCTGGATGCCGTTCGACCCGACGCCGGGACGCGGGACGCTGGGAGGCAGCTACACGACCGCCTCGCCGAGATTCGATGCGCTCGGCGTCAGGCAGGCCTTGGGGGGCGCATTCGCGATCCGGAAGAACCATCCGTTCGACCCGTCGACGTTGGTGGGCGCCGGCGGCAAGGGCGTCCGGGCGGGCGACGTCCCGAGGCTGCAGAACGGCGTCGGCCCGGGAGGGGGCTCGATCCCCGGGGCGCTGCTGCGGCTAGCCCTCGTGCTCGGCCTCGGCGCGCTCGCGCTACTCGTCGCCGCCAAGCTCGCGGTCTTCGCCTGGCGGCGGCTCGCCCGCGATCCGAGGCGCATCGCCGGCGCCTGCCGACGTGAGCTCGTCGACTTCCTCCGCGACCAGGGCGCGACGCTGCCGGCCAGCGCGACCGTCGCCGAGGTCGGAGCCGCCGTCGAGTCCCAGTACCTGATCGAGACAGGCGCGTTCGTCTCGGCGGTGACCCAAGCCCGCTTTGCCCCGTGGAGCCGCGCCCGCCCGGCCGCACGTCTCGCTCGGCGCGAGCTGCGCAGGCTGCTTCGTTCGCTTCGGCGCGAGCTGACTCGTACCGAGCGCGCCCTCGGCTTCGTCTCGCTGCGTTCGCTTGGGCTCGCCCGTTAAGTGCCAGAAGAAGCGATCGTGATGGCGGCCGGCGAAGGCCGGCGAATGCGCCCGCTGACCGAGCGCTGGCCCAAGCCGCTGCTGCCCGTCGACGGCCGCCCCGTGATCGCGACCTTGCTCCGCGAGCTGAGCGCGGCCGGCTGCCGCCTGGTGACCGTGGTGACGGGACACCTTGCCGAGCAGGTCGAGGAGCTGCTCGGCGACGGGTCGGGGTTCGAGCTCGAGCTCCGCTACGCGCGGCAGCCCGAGGCGTTCGGGTCGGCAGACGCGGTCTCGCGGGCGCTCGCAGCGGGTGCCGCGCCGCCGCTCCTTGTCGCAACGGCCGACACCGTCTTCTCACGGGGAGACGTGGCGCGCTTCGCGGCGAAGGCGGACCG
>JBARRS010000120.1:0-1586 GCA_049644345.1 Gaiellaceae bacterium
CGTCGTGCCACGTCGCGCGTGAACTCGGAGCTAGCGGGAAAAAGACGAACGCGGCCCGTAGTTCGCCTGGGTTAAAACCGTACCCCCTCCCCGGGCGTCAACGGGCCGCTCGCTCCCACAGATGCACCGCAGTGGCGATTCTTGCGGACGTGGATCGCCTCATCCAGCTCGTCGACCACCAAGCCGAGCGCGAACTCGTCGCCGCCGACCCGAGCGGCGAAGTCCCTTCCGCCGCAGCTGTCGCGAATCAGCGAGCCGAGGCCAGCGAGGAGAGCATCGATCTGCTTGTAACCGTGGCGCTCGTTCAGCGCCGCCACGTCGTCAAGATCGACGCCTGTGGCTCTAGCCCTTCTCGTACTCGTCGTGACGGCGCCACCAAGCCCCCGTCTCGTTTCGCCCCTTGGGTGCCCGGTCGAGCCACTGGTACATCCCCCAGAGCGCATCCAGGCCGCGGGCATAGGCCGAGTAGGTGTGGTAGACGACACCGTCCTCAAGGGCGAACGCGCTCATACCCGGTGCCTGGCGCGTGAAGGCCGCCGTGTCAGTTCCGACCGAGGCCGCGAACTCGGCGAGCGGCCCCTCGTCACCGGCTTCCAGGATCGGTCTCACGTCCAGCGACCGGAAGTTGTATTCGACGACGCCCTCGCGTTGCTGCTCCTCGGTGGTCGAGACGTTGAAGTCGTAGTTGAAGTCGCTCGGGAGCGAGGAGGCCCACGGGAAGTTCCACCCCATCCGGCGCTTGTAGGCCTGGATGTGAGCGATAGGAGCTCGCGACACGGCCATCATCGTCACGTCGTGGTGCTCGAGGTGGACGACGAAGCCGTCGTAGCCGTCGGCGATCGCGGAGCAACTCGGGCAGCCGGCCGTGTACTCGGGCCCTAGCATGAAGTGGTAGATCAGGAGCTGGGAGCGCCCTCTGAACAGGTCCGCCAGCGAAGCGCTGCCTTCGTCAGTGTCGAAGCGGTAGTCCTTGTCGATCCGCACCCAGGGGAGCCGCTGCCGCTGCAGCGCCAGCTCGTCGCTGCGCCGGGTCAGCTCCTTCTCGGCTTCCAGCAGCTCGAGCCGGGCCGCGAGCCACTCCGCACGTGTTCCTGTCGCGTGCTCCGTCACGTGTTTTCCTCCTCTTTTTGCTACACCGTGGGCACTCACATGGATCCAAGGATTCACCGGCCGAGGCCGGCCGATAGAGCCACGATACGGCGATGACGGACATCCAGGTGACGCTCAAGACGCCGAGCGCGACCAGTATCACCATCAGGCCGATCTCGAGCACGCAGTAGAGCCCGACTCGAATCCCGAGCGGACGCGTCGGCGGCAGCTCTCGGCGAGGCCCTTGACCCGAAAGGCTAGGATCCGGCCCAGCCGTGATCGAAATTGGCCGCCGGCGGCAGGCCGGTGAGCACTCTCTCGTGAGTGCTCCGCTACCCGCTGACGAGTCACTGCCCGTGTCCGCAACGCCGGCGAGACTTGCGGCGCGGCGGCAGGAGGCGGCGGCCCGACGTCGGCGGCGGCGGCTGGCAGTGCTGCTGGGCGTGGTCGTCCTGCTCTCCCCGGTCTTCTACTCGTACATCACGACGATGTTGCAG
>JBARRS010000121.1:0-3776 GCA_049644345.1 Gaiellaceae bacterium
CGTAGTCGTCGGCTCCAAGCTCGAGCCCGACGACGATATCGTGCAGCTCGCTGCGCGCCGAGAGCATGACGATGGGCGCCTGGCTCTCACGCCGGATCTCGCGACAGACCTCGAAACCGTCGAGGGAAGGAAGCATCACGTCGAGGACGACGAGATCGAACGCCCCTTGCCGGAAGCGGATGAGGGCGTCCCGCCCGTCACCGGTCGCCGTGACGCGAAAGCCGGCCTGCTCCAGCCCGAGGGTCGCGATCTCGCGGATGGAGGCGTCGTCCTCCACGAGAAGCACCTGCTCGTCCACTGGTGCGAAGCTTATGGCCCGAGCCCGACGCGGCGATCTCAGCCGTTCGAGCGAGGACGAAAGGGCTTTTCCTCTCGGCTACTCGTACCGCAGCGCGGCGATGGGGTCGAGCCTCGCCGCCCGGCGAGCCGGGTAGAAGCCGAAGAAGAGACCCACGGCAAGCGCGACAGTGAACGCGAGGACGACGGAAACCGGCGCGATGAGCGTCTGCCAACCGACAAGGGCGCTGATGATCCTCGTGGCGGCGATTCCCGCGACGATGCCGGCAAGGCCCCCAAGCGTGCTCAGCACAACCGCCTCGATCAAGAACTGCGTCTGAATCCGCCGCGGGTCGGCTCCTACCGACTTCCGGATGCCGATCTCCCTCGTCCGCTCGCGCACGGAGACGAGCATCATGTTCATGATCCCGATCCCGCCCACGAGCAACGCGATCCCGCCGAGGGCGAAGGTGAGCACGCGGAAGGTCGTCGTCGCGCTCTGCGCCGTCTTGAGGACGCTCGCCTGATCCTCGATCGAGAAATCGTCTGGATAGGACGCCGGAAGCCGGTGCTGGCGCCGTAGCAGCGATCCCATCGCGTCCATTGCCGCGTTGACCTCGGCCTCGCTCCGCACCCGGACGTCGATGCTCCGCGTGTCGATCCCTCCGAGGAGTACTCGCGTCGCGATCGGAAGCGGAATGAAGATCTGGTTGTCGAGGTTGTTGCCGCCAAGGGTGCCTCTACGGTCGAGGACCCCGACCACCTCGAACTCGTGGCTGCCGACCCGGACCGTCTTTCCGATCGGGTCGCGACCCGGAAAGAGTCTCTCCCGCGCGACCGAGCCGAGCACGATCACGCTGCGCCCGAATGTGACGTCGGAGGACGAGATCTGGCGGCCCTCGCGCACGGTGCGGTTATGGATCACGGCGTACGTCGGTGCCATCCCGACGAGCCATGTGTTCGTCTTCTGGCGCCCGGCCGAGACCACGATGCCCTCGATGTCCTGGTGAGGCGCGACCGCGGTGATCATCGGCAGCTTCGCAATGGCCGCTGCGTCCGCCGACGTCATCACGCGATCGGTCGCCGTCTGCACCGTGCCGACGGTGATGAACTCCCCGTCGGCGACCACGACGTTCGCGCCGAGCAACCGAAGGCTGTTCGCGACGCCGGCCTGGGCGCCGGCGCTCACCGCGGAGACGGCGAGCAGGGAAGCCACCCCGATGACGACTCCGAGAGCGGTCAGGACTGCGCGGAACCAGTTCGCCCTGAGCGCGCCTAGCGCTATTCGCCAGTGCTCGAGCAGGGATATCAATGCGCCGCCTCGCGCCCTTGCTCGACCTGTTCGTCTCCGACGATCAAGCCGTCGGCCACCCTCAGGATCCGCGAGGCGTGTTGGGCCACCTCGCGGGAGTGGGTAACCATGATGATGGTCGAGCCCTGCTGATTCAAGCGCTCGAGGACCGCGAGCACTTCCTCCGCGCTCGAGGAATCCAGATTGCCGGTCGGCTCGTCAGCGAGAACGACGCTTGGCCGCCCGACGAGAGCGCGCGCAATTGCGACGCGCTGTTGCTGGCCGCCCGACAGCTCGGTCGGTAGGTGGTGGGCGCGGTCGGAGAGACCAACCTCCGCAAGCGCGTCGAGCACGCGTTGACCGCGCTCGTGCGAGGGTACGCCCGCATACACGAGCGGCAGCTCGACGTTCTTGTAGGCCGTCGACCTGGGTAGGAGGTTGTATGCCTGGAAGACGAAGCCGATCCGTCCGCCTCGGACCCGAGCACGCCGGGTCTCAGAGAGCGTCGACACCTCCTGCCCGACGAGCCTGTAGGAACCGGTGGTGGGTCGATCGAGGCAGCCGAGGATGGCGAGCAGCGTCGTTTTCCCCGAGCCCGACTCGCCCATGATCGCGACGAGCTCGCCCACACGAACCGTGAAGCCGACGCCGCGGAGCGCCTCGACCGAGAGGTCGCCGCTTCGGTAGATCTTCGTCACGTCCGCGAGCTCGATCACGCTCGCGCCGTTGTCACCCACCCTGGCTTCCCGGAAGCAGGACGCGCTGTCCGGCGCGGAGGCCACGTGCGATCTCGACGCTCTTGTTGTTCGCGAGTCCGAGCGTCACCCGTTGGGAAACCTCGCGGCCGGAGGCGCTGAGGACGGTCACGGTGGAGCGTCCAGCCCCATTGCCAGAGACGGCTTCGAGCGGCACGCGCACCACGTTGCGCCGGCGGGCGACGATGATGCGGACGCTCACGTTCATGCCGGGTTTCAACCCGGCGATCCGGCCCAGAGCGACCCGTACCGGGAAGGTGACGACACCGCCGTTGTCGACCCCGGTCAGACCCACGAAGAGGACTCGCCCCGGAAATGACCGGCCGCCCAGAGCGTCGACGCTGACGGTCGCGGCCAGCCCTGCTCTCACCCGCGCGACGTCGAACTCGCTCAGGTCGACGTTCACGGTGAGACTCTGGAGAGCCGCCACCGTCGCAATCGGAGTGGAAGCGTCGACGGGCGCTCCAGGGACGGTGAGCAGCCCCGTGACGCTGCCGGCCGAGGGCGTGCGGACGATCAGCTGGCGCTCGTCGAAACGCGCCAGCGCAAGCTTCGCGCGCGCAGCCTCGACCTTGAGACGGCCGAGCTCGACGTCGAACGGCGAGGCGGGGCCGCCACGCAACCGGAGCACGGCCAGATCGGCCAGCGCCTTGCGCACGTCGAGACGGGCCGCCGTGACGTCGGCGCGAAGCGGGGGCCCGAGCAGCTGAGCGAGTCTTGCGCGGGCGGCGGCTACGGCCTGGCGTGCAGCTGCGAGCACCGTGGACGTGGGCCCCTCCTCGAGTCTCAGCAGGTCGTCCCGGGCACGGTCGAGCTCGAGTCGCGCGGCTGTGACGTCCGCTGCGGGGGCAGGCGCGAGCACCTTCGCAAGTTTCAGGTTCGCTGCGTCGACTGCTTTGCGCGCGGCTGCGAGCGCTTCCGGTGAGGCAGGAGGCTGCGCCCGCTGGAGATCGGCCAGGTCGGCCTCCGCCTTCTTCACGTCGAGCTCGGCAGCGCTCACGTCGGCAGGATCCGGTGGTGCGAGGAGCTTGCTGAGTCGCTCCTGCGCGAGCTCGACGGTTCGCTTCGCGATCGCGATCGCCCGGGCTCGCGCGGCAGGCCGGCCCCCGATCAGAGTCTCGAGGTCTGCCTCTGCCCGTTTTAGGTCGAGCCGCGCCGCGGTCACATCCGCGTGGCGTGGCGGTCCAGTCACCTGCGCGAGTCGCGCCCGTGCCGCCGCCACGGCAAGCCCCCCCGCGGCGAGCTCTTCGGGCGTCGCCGGAACACCCTTCAGCGGATCGGACGTCTGCTTCTGCCGCAGCTCGACGAGCGCCGTCGCAACGTCGTAGCGCGCCTGCAGGACGGCGCCGGCAGCTGATCCGCCGTCGTCGAGCAGCGCAAGTGGTTGGCCCGCGATCACGCGTTGGCCGGGGACGACGAGCACCCTCGATACGCGACCGCTTGCGTGCGGGAAG
>JBARRS010000122.1:0-19133 GCA_049644345.1 Gaiellaceae bacterium
GTCCTGGAGGCGGCGCCGGTCGCAACCGCGCCGTTCGCCGGCGCAGTCCACACGGCCGCCGTCGGGACGATCCGCTCCGGCGCCGGGTCGATTCTGGCGGTGCCGCCCGGCTACCTCGACCACATCCGGACGTTTCGGTTCCTGCGCGGGTCGCTGCGGCCCGGCGAGATCGTCTTCGACCAGCAGCTCGCGGCGACGCTCCAGGTCCAGCCTGGAGACACGATCCGGCTCACACCTCGACCGGGAGCCGCGCCGCGTCGCTTCCGGGTGAGCGGCGTCGCGCTGGTGACCGCCCCGGACGTGCTCTTTCAGCCGCTCAACCCGCTGCTCGGCCCGGCCCCCGCCCAGCCCCCCGCGGACATCGCGATCCTGCCGCTGCAGACCTTCGCGCGGACGCTCGCCCCGACGCTTCCGACGATCACGTCGGCGACGCCGGGCACGGCCGCCGTTCCGGGCGCTCAGAACGGCGTCCAGTGGCAGGTGCAGGCCCAGGTCGATTCGCACGCCTTGAGCGGGAGCCCTGCTCATGCGTTCGCTCGTGCGAATCAGATCCGCAATGCCGTCGAGCGCTCTCTGCCCGGCCAGGTTGTCTTCGTCGACAACCTCTCCGACAGCCTCAACTCGGCTACCGGCGACGCGCTCTACGCCGAGACGCTCTACATCATGCTCGCCGTGCCCGGCGCGCTTGTCGCCCTGGCGCTCGCGTACCTGGCGGCTCTCGGCACGGTCGAGCGCGACCGGCGCGACCTCGCGCTCCTCCGGGCGCGCGGAGCCTCGCGCGGCAGTCTGCTCTTCCTCGCCGCCGCCGAGAGCGTTGCGATCGGGCTCGTCGCCGGCGCCCTCGGCACCGGCGCGGCGCTGCTGGCGGTCCGCCTCGAGGGCTCGGGTGGTGGAATCGGCGGCACGCGCGTGCTCGCGACGTTCGGCATCTGCGTCGCATTCGCCTTCGCCGGCGCTGCCGCCGCGCGGATTGCAGCGAGCCTCAACGTCTTCCGGGCAAGCGTGAGCGAGGGGCGGCGCAGCACCCGCCGGCAGGGTCGCCCTCTCTGGGAGCGGCTCTACCTCGACGTCTTCTGCCTCGCAGGCAGTGGGCTCATCTACTGGCTCACCGCCCGCACGGGCTTCTCGGCGGTGGTCAACCCTGACTCGAACCCGACGCTCTCGCTGTCGGTGTACATGTTCTTCGCTCCAGCCCTCCTCTGGCTCGGGGCGACGCTTCTGCTCGTCCGGCTGCGAGGTCGGGCGCTCGCCTGGCTCGCCTCGCGCGCCGCCGGCGGACGAGCGCGGTCATGGCGCGGATTCCTGCTCGTCAGCGCCGGCCGCCGCGGCGCGGCCATCAACCGCGGCCTGCTCGTCGTCGGGCTCCTGCTCGCCTTCGGTGTCAACCTCGGAGTCTTCTCCGCCACGTATGACCAGCAGGCACGGATCGACGCCCGGCTGACGCTCGGCGCCGACGTCGTCGCCACAGCACCGCCCGGGACGATTCGGAAGCACGGGCTGGAGCGTCGGATCGCGCATCTCCCCGGCGTCGCCGGCACCACCGCGATCGATCACAGCTACGCCTACGTCGGCCCCGATCTCCAGGACATCTTCGGGATCGACGCCGGAACCCTCACCCGGGCCACGAGTCTCCGCAACTCGTATTTCGTCGGTGACACCGCCGCGCACGTCCTCGCCCGGCTTCGCTCGACGCCGGACGGTGTCCTCGTCTCGAAGGAGACGATCAGTGACTACTCGCTGCGGCTGGGGGATCTCTTGAAGCTGCGCACGCTCGACCGGACGACAGGCCACTTTCGCGTGGTTCCCTTCCACGTCGTCGGTGTCGTCCAGGAGTTCCCCTCGGCCCCGCGCGACTCGTTCATGGTCGCGAACCTGACCTACCTCGAGCGGGCCACGCACGACCCCGGTCCGAATGTGGTCTTCGTCCGGGCGAGCGGCGACCCCGGGTCGGTCGCGCAACGGGTTGCTGCCGCGACGCACTCGGACGGAACCCTCGTCAAGGACATCCACCGGCAGACGGCCCAGACGGTCAGCTCGATCACGACGGTCGACCTCGGGGGGATCAGCAGGATCGAGGAAGTGTTCGCCCTGGTGCTCGCGGCGGCCGCGATGGCGCTCTTCGTCGCAGTTGCTCTCGCGGAGCGACGGCAGGAGTTCGCGACGATGGCAGCGCTCGGCGCCTCGTTGCGCGAGATCGCAGGCTTTCTCTGGACCGAGGCGGCGCTCGTGCTGGGGGCTGCGCTTGCGCTTGCGGCCCTGCTCGGCTGGCTGCTGGCCGAGATGCTCGTCGCGATGCTGCAGCATGTCTTCGACCCGCCGCCCGACCATCTCGCGGCGCCCTGGGGGTTCCTCGCCGGTCTCGGGGCGGCAGCCGTCGTGGGTGGCGGCGTGGCGGCAGCTCTCGCAGCCGCAGGAATCCGGCGGCTGCCGCTTGGAGCCATACTGCGGGAGGAATGACGCGTGCCCGCGTATTGATTGCCGAGGACGATTTCGAGCTCCGACGAGTGCTCGAGCGTGGCCTGGCGGAGGAGGGATTCGAGGCCGAGACAGTCGGCACCGGCGCGGACCTGCTCGCGCGCGCGGAGGCCGAGGCGCCAGAGCTGCTCGTTATCGACATCGGACTTCCGGACGCCGACGGTCGCGATCTGTGCCAGGCGCTCCGTACGCGGGGTATCCAGGCGCCCGTCCTGTTTCTGACTGCCCGTGACGCCCTGCCGGATCGGCTCTCGGGCTTCGAGGCGGGCGGCGACGACTACGTGACGAAGCCGTTTGTCTTCGCCGAGGTCGCAGCACGGTTACAGGCGCTCGCTCGTCGGGCTGGAGCCGACGGCGCAGTCGAGGCGGTCGGTCTGCGGCTCGACCCCGTCACCCATGCCGTTTCTTGCGGGCCGAGCACGACGGCGCTGACGCCGACGGAGTTCCGGCTGTTGGCGCGGCTGCTCGCCCGACCAGGTGAGGCGGTCCGCCGGAGGGAGCTGGTCCGGGCAGGCTGGCCGCACGGGGCGATCGTCCGATCCAATACGCTCGACGTATACGTGGCCCGGCTCCGCCGGAAGCTCCGACAGCTCGACGGAGCTCCGGAGATCGCGACGGTCCACGGCGTGGGATACGCCGTCCGATGAGCAGCCTGCCGGCTCCTCGCAGCATCCGCAGCCGGCTTCTGCTCACGGTCGTCGTCGCGGTGGCGCTCGCGCTGGCGGCGATGATCGCCGGCTTCAACCTCCTTCTTTCGCACAACCTCTCGCGGAACGCCGACCAGGTTCTGCACGCCCGCGTCTCGGCAGAGCTCGCCCTCGTTCACGTGACGGGCGGCAGGCCCGTCGTCGGCGAGACTCCGGACGACGCAGCGGTCGACACCCAGGCCTGGATCTTCGCGGGTAAGCACGCCCTCGAGGCACCCCACGTCGGGGAGCGGGTCGCTGCGGCGGCTCGGTCCCTCGCTGGGAGGCGCGGTACGCACGACGTCGCGAACGCCGACACGCGCCTGTACGCCGCTCCGATCGTGAGCCGCGGGCGCCGCCTCGGCACGGTCGTCGCCGCGGTGTCCCTCGCGCCGTACGAGCAGACGCAGCACACGGCGCTCGTCGCCTCACTCGTGCTCGGCGGCCTGCTCCTGCTCGTCGTCGCGCTGGCCGCGCGCTGGCTTTTGGCTTCATCGCTGCGGCCCGTCGCGCGGATGACGCGCCAGGCGGCGGCGTGGAGCGAGCACGATGTGGACCGCCGCTTCTCTTTGGGCGAGCCCTACGACGAGGTGACCGAGCTTGCCGCCACGCTCGACCGCTTGCTCGAGCGCCTAGCGGCGAGCCTGCGCCGCGAGCAGCAGTTCTCGGCGGAGCTCTCGCACGAGCTTCGCACGCCGCTCGCACGCGTGATCGCCGAGTCCGAGGTCGCGCTTCGCCGTGAGCGGCGGCCCGACGACTACCGCGCCGTGCTCGAGACCGTGCACAGCAATGCCCGGCAGCTGGCGCGCACGGTCGACGCGCTCGTGGCGGCCGCGAGGCATGACTCCGCCGTTGCACGCGGCACGGCAGACGCGTACGCCGTCTCCGCGCAGACGATCGAGGCGGTCGCGGGGCTCGCAGCGGAGCGCCAGCTCGAGCTCGTTGCCGTGCGTCCACCGATGCCGCTCCGGCTCGGAGTCGAGGCTGACCTCGCCGAGCGAATCCTCCAGCCTGTTGTCGAGAACGCCTGCCGCTACGGCCGGCGGAGCGTCCGCGTGCGGCTCGCGCGCGCCGCGTCCAGGGTTCGCTACGTCGTCGAGGACGACGGCCCCGGCGTTGCCCCCGAAGAGCGGGAATCGATCTTCGAGCCGGGTACCCGCGGCGTGGCCGGGTACAGAGCGAACGGCGCCGGTGGTGCGGGTCTTGGGCTTGCGCTGGCGAGGCGTCTCGCCCGCAGCGCGTCCGGTGACGTCGACGTCGAGCCGAGCCCGGAAGGAGGCCGATTCATCGTGTCGCTCCCGGCCGCCTGACATGCGTTCAGGCGGCGTTCAGACGCGACGGATCAAGGTGGAGACCCCGTGAGCCGGTCGCCCCTCACGCCGGTCGAACGGCGTCGACGGCAGTCTCGCAGGCGCGGTCTCCTGCCTGTGGGGCTCGTGCTCGGGGTCGGCCTGTTCGCGCTCGCCTGGTGGGTGCTGGCGGACGGGGGGTCGGGCTCCGGCAAGGCGAAGTCGCTCACTCGATCCCACACTGCCACGGCCCGTCAGCGCCTCGGTCGCCTGACGGCGAAGCCGGCACCGCCTCGACTTGTCGAGCGACGCACTGCTGCTTTGCCCGCTCCGGTTCAGGACGCCGCCGTCGCCGCGCTCGACAGCGGTCGCGAGATACTGCTCGGCGGGCTGACGGCGCAGGACACGTCAACCGACACGGTTCTGGTCGCAAGCGCGGGCGGCGCCCATCGTCTCGGCCGGCTCCCTGCCGCCGTCCATGACGCAGCGGCGGTAAGGCTGGGCGGCGCCGTCTACCTGTTCGGCGGGGGCAGCGGCGTCCGCCAGACGGATGCGATCGTCCGCGTCGATGCCGGATCGGGCGCGACGGCGACCGCGGGCCGGTTGCCGGCGCCGAGCTCCGACCAGGCCGCTGCCTCCGTGCAGGGCATGGCGTACGTCGTGGGCGGCTATACGGGAAGCCGCTGGCTGGACACGATCGTCGCGTGGCGACCGGGGGCGGCCCCACACGTCGTCGCACACCTGCCGTCACCCGTGCGTTATGCCGCGGTAACGGCGGTCGGCGACGGGCTCGTGATCGCCGGCGGCTCGCTTCCGAACGGCACTGCCAGCGACACGGTGCTCGAGTTTCTGCCTGCGACCGGTCGCCTCGTCCGGATCGGGCGGCTGCCGGCCCCGACGACGCACGCCGCGGCCGCGGCGCTCGGTGACGTCGCTTACGTGATCGGCGGTCGCGGTGCGGCGGTGGGCAGCGCAACGGGCCGTGTGGTCGCAGTCGACCTCGGCTCCCGGCGGATCCTGCCCGGCGGCCGCCTCTCGACGCCTCGCTCCGACCTCGCCGCCGCCGCGATCGGAACGGGGATTCTCCTGGCCGGAGGTCGCGGCGCCCGAGGCGCGGAGTCGGAGCTCAGTGCGCTCGTCCCCCACGTCGCGGCGCCCTCGGCTCGGCCCTCCCGTCCGGCCGTCCCTGCCACGGCGAAGGTCAACATCTACGCGTTCGACCGAGCAAACGAGCTTGCTCCTACCGCCGCCGCCGCCCTGCCGCGGATCTACGTCCCCAACAGCCAGAGCGCGACCGTGGACGTGATCGACCCGCGCACCTACAAGATCGTCGAGCACTTCCCGGTCGGTGCGCTACCTCAGCACGTGACTCCGGCCTATGACCTGAAGACCCTCTACGTGACCAACGACCTGGGCAACAGCCTGACACCGATCAATCCGCGGACGGGAAGGCCGGGCAAGCCGATCCCGGTCGACGACCCCTACAACATGTACTTCACGCCCAACGGGCGCTACGCGATCGTGGTCGCCGAGCGGCTGCGGCGGCTCGACTTTCGCGACGCCCACAGCTTCAGGCTGCACCGGTCCCTCGCCGTCCCCTGTGTCGGAGTCGACCACATGGACTTCTCCGCGGACGGGCGGTACCTGCTCGCAAGCTGTGAGTTCTCGGGTCAGATCGTCAAGGTCGACGTGCGGCGCGAGCGCGTCGTCGGCGTGCTCAACCTTCCCGACGGTCGCGCGGGCATGCCGCAGGACGTCAAGCTCTCGGCGGACGGCAGGGTGTTCTACGTCGCCGACTTACACGCGAACGGGCTCTGGGAGCTGAACGGCGACCGGCTGAAGGTGATCGGCTTTCTGCGGACCGGCGCAGGAGTCCACGGCCTCTACCCAAGCCGGGACGGAAGGTTTCTGTATGCGACGAACCGTGGCGAGGGGTCGATCTCGGTGATCAGCTTCAGCACCCGCAGGGTCGTGGCGAAGTGGCGCATCCCCGGCGGCGGCAGCCCTGACATGGGCGGCGTCTCGGCCAACGGAAGGGTGCTCTGGCTCTCCGGCCGCTACAACGGCGTCGTCTATGCGATCTCGACCCGTAACGGGCGGTTGCTCGCCAGGATCTCCGTCGGTCAGGGGCCCCACGGCCTTTGCGTCTGGCCCCAACCGGGCCGCTACTCGCTCGGGCACACGGGCGAGCTGCGCTAGTCCTCGGCGAACAGCGGCCGGATGAACTCGTCGAAGGTGGCCGCGTCGCAGCTCGCCACCGTCGCCGGTGCGAGCGCGCGCACCTCCATCGTCCGCGGGATACCCATCGCGAGCGCGACCTCGCCGAAGTAGTCGCCGGGACGCAGTACGCGCCGCGGGCCGAGCTCGCGCTGGCTGACCGTGAACAGTCCCGAGAGGACGACGTAGAAGCGGTCGCCCTGGTCGCCTTCGTGGAAGACCGCTTGCCCGGGAGCGACCTGGTGACGGTCCATCTTCGCGGCGAGCTTCGAGAGGATCTCACCGGGCAGCGAGGCGAGCAGCGGCACGCGCGAGAGCTCGGTTACCGATGCCGGTACGAATCGTGGACTCACGCGCGTCTATTGTGGCTGAGTGGGCGAGCTCGAAGGCTCGCAGTTCTGCCCGCGCTGCCGAACGGCGCTCGACCACGCCGCCGGCCGCGTCTCCTGTCCCGCCTGCGGCTTCGTCGCGTACGCCAACCCGAAGCCCACCGCGTCCGCCGTCTGCGTCGACGAGCGCGGCCGCGTGCTGCTGACGAAGCGCGCGATCCACCCGTTTCTCGGCGCCTGGGATCTGCCCGGCGGCTTCGTGGAGGAGAGCGAGCATCCGCTCGACGCGCTTCGCCGGGAGCTTCTGGAGGAGACGTCACTCGAGATCGAGCCGCTCGACTTCCTCGGAGTCTGGATGGACAAGTACGGCGGCGACTCGACGGCGCAGTCCACGATGAACCTGTGCTGGACCGCGCGCGTCGTCGCAGGGAAGCCGAGGCCCGCCGACGATGTCGCCGAGCTCGGCTGGTTCGGGCCGGAGGAGCTGCCCCCGAAGGGCGAGCTCGCGTTTGACAGTGTCGCCAGGGCGCTAGACGCCTGGCGCCGGCGCGAAGATTGATTAGAAACAGTGCGGCGACGGCGCGGAGAGTAGGCCCACCCGGCCCGAAAGTTAGGCCGTGCGGCCCATGCGTCCGTCTGCTGCCCTGCCGATCATCCGCTCATGAGCGCGCACGGGCTCCACCAAATCGAGGCCGATCTGGACGAGACCTGGCTCGAGGACTGGGCCGGCGTCGGCATCGCTGAGCTCGAGCTCTACCTCGCCAAGCACGCGGCCTTCCTCGCGTTCCTCGACGACCGCGACGACTAGCTCCAGCGCCTAGGCCGCGGCTTCAGCCAAGCCAAGAGCCTTCTCGATCATGCCCTTCGGCTGCGCGCCGATCGCCGCCGCGGCCGGCTCTCCGCCCTTGAACAACACGATCGTGGGGATCGACGTGATCCCGTAGCGCTGAGCGAGCTCGGGCTCCTCGTCGATGTTCACCTTGACGAGCCTGAGCTCGTCGGTGCGCTCCTCGGCGATGCGGTCGAGCACCGGCGAGACGGCGTGGCAGGGCCCGCACCACTCCGCCCAGAAGTCGACCATCACCGGCTTCTCGCTCTGGAGGACTTCCTGCTCGAAGTTGTCTGTCTTCACGGCCGTGGCCATTCAGGGTCGTCCTTTCCTGGTGTCGTCCTCATTGAAACGCGCCCCGGGGCGCACGTGTTCCCACTCTAGAATCGGTTGGGTGGGCCAGGCCTTCCCGCCGCTGCCGTCCGTGCCGGACCATCCTTCGCTCGAGCGCAGGATTCTCGAGTGGTGGGAGCGCGAGCGTGTGTTCGAGCGCCTGCGCGAGCAGAATCGTGGCGGCCCGCGCTTCAGCTTCATGGACGGCCCGATCACCGCCAACAACGCGGCCGGCCTCCACCACGGCCACGGCCGGACGCTGAAGGACGTCTACCAACGCTACAAGGCGCTGCGCGGCTACGACGGGCGCTACCAGAACGGCTTCGACTGTCAGGGCCTCTGGGTCGAGGTCGAGGTGGAGAAGGAACTCGGACTGAACTCGAAGCGGGAGATCGAGGCGTACGGGATCGCCGAGTTCACGGAACGGTGCAAGGAGCGCGTCGCCCACTTCGTCGGCGTGATCACCGAGCAGTCGAAGCGCCTTGGACAGTGGATGGACTGGGGCAACGACTACCTGACGTTCTCGGACGCGAACATCGAGTACATCTGGCGGTTCCTGAAGACGGTCCACGAGCGGGGGTGGCTCTACATCGGGCACCGCTCGACGCAGTGGTGCCCCCGGTGCGGCACCTCGCTCTCGCAGCACGAGCAGGCGGGTGAGGACAAGTACCGCGAGCTCGAACATCCCTCGCTGTACGTGCGCTTCCCGTTGCGGGGGCGCGACGAGTCGCTCGTCGTCTGGACGACCACGCCGTGGACGTTGCCCGCGAACGTCGCCGCGGCTGTGAAGCCGGACGCCGAGTACGGCCGGCGCGACGTCGGCGAATGGGTCGCGGTCGAGCGATACCCGGACGAGCACTTCGAGGAGAGGGTGCGCGGCGAGCAGCTCGTCGGGCTCGAGTACGAGGGGCCGTTCGACCATCTGCCGGCGCAGGAGGGCGTCGTCCACCGGGTGATCCCCTGGGAGGACGTCTCGATGACGGAGGGCACGGGCATCGTGCACATCGCGCCGGGCTGCGGCGCCGAGGACTTCGAGCTCTCGCGCCTGCACGACCTGCCCGTAGTGATGCCGATCGACGAGTCGGGCCGTATGCTCCCGGGATACGGCGAGCTTGAGGGGCTGACGACCGACGATGTCGAGCTACCGGTGATCGAGTCCCTTCGTGATCGCGGCCTCTTGCTCGAGGCGGGCTCGATCGTCCACCGGTATCCGATCTGCTGGCGTTGCGGGACGCCGCTCGTCTTCCGTGTCGTCGACGACTGGTTCATCTCTTGCGACGAGATCAGGCAACCGCTGCTGGACGCAAACGCCACCGTGCAATGGACGCCACCGCAGTACGGCAAGCGGATGGACGACTGGCTCCGCAACATGGACGACTGGAACATCTCGCGCAAGCGGTACTTCGGCTTGCCGCTGCCCTTCTACCCCTGCGAGTGCGGGGTGCTGAACGTGATCGGCTCGAAAGGGGAGCTCGAGGAGCGGGCGGCGAGTGGGCTCGAACAGCTTCAGGAGCTGCACCGGCCGTGGATCGACCAAGTGCCGGTGCGGTGCGAGGCCTGCGGCGAGGAGGTACGACGGATCCCGGAGGTCGGAGACGCGTGGCTCGACGCCGGCATCGTCCACTTCTCGACGCTCGGTTGGCAAAACCCGGAGTGGGTGCCGGGCGGATACGCGACCGGCGCTGCGGCCGGCCTGTCCGGGGCCGACCTGCCCGACCACGCCTACTGGGAGCAGTGGTTCCCGGCGGACTGGGTCTCTGAGATGCGCGAGCAGATCCGGCTCTGGTTCTACGCGACCTCCTTCATGTCCGTGACGCTCGACGGGCGCTCGCCGTACCGGCAGGTGCTGACCTACGAAAAGGTGCTGGACGAGACCGGCCGCGAGATGCACAAGTCGTGGGGCAACGCGATCGAGCTGAACGAGGCGCTGGATCACATGGGCGCGGACGTGATGCGGTGGATCTTCTGCGAGCAGCCGCCGAGTCAGACGCTTCGCTTCGGCCACGGGATCGCGGAGGACGTCAAGCGGCGGCTGCTGACGCTGTGGAACTCGGTCAGGTTCTTCGTCGACTACGCGAACATCGAGAGCTTCACGCCGGGTGAGGCGCCCCCGGCGGCGGGCTTGGCGCCGCTCGACCGTTGGCTGCTCGCCCGGACCGATGAGCTCGTCGACGAGCTGACGGCCGCGTACGACCGTTTCTGGACGCCGGACGTCGTGAGAGGATTCGAGCGCTTCGTCGACGACCTCTCGAACTGGTACATCCGGCGCTCGCGCCGCCGGTTCTGGAACGGCGACCAGGCTGCGCTCTCGACGCTCTGGCTCGCGCTCGTCCAGGCCGTCCGCGTGATCTCGCCCGTGATGCCGTTCCTCGCCGACTACCTTTGGGCGATCCTGCGCGCCGACAATGCGCCGGAGTCGGTGTTCCTTGCCGGCTGGCCGGAGCCGGGCGAGCGCGACGAGGCATTGCTGCGCGAGGTCGAGGAGGTGCGCCGGGTCGTCCGCCTCGGGCATCAAGCGCGCCAGTCGCGGAACCTGAAGGTGCGGCAGCCGCTTCGCAAGCTCGTCGTCGAAGGCGCCGAGAGGGCGCGCGGACACGCCGACGAGATCGCCGACGAGCTGCGTGTCAAGGAGGTGGAATTCGGGCCGGTCGAGGCGACCGAGCTCCGCCTCAAGCCGAACCTTCCTGTGCTCGGGCCGAAGCTGGGGCGGGAGCTGGGCCCCGTGCGGGCGGCGCTCGAGGCGGGAGAGTTCGAGCAGCTCGACGGCGGCCGGTTTCGCGCTGCGGGGCAGGAGCTCGGCCCCGACGAGGTGCTCGTGGAGCAGCGGGGCAAGGAGGGTTGGGCGGTCGCTTTCGGGGACGGCGTGACCGTTGCCCTGGACACCAGGCTCGACCCTGATCTCGAGCTCGAGGGGCAGGTGCTCGACCTGATCCACCAGATCAACCTGATGCGGAGAGAGGCCGGCTACGAGCTGACGGATCGGATCGTCGTCACGCTGCCGGAGTCGCAGTCGGAGCTCCTCCGCCACGCGGACTGGATCAAGGAGGAGACGCTGGCGGTCCGCATCGAGACCGACGGCGGCCGAGCCGAGCCCGCAATCGCGAAAGCGTAGCGCCCTCGCCGGGGTCAGACCCCGTCGAAGAACTGACGCAAAGCAGTCACGGAAGGCGAACGCTGCCGAACACCGCGGCGGCCGTGTTGGTCTACTAGCCGAAGAAATGGCGCGAAGGCCGCGGATGCAGATCGCCGGCGCCGCGTATCACGTCACGGCCCGCGGCGTCGCTCGGCTGCCGCTTTTCCGCGACGACGACGACCGGATCACTTTCCTCAAGAAGCTGGCCGAGGTGTGCCATCGGCAGGACTGGCTCTGTCACGCCTACTGCCTGATGTCTACGCACTACCACCTGCTGATCAGGACTCCGGAGCCCGACCTCGCTCGAGGGATGCAAAGGCTCAACGGTCAGTACGGACAGGGGTTCAACCGCAAACACGGGAGCTCGGGGCACGTCTTCGAAAGCCGCTACTTCTCCGTGCTGATCGAGCGAGATGCGCACCTTGTCGAACTGTGCCGGTACCTGGCGCTGAACCCGGTTCGGGCCGGCGCATGCCGCGATCCTGCCTCATGGCGGTGGAGTAGCTACGCCGCGGTTCTCGGTCGAGCGCCGTGCCCTTCGTTCCTCGCTCACGAGTGGTTGCTCTCGCTCTTCGGCGCCAATCGTGGACGTGCTCGAGCCCGCCTCCGGGCATTCGTGGAGGACGCCGCCGATGTTGCAGTTCCGTAACGGGGTCTGACCCCGGGAGGGAGCGGTTACGCAGTCGAGCCGGCTGCTCGACGCAGCTCGACCGGGAGGCGAAAGACCACGTCCTCGTAGACCGAGCGCATAGGCCCGATGTCGGTTACGCCTCTGGCGCGGAACCAATCGCAGACACGCGTGACCAGGCTCTCCGGCGCCGAAGCACCCGAGGTCAGCCCCACTGTCTCCGGGTGCTCCAGCCAGCGCTCGTCGATCCCGCGCTCGTCGTCGATCAGATGCGACTCGATCCCTCCCGAGCGCCCGACCTCGACGAGCCGGTTCGAGTTCGAGCTGTTGGCCGAGCCGATCACGAGCAGCAGCTCGACCTCGTGCAGGAGCTCTTTCACGGCCCGCTGCCGGTTCGTGGTCGCGTAGCAGATGTCTTCCTTCTGAGGCCCGCGCATGCGTGGAAAGCGCCGCCGCAGCGCGGCGATGATCTCCGCGGTCTCGTCGACCGAGAGCGTCGTCTGCGTGATGTACGCGAGGCGCTCCGGGTCCGACACCTCGAGCCGCTCGGCCTCCTCCACCGACTGGACGATCACCGTCGCGTCGGGCGCCTCGCCCATCGTCCCGATCACCTCCTCGTGCTCGGCGTGTCCGATCAAGATCACCGTCGACCCTTCTGCTGCGTACCGCTGCGCCTCGACGTGCACCTTCGTCACCAGCGGGCAGGTGGCGTCGATCGTCCGCAGCCGCCGTGCGGCCGCATTCGCATAGACGCTCGGGGCAACCCCGTGAGCCGACAAGACCGTCAGCTCCCCTTCCGGAACCTCGTCCTCGCTCTCGACGAACACGGCGCCACGTCGCTCGAGGTCGCGGACGACATGCGCGTTGTGGACGATCTGCCGGCGGACGTAGACCGGACGCCCATACAGATCCAACGCGCGCTCGACCGTCTCGACCGCCCGTTCCACACCTGCGCAATAGCCTCGCGGGGAGGCGAGGAGCACGCGCTTGACCACCGGGCTCGATGGTAGCTGCGGGACATCGCCGCCTTCGGAGTGAACCGTCGAAACGAGAAGGCCCGCCGCTTGGGGGGTGGCGCGGCGGGCCTCTCTAGTGCTCACCGCGGTAAATGGCCAGGTACGCACCGCGGTGCGCATCGCCCAGTGCGATTGACGCTATAGCGCTGGAGTGACGATTCCAATAGGCCGGTCGGCCTATCTTTGAAAGCGGGAGGAACCGGCCTATCATCACTCAAGCCCAGTGAGCCTCGAAAAACAGGCGGTCTTCTTCAACGCCGTGCCGCTGCTCGTCCTCGCAGCGGCGTATCTCGGTGTCTCCGCTGCGGTCGCGCCGACGCTCTGGCGCGAGCGCGGCCGCGTCACGCTGCCAGATCTCGCGCTCGCGCTGCTCTTCCCCTGCGTCGGCGTTCCGGCGCTCGTCTACGGCATCTCTGTCCTCAACGACGAGCGGCCGATCGGCTCCCACATCTGGCCCGCCTTCGCCGGCACGCTCGTCGCTCTCCTCCCGGCGTTGCTCTTCCTCTCCCGTTGGCGCGAGCCCGCGCTCCTCTTGATGAGCGGCCCTCGCGCGCGCGAAGCAGAAGAGCTCGTCTCGACGCGCGACCGTGAGCTCGAGGCCGTCGCCGCCGTCTCGAACGCGCTCGCGCGCACGCAGGACCCGGTCGGCGCGGGACGAGTCCTCCTCGACGAGGTCGCCGGTCTCCTCCGAGTCGACTTCGCCGCATTGATGCTGATCGAGGCGGAGCGCGAGGCCGTCGGGCTCGTCGCCCGCAAGAACGGGCGGGACGTCGACTGGTGGCCAACCGTCCGCATCGATCTTCACCGCGAGCCGTCCGCCACCGCGAGCGCGTACTTCGGCGCCGCCCCCCTCGTCATCTACGACCTTGCCGCCTCGCCCGTCGCGAGCAAGCGGATGGTCGAGGCGACGGAGGCGCAGAGCGGCGCCTGGATCCCGCTGATCACCGACGAGCGCGTCGTCGGCGTGCTCGTGGTTGCCCCGACGACCGAGAAGCGGGCGTTCACTTCCGACGAGGTGACGCTGATGCAGGCGCTTGCCTCCGAGGCGGCGATCGCGATCGAGCGGACGCGCTCGGCGGCAGCACTCGACCGAGCGCTCGAGCGCGAGCGGCTGGTCGCCGAGATCTCCCGCCGGGCCCGGTCGGTGCTCGACCTCGACGCCGTCATGCGCGTGGCGGTGGTCGAGACAGGTCGGGCCCTCGCCGGTTCGCGCTGTTTCATCCGCCTGAGCGGCCCCGGTGAGTCGCTGCCGCTGCGCGCCGAGTGGTTCGGAGAGGGGCTGCGCCCGATCGGCGGCATGGCGGAAAACCTCCCCGTTTCGAACCTCGCCGCGCGCGAGCGCCGGAGCGTCGCGGTCGAGGACGTCAAGACCGCTCCGGAGCTCGACGACCCCACCCTCGGGACCCGCGAGACGCTGCTCGAGCTGGGCAGCCGCTCCGTGCTCGCGACGCCGATCATCGTCTTCGACAGGATGATCGGCGTGCTCGGCCTGCACCGGCCTGAGCCAGGGCCGTGGTCGGAGGCAGACGTCGGCTTGATCGAGGCCGTCGCCCGCGAGCTCGGGCTCGCGATCCATACCGCCGGGCTGTTGGAGGAAAACCGGCGGCGGCTCGCCCAGCAGACGACGCTGCTGGGCGCCTCGCAGGTGCTGACGAGCGAGCTCGAGTTCGAGGCCGTGATCCAGCGTCTCGTGGACGAGGTCGCGCGTCTGCTCGAATGCGAGGCGGCGGACTGCTACCTCCTCGACGCCGAGAGCGGCGTCCTCCGCTGCGCCGCTGCACACGGTCTCGAGGGCATCGTCGGCTTCGAGTTCCCGGCCGACCGGGGCCTTGCGGGCCGTGCGATCGCGGCCGGGGCGCCCGCGCTTTCGACCGAGTACGACCAGATCGAAGAAGCAGTTCCGCATGCCGTGTACGAGGGCTTCGCCGGCGCGATCGTGGCACCGATGACATGGTCGGGACAGATTCGGGGCGCCCTCGGAGTCGGCACGCGCGACCGTGACCGGCGCTTCACCCGCTCCGACGCGGAGCTGCTGGAGACCTTCGCCGGGCTCGCTTCTGCGGCCCTTCGCAACGCCGAGAGCTTCGAGGAGCGCTCCCGCCAGGCGCGGCTGGAGCGCGGGTTCTCCCGTGTCGCCTCCGTCCTGGGCGAGCCGATCTCGCTCGCCGAGACGTTGAACGCGCTTGCGCAGGCAGCCGCCGAGTCGCTGGGCGGCTCGTCCGCAGCGGTGCTGATGCCCACGGCCGGCGAGCTGAGCTTCGTCGGCTCCCACGACGTCCCGCGTAAGCTCGCGAGCTTCCTCGAGCAGGGCCTGGGCAGTCCGGAGGACCCCTTGCCGACTTGTGCTCGAACTCGCAGAACGCTCGCGGCTGCGAGTCTCTCAGGAGACGAGCGCTTCGACGACCGCTGGCAGCGTGTTCTCGCGGACGCGCGCTACGGATCGCTGCTCGCCGTGCCCGTCGAGGCCCCGCGCGGTGACGAAGCGGGGCTCGTGCTCGTCTTCTTCGCAGGCGAGCGCCGGTTCAGCGACGCCGACCTGGAGCTCGCGCAGAGTCTCGCCGGAGCCGCCCGGGGAGCACTCGAGCGGAGCGAGCTGTTCGAGAGCGAGCGCCGCGCGCGGGCGCTTGCGCAGCAGCTTGCGAGCGCAGCGGCGGCGCTGACGACCGAGCTCGATCCCGCGGCCGTGCTCGACGAGGTCGTCGACCAGGCTCCGGACCTGCTCGACGCGGACGCCGCCGCAATCCGGTTGCTCGAGGGCGAGGAGCTCGCCGTCGCCGCCGTGCGCGGCGAGGGTATTGAGGGCACGCTCGGTGCTCGGATCCCCTCGACGGAGCGGCTCGCTGGCGACGTCGTCCAGTCCCGCGCCCCGCTTGCGTTCGGCGGCGCCGGCACAGACGCTCGGCTGCGCGAGGCCGACCCCATCCTCGCGACGCACGCCGGATATCTCGGCGTCCCGCTCCTGAGCCCCGACGGGACGCTGCTCGGCGTCCTCTCCGTCTACTCCCGAAGGCCCCGCGAGTGGCGGGAAGAGGAGATCGAGGCGCTGCTTGCGCTCGCCGGCACGGCCGCATCGTCCCTCTCCGGCGCCGAGCTCTACCAGCAGGTCGCGCTCGAGAGTGAGCGGAGCGGCGCAATTCTCGGCAACATCGCCGACGGGATCGTCGCGGTCGACCGTGAGGGCGAGGTCGTACTCTGGAACTCGGCCGCCGAGCGAATCACGGGTATCCCGGCGACAGAGGCGCTCGGTCGACTTCCGGTCACCGTGCTTCAGCGGAATCTGGAGTCGGGCGAGGAGGTCCCGGCCGGCGACCGGCTCGTCTCGATTCAGCGCGGCAGCGAGGAGGTCTGGCTGTCGCTGACGGAGGCGGTGATGCGCGATCCTGCCGGCGCCGTCGCCGGCCGCATCTTCGCCTTCCGCGACATCTCGGCAGAGCGGGCAGTCGAGCAGATGAAGACGGAGTTCGTCTCGACGGTCTCGCACGAGCTGCGGACACCGCTGACGTCGATCTACGGCTTCGCCGAAACCCTGCTCCGCCAGGACGTGCTCTTCAGCGAGGACGAGCGAACGACGTTCCTCGGCTCCATCGCCTCGGAGTCCGAGCGCCTGACGCGGATCGTCGACATGCTGCTGAGCGTCGCGCGCCTCGACACGGGCGACCTCCAGGTGCACCTCGCGCCGACGGACATCGCCTCGGTCGTCTCGGAGGTCGTCGCGGATGCCAAGTCCTCATTGGCGCTCAACGGCCACCGGTTCGTCGTCGACCTGCCACACGAACCGCTGACGGCGGCGGCCGACCGGGAAAAGCTTCGGCAGATCCTGGACAATCTCGTAGACAACGCGGTCAAGTACTCCCCTTCAGGCGGCACGGTGACGGTGCGGGCGCGCCGCAACGGGGAGGCTGTGGAGGTACAGGTCGTCGACGAGGGGATCGGGATCCCGCAAGGCGAGCAGCAGCGGATCTTCACGAAGTTCTACCGCGCCGAGTCGACCGGCCGCGAGACCCCCGGCGGCGGTACCGGTCTGGGGCTCTTCATCGCCCAGGGCCTGGTGGCCGCCATGGGCGGCAGGATCTGGGTCGATTCGCGCGAAGGGCATGGGTCCAGCTTCATCTTCGAGCTACCGGCGGCGCGTGAGCGGGTGGCGGCGGGCGACTGAGACGGTTTTCGAGCGGGTATAGCCACCTGTTTTTGCGATGACGCGAGTACTCGTAATCGACGACGAGGCCCCGATCCGGCTCCTCTGCCGCGTCAACCTCGAGGCGGAGGGCATGGAGGTCGTCGAGGCCGGCGACGGACGGAGCGGCCTCGAGCAGGCGCGCGAGACGTCGCCCGACGTGATCCTGCTCGACGTGATGATGCCCGGGCTCGACGGCTGGCAGGTCGCGGAAGAGCTCCTCGCCGGAGACCAGACGCGGACGATCCCGATCGTATTCCTGACGGCTCGGGCGGAAGTGCGCGACCGCGCCCGCGGCCTCGATGTGGGCGGCGTCGACTACGTGACGAAGCCGTTCAATCCTGTCGAGCTCGCCCCCCTCGTGCGCGACCTGCTCGCTCGGGTCGAGCTCGGCGAGCGCGAGGATCTCCGGCGGGAGAAGATCGCGGAGCTACGCGAGCTCCTCGAGCGCGAATAATCCTCGCACGCGAGAGTGAGCTAGCTGCCCGCGAAGTCCGCGGTGACGACGGTGCTCACGCCGTAGCCTTCGAAGCTGCCGGTCGGGGTCGCCACGCCTAGGCGGCGCAGTCCCGGGTGGAGGAGGTTCGCGCGGTGCCCCGGGCTCGCTAGCCACATGCGTACGACCTCGGCGGGGCCCAGGCGGCCCGTTCCCCACGCGAGGTTCTCCCCGAGGTACGGCCCGCGACAACCGAAGCGGGACATCCGGGCGGCGAAGTCGCCGTGGTCGAAGTACCCGCGCCGGAGCATGTCGGTCGAGTGCGCGCGGGCCGCCCGCTCGAGATGCGCGTCGGGACGCAGGCGCGCGAGCCCGGATTGCGCGCGGACGCTGTTGATCACCCGGAGGAGCGCTCCCTCGGAGCTCGTCAGCCGTACCCCCCGAGCCGAGGCGGTCGGCGCCAGAAAACCCACTCCGAAAACCGCGAAGATCGGAATTAGAAGTAGCTTTCGCAAGACGAAGCCGCGGTTTATACCAAAGTCTCAGCGCGCTGTCTGGGCCAACACGATTCCGGCGAGCACGGCGGCGCCGCCGACGAGCTGCGCAGTGCCGAGCGACTCGCCGAGCCACGCCCAGGCGACGAACGCCCCGGCTGCCGGTTCGAGCATCGCCACGATCGCCGCGCGCGTCGCGGGAATGTGACGTAGCGAGCCGACGAGCAGCACGAAGGGCACGATCGTCCCGAGCACGACCACCGCGACGATCAGGACCCAGACCGGCAGGTGGGCGCCGGCGAGATGTCCGCGCAAGGAGACGCTTTTCGCGACCTCCATTCCCGGAAAGGACCACCACGGCTGAACGACGGCCCAGAACGCGGTCGCGACGAGGAAACCGATGCAGAGGAGCGAGACCGGGTCGCGATCCCCGACCCCGTGCTCGGCCATGAGGATGTAGAGCGCGTACGCGACCGCGGCTCCCAGCGAAGCCGCGACGCCGACGCTGTTCAGCTCGATCCCGCGCCACAGCTCGACGATTACGGCGAGGCCGGCGAGCGCGAGCGTGAGCGCGACCCAGATGCGACGCCGAACCGGCTCATGAACGACGAAGCGCGCCCACAGCGCGACCAGCACCGGCGCGAGGTACTGGATGATCAGCGCGACTCCGATCTTCAGCCGGTGGATCGCGATGTAGTAGAGGACCTGGACGAGCGCGAGCCCACAAACGCCGAAGACGACGAACCACGGCACCTCGCGCAACCGGAGCCGCAGGCCCCCGCGCTGGGTGAGCGCGATCGCCAGGAGGAACGCGAGGGCGGCGCCGGTCGAACGCGCTTCGGCGAGCCGCAGAGGGGACAGGCCCGAGGCGAGGACGACCTTCGAGATCGTGCCGTTGAGCGCCCACAGCGTCGCCGCCGTGAGCACCATCGCGTAGCCGAGGCCGGCACGGCGCGGTCGGTCCACCCGGGGAGGCTACGCGGCGAAGGAGAGCGAGACGGCGAACCGATTGCCGCCGTCCAGCCACCAGTGCTCGAGCCGGAACCCCGCGTCGGCGAGCTCGGCTTCGACCTGGTCGCGCACGAACTTGCAGC
>JBARRS010000123.1:0-7793 GCA_049644345.1 Gaiellaceae bacterium
AATGTCGTAGAGCGCGGCGACTCGCATCATGCGGCCTCGGCAAGCACGAAGCCGAAAAAGACGACGCTGATGACGCCGTTCATCGTGAAAAACGCTGCGTTCAGCCGCCGCAGGTCGCCGGGTCGAACAAGTGCGTGCTCATAGGAGAGCAACGCGGCAACCGCCGCAACACCGAGCCAGTAGAGCACGCCGAGATGGAGGCCGAGCCCGACCCCCACGAGCAGCGCGACGGTCGCCAGATGAACGAGACGAGCCGCCCAGAACAGACGCCGCTGCCCGAAGTCTGCGGCGAAAGAGCGCAGACCCTGCTCGCGGTCGACCTCGACGTCGAAGAGCGAGTAGAAGAGGTCGAATCCCGCGACCCAGCATGCAACGGCGCCGCCGAGAGCCCACGCCGGCCAGGGAAGCCTGCCGGTGATCGCGATCCAAGCCCCGACCGGGGCGAGCCCGTCGACGGCGCCGAGCCACGCATGGCACAGCCAGGTCCAGCGCTTCAGGTACGGGTAGACGACGAATGCCGCGACCGGAATCGGCCAGAGCCAGCGAACGATCGGATCGAGCTGGAAGACAGCCACGAGAAACAGGGCGAGTGACGCCGCGCAGAAGATCACCACCTGCGCGCGTGTCAGCAGGCCGCTCGGCAGCTCGCGGGACGCCGTCCGGGGATTGCGCGCGTCGATCCGCGCGTCGATCAGCCGGTTCAAGCCCATCGCGAGCGAGCGGGCGCCGATCATCGCCAGGGTGATCCAGACGAGATCGTGCGCGGAGGGGATCCTGTGGACGCAGAGCAGTGCGCCGACGTAGGCGAACGGCAGGGCGAAGACCGTGTGCTCGATCTTGACCAGCGAGGCGAAGCGGCGCGGATACGAAGCGACGGTGGTGTTCACGTCTGCCGATGCGCCGTCTCTTCGCCCGCGAGCAGCTCGAGCGCATGGGCGAGTGCGGGCCGGAGCACGGCGAACCCGTCGCGGCACCCCCCCGGGGAGCCGGGCAGATTGACGACCAGCGTCCGGGCGCGGATTCCGGCGGTGCCGCGGGAGAGCAGCCCGTGCGGCGTCCTCGCCACGGCGTCGGCCCGGATTGCCTCGGCGATTCCGGGTGCGGCCCGGTCGATCACCTCGAGGGTCGCCTCCGGCGTCACATCGCGCGGCGCGACGCCGGTTCCTCCTGTCGTCAGGACGAGCTCGGCGTCGTTCGCAAGCTCGGCGATCGCCTCCGCGATCGCATCGCGGTCGTCCGGAACGACCCGGCGTTCGACCTCGTAGCCGTCTCCGGCGAGCAGCCCCGCGAGCAGGTTGCCGCTCGCGTCCTCGCGGGAGCCGGCGAAGACGCCGTCCGAGACCGTGAGGACGGCCGCCCTCAAGCGGGCTCCACCTTCGTCTTCTCGAGCAAGCGCACCTCGCTCACGACCAGCCCGTCGTCGATGGCCTTTGCCATGTCGTAAACGGTCAGGGCGGCGACGGAGGCCGCCACGAGAGCTTCCATCTCCACTCCCGTCTGCGCGGTCGTCTCGACCGTCGCGACGATCTCGACCTCGTCGTCCCGGACCTCGAGGGCCACGTCGACGTGCGAGAGCGGCAGGGGATGGCAGAGTGGGATCAGGTCTGCGGTCCGCTTCGCAGCCATGATCCCTGCGAGCTGCGCCGTCACGAGCGCATCCCCTTTCGGCAGCTCGCGGAGGCGCGTCGCTGTCCCGGATCCCATCCGCAGGCTCGCCCGTGCCGTCGCACGACGGCGCGAATGCGGCTTGTCGCCGACGTCGACCATGTGGACAGAGCCGCCGGTGTCGACGTGCGAGAGCTCGTCCATGGAGCGAAGTATCGCTAGGTGACCCGTGCGGTGACGCGGTCGAGCACGGCCAGGTGCGCCTCGATCCAGGCCGCGAGGTCGTGCTCTCGCACGTGTGCGCGAATCCCCTCGAGTCGTTCGCGGCGCTCGGCTTCGGGCATCCGAAGAGCCGAATCGATCGCGTCGGCCTGCGCCGCGAGGTCGAAAGGATTGACCGTGAGCACCCATTCCGCGAGCTCCTCGTGCACACCGGCGTTTTCGGACAGGATCACGACGCCGTCGCGCTCGTTCACGAGCGGAGCCTCCTTCGCGACGAGGTTGAGGCCGTCGAAGATCGGGTTCACGAACAGCACGTCGAACTGCTTGTAGCCGGCGACGGACTGCGGAAAGTCGTCCTCGATCCGAAGGTCGATCGGGATCCAACCCTCCGTCTGAAAACGATCGTTGACCTCCCGTACAGTTCGCTGGATCGCGCCGAGATACTCCGTGTACTCGGGAATGTCCTGCCGCGACGGATCGAGCAGCGCGAGCATCCCGACCCGGCCGTGCATCTCGGGATGCTGCTCGAGGTAGAGCTCGAACGCGCGGAAGCCCCGCACGATGTTCTTCGAGGGGTCCGTGCGGTCGACGCGGACGATCAGCTTCTCGGGCCTGCGCTCCACGATCTCCCGCTCGGCGGCTTGGACCGCGTCGCTGGCAGCGATCTCCTCGAACTCGGCGGGATCGACGGAGATCGGGTGATGGGTCACGAGCGTGCGGTGGCCTCGGTGGGAGGCAAGTCCCTCCTCGAACTCGCAAACGGCGCCGACAAGGTCGATTGCGGAGCGTAGGAAGTTCCGGCGCCAGCGATGCGTGTGGAAGCCGACGACGTCCGCAGCAAGCAGCCCGTCGTGAACCGCACGACGCATCGGACGGGGGAGCACGTGCCAGTAGTCGGGCTGAGGCCAAGGGATGTGCACGAAGTGGGTCATCAACGCATCCGGCGCGCGCTTCCGCACGAATCGGGGCGCGAGGTAGAGGTGGTAGTCGTGGAACAGAACGGGTGAGTCCGGCTCCAGCTCTAGCTCAGCGAGCGCGGCTTCCGCGAACGTCTCGTTGACCTGGACGTACCCCTCCTCCCAGGCGTTGTAGACGCCCTGGTCGATCCGCGGCGTCTGCGCGAGCTCCCAGAGGTAGTGCTGGAGAAACCAGAGGATCGGGTTCGAGATCACGTTGTAGAACCAGTCGTACGCGGCCTCGTCGTGGGCGACGAGCCGAAGGCGGAACGCCGACCCGTCGGCGAGCTTTTCCTCGACAGCACCGCCTCCGGCCTCCCGGACGACTTCGCGGTCCTCGTCGGTGATCGCGCTCGCGATCCAGGTGACGTCGTGCTGGGAGATCAGCCCGCGCAGAGCCGTGACCAGCCCACCCCCGCCCCGCTTGGCAACCCGCTCCCCCGAGTCGGTCCGCTCGAAGCTGACCGGCCCGCGGTTCGAGACCACGATCAGCTTGCGTCGGTCGCCCACCGAGATGAAGCCTAACCCGGAGGGGTTGCCGTCAGGCGGCCACGAAGACCGAGACCTCGGCGCCGGCCGTGTCGTTGCCGAGGAGACGGTTGAAGCAGACGAGCCAATCCCGCAGAAGCCGGGGCATCAGGAAGTTGCGCCGAACGAACTCTTTCCCGCGCAGCGCCCGCTGCCGTGCCGAGGGCGGGTCGCGCAGGATCTCGAGGCAGGCCTGCGCGCACTCGGAAGGCGAGTCGACGAGCCAGCCGGTCTCGCCGTCCTGGATCTGGGCGACGATCCCGCCCACCCGGCTCGCCACCGTCGGCCGCGTCTTCCACAACGCTTCCGTCACCGTGAGCCCGAAGCCCTCGCGGATCGACTTCTGAATCACGGCCGCTGAATTGACCTGGAAAGCATTGACCTCGACCGAACCGATGTTGTTGAGGTTGGACAGGATGTAGATGTCCGGATCGTTGTCAGCGTAGGCGACAGTGCGGTTGTAGTAATCCCACCCCTCCGGGTCGTCGTGCGCCATCGAGCCGACGAGCGCCAGCTGCACGCTGGGCTCGAGCTGCTTCACCTCGCGGTACGCATCGATCACGCCGAGTGGGTCCTTCCAGGGATCGAAGCGCGAGACCTGGGTCAGCATGGGCCGGCCGATGTCGATCCCGAACTGGTCGACGATGTAAGCGGCGTCCTCGGGCGACAGCGCCATGTTCTTCGGTGTCAGAGGGTCAATCGCGGGCGGCCAGATGTACGACTCGGGGAGGCCGGGCACCCGAGGGACGTACTCCTCCCGGTGGAAGATCGCCGCGTCGTAGCGGCGGATCCACGGGACCAGGAAGTCCAGTACCTCGCGGTTCGGCGTGGACAGGTCGATGTGACAACGCCAGATCCAGCGTCCGCGTGAGCCTTGTGCGTCTTCGATCATCGCCGCCGGTTGAGGGTCGTGGACGATGACGAAGTCGTACTCGTCCTCCAACGCGTCCGCGTTGAGCGCGTTGTAACGGCGGAAGATGTCCTGCTGCTCCTCGGTCAATCCCTGAGGGTTTCCCTGCAACGCGTTGTGGATCGTCTTCGTGACGGCGAAGAACTCGTCGGCGCCGCGAATGATCCGCCACTCGACGTCGAGACCCGCGTCCCGCATCAGCGGGACGAGCGCGTAGTTGATCTCGGCGACGCCGCCGCCGAAGGCCGTCGCCGAGAGGTGGAGGACGCGCTTGCCGGCGAGAGGCTCGGCCAGGCGGCGGATCTCCTCCATCAAGCCGCGCGTAGCGATCGTCCCGTAGTCGACGAGCGATTTCTGTCCGACGTTGACGAGCTGGAGCATGAGTGAGGTGGGCGGGGACCCGGCCCGAGAATAACGATCGGATCAGTCCTGCAAGAACTTGACGAATCGAAGCCGCGAGCCGCCGCCCTCGCCCTTGCCGACCTCGAGCTCGTCGACGATCGCGCGGATGATCGCGATCCCGAGCCCGCCCTCCGAGAGCCCGCCCTCCTCGAGCTCGAGGTTCTCGGGCGTGAAGCCTTCGCCGTCGTCCTTCACCTCGACCTCGAGCCGGTCGGGCTCGAGGCGGTAGACGATCTCGACCATTCCTCGCCGGCCGTCCCGATATGCGTGGCGGACCGAGTTCGTACAAGCCTCCGTCAACGCAAGCTTCAGGTCGCTGAGCGTCTCGTCCGGGAGCGGGCGTACACGCGCGAGCGCGCTCAGGGCCAGACGGCCGAGGGTGATGTACTCGGCCTTCGCGGGCATCGTCAGACGGACCGAACGGCCGTTGCTCGCCATTTCGGAGCTACCTTCCCGCGCGAAGGGCGCTCCTAACCAGCGGGACCTCCCGGTCAGGCCGAGAAGGGAGCGTGTTCGGCCGGCTAGCCGGAGCTTCCCGGCCGCTCGACCAGCCGGACCTGCACGCGGCGCTGCCGGCCGTCACGGACGATCGTGAACGTGACCTGCCTTCCCGGGGACAGCCGCTCGGTGACGATGCGGACGACGTCCTCTGCACTGGCGACCGGCGTCCGGTCGATGGCGACGATCACGTCCCCGCCCCGCGTGAACTGCTGCCCGAAGACGGTCTGCTTGTGGCTGCCGCCGCGCAAGCCCGCCGCGGAGGCCGGCGTGTGCGACTGCACGGAGGTGATCACGGCGCCGTGGTCGACCGGGTAGCCGAAGCGGTGCGCAATCGACGGAGTCAGATCCTCGGTCAGGACCCCCACGTAGGCGTAGGAGACACGCCCGTTCGCGATCAACTGGGCCATCGAGCGTTTCGCCAGGTCGATCGGCACGGCGAAGCCCACGCCCTCGGCGGTGCCCGAGTCGCTGCGGATCTGCGCGTTGATTCCGACAACGTCCCCCCGCGAGTCGAACAGCGGCCCGCCGGAGTTGCCGTGGTTGATCGCCGCGTCGGTCTGGATCGCGTCGACGATGTTGAAGCGCGACGTGAGCGAGTTGATCGAGCGCCTAGTCGCGGAGATGACGCCGACGGAGAGCGAGTCGACGTTGCCGAAGGGGCTGCCGATCGCGGCCACGGGCTCGCCGACGACCGCCTTGGCCGAGTCACCCAGCGGGACGGGCTGCAGTGCATGGGCGCTCGGCTCGACCTTCAGCAAGCCGACGTCGTCGAAGACGTCCCAGCCGACGATCTTCGCCGGAGCTCGATCATGATCCTGGAACTCGACATAGACGCGTGTCGCCGCGTTCACGTTCGGCGAGGCGCCCTGGCCCGCGTTCGTGATCACGTGGGAATTCGTGAGGATGTAGCCCTTCGCCGAGACGACGAACCCTGACCCCTGCGCAGCCTGGGCGGCAGCCGAGCTCGGACTGCCGAAGATCGAGAAGATCGTGACGACGCCCGGCGAGCGGCTTGAGTAGATCTTCGCGGGGTCGAAGCCGCCGCTGAGCGGTTTCGTGCTCGGCGCCGGCGAGGGGGTCTGCCCTGTCAGCTGTGCGGAGTCGGCGGGCTGCTGCACGATCACCGTCTTCGTCCTCGTGCTCGTCGAGATCCACCCCGTCGCCTTGCCGACAGCCAGCACGGCGACGCCGCCGAGGACCGCGGCGACGAGCGAGGCAGCAGCGAGAGGCGCCAGGCGCACGAATCGCACTGTAGCCGTGCGATTCCACATGGAAACGAACCTACGTCGGCAGAACGAGCGAAAAGACGGTGCGTCCCGGGCGCGAATCGAGCTCGATCCGGCCCTCCATCAGCTCCGCCAACTCGCGGGCGATCGCAAGGCCGAGGCCGCTGCCGGAGGCACGACCGCCCTCGGCGCGGTAGAAGCGATCGAAGATGTGCTGGGCGTGCTCCCCTGCAATCCCGGGCCCCGCGTCCTCGACGTCGAGCACCGCGCGACCGTCCTCGCGCTTCGCCGTCACCCGAACGGTCGTTCCCGCCGGCGTGTGCACGAGCGCGTTCTCGACCAGGATTCGCCCGATCTGGAGCACACGCTGCTCGTCTCCAACCACAGCAACGGAGCCGTTCTCGACCAGCTCGAGCGGATGGTCCTGGGCGCGGGCGATTGCCGCAAACTCCTCGACGATCTCGCCCCCGAGCTTCGCCAGGTCGAGCTGTTGCCGCTCCAGCCGCAGCTGGCCGGCGTCGAGCCGGTTCAGGTCGAGCAGCTCTTGCGCGAGCTTGGTCAGCCGTTCGACCTGCTCGCCCATGGTGGCCAGAAACTCCCGGCGCGTCTCCTCGTCGAGGTCCTCGTCTCGCAGGAGCTCGAGAAAGCCGCCGAGCGAAAAGAGCGGCGTCCGCAGCTCGTGCGAGGCATTGGCGATGAACTCGCGCCGTGCGCGGTCGAGTTGCGCGAGCCGCACCCTCATCCGATCGAACGCCCGTGACAGTTGCCCGAGCTCGTCTGTGCGGTTGTCTGCGACCGGCTCGTCGAACTCCCCGCGTGCGATCCGGTCGGCGGCGCGCTCCAGGCGCCTGATTCGTCCCGCGAATGCCGTAGCGCCGCCGAACCCCAGCAGCAACGCGACGAGCAGGGCGAGCAAACCCGCGATCAGGATCCGCTGCTGGACGAGCTGCACATCGGCGAGTACGCCCTTGAGCGGCGCGGAGAGCAGCAGCACCTGACCACCAGTGAGCGGAGCCGCCGCTTCTGCGAACTCGCGGTTGTCCCGGGTGACCGTCCCGTGCTGCGGCTTGGCCGTGAGCACCACCCGCACAGCGATCCGATCATTCTCGACGTTGCTACCGCGGGCGGAGAACGAGTCCCCGATGTTTCTCAGCGCCAGCGGCTTTTCCTCGTAGAGCTCAAGGAGCACGACCCGCGCACCCGTGCTCGACGCAGCATCGCTGAAGTTGAACTCGCCCGGGTTCTGCACATACTCCCGGCTGAGCCGAGGTGCCTCTCGCTCGACCTGCGAGAGCCTCGAGTTCACGAGCCGATGCCGGAGCGACGGCACGACGACGAGGTAGACGACGCCGAGCGCGACCGCGACCACGAGCAAGAGCGCCAAACTGAGGCGCGCGCCGACGGTCTGGAGCCTGCTCATCGGTCGCGAAAGCGGTAGCCGAC
>JBARRS010000124.1:0-5751 GCA_049644345.1 Gaiellaceae bacterium
CCGTCAGGTTCCACTCGGTGGCGGCGGCCGCGGCCTCCATGAACGCGTCGGTGACGCGGACGGAGTTATTCGCGTTCTGGTACTGGATCGAGGCCCAGTCGCCGGAGTCGAGCGACATGTCGTACCCGGCCTGCTCGAGCACGCGCGCCTTCTCCTCCTCGCGCGCCTTGCACCAGATGAACTCCTCGATGTCCGGGTGGTCGACGTCGAGGACGACCATCTTCGCCGCGCGCCGCGTCTTGCCGCCGGACTTGATCGTGCCGGCGCTCGCGTCGGCACCGCGCATGACGCTGACCGGGCCTGACGCGTAGCCGCCCTTCGAGAGCTGCTCCTTCGAGGAGCGCAGCTTCGAGAGGTTGACGCCCGAGCCGGAGCCGCCCCGGAAGATGATCCCCTCGCGGCGGATCCAGTCGAGGATCGATTCCATCGAGTCGTCGATCGAGAGGATGAAGCAGGCCGAGCACTGCGGCTTCTCCTCGAAGCCGACGTTGAACCAGACCGGCGAGTTGAACGCGGCGAGCTGGTTGACGAGGATCGCCTTCAGCTCGTCCTCGAAGGTCCGCGCCTCCTCGTCATTCGCGAAGTAGCCGCCCTCGCGGCCCCAGCGGCCGATCGTCTCGACGATGCGGCCGATCATCTGCTTGACGCTGCGCTCGCGCTCGGGCGAGCTCATGCGGCCGCGGAAGTACTTCTGCGCGACGATGTTCGTCGCCGTCTGCGACCAGAACTTCGGGAACTCGACGTCCTTCTGCTCGAAGGCGGGCTTGTCCTTGCCGGGGATGTAGGCGTCGCGCGTCTCCCACTCGATCTCCTCGAACGGGTCGCGGCCGGGGATCGTGAAATAGCGCCGGACGGCGGCGCTCGCCTGCTCGTCTGCAACGACGTTCGTCACCTCGTCGGCGACGGTGTTGGTGGTGTCGATTCCCTTCGTTGACGCCATGTGCTTGACCTCCCGGGCCTGTCCTGAAGCTTAGTTTTTCGGGCGTCTCTGGCCGCGTCCGCGACCTTCGAGCGGACCAGGCAGCCTAGGGCGCCTGTCGGACGGAATCAGGCTGCGCTACGAGCCCGGGCGGCGCGGGAGGTGCAGGCGGCCGAACAGGCCCTTCTTGTGGGCGGCCGCGCCGGCGGCGCTCAGGAGCAGGAGACCGCCGAGCGAGGCGAGGATGATCAAGGGCAGCGGCACGGAGCCGGCCGTGTCCGCGGGCCCCAGCGTCGTGCTGAAGAGCTTGGACGACGGCTGCACCTGAATCTTGCGGACGTGGTTCTTGGCCGCGCTGCTCTGCTTGCCGCTCGAGCTCGTGGACGCCGTCCCTCCGGTCTTCCTACTCGCGAGCGCGGCCTGCATGGCCGCGCGAATGTCGTCCGGGAGGCTCGTGTAGTCCCTGACGTCCTCGTGCAGCCGTGCGAGCGCGTCCCGGTAGCAGTGCAGCGGATAGGTGCCGTCGATGCGCCCGTTGTCCTCCCAGTCGTTGATCACCTGCTTCCAGCAGGGCGTCGCCGCGGTCGCACGACCTGCGCCGAGCGCGAGCAGGGCGGCGGCGAGGATCACCGCGACAGCGATCAGGGAGGGGCGGCGTGGCGACGGCATGGCGCTTTTGGTACCCGTTCGGTGTCCCAGTGTCACAGACCTCCGTGAGCCTTGCCTGAGACGCGTGTAAGGAGTTTGTAAGCGCGGGGCCGGATGGAGAGGGTGGTAGCCTCGCCGCCCATGCGAAGCGCCCTCGGACGCGGGGCGGCGGCGCCGCTCCTCGCGGCCGGTGGGCTCCTCGTCGGCGCGGCGGTGCTCGTCGGCGGCGGCTCCAGCGACGACCGGCTCGTCTTGATCGGAGGCGGCGTGATCCTCGCCGCCGGCCTGGCCGTCGCTCTGCTCGGCCGTCCTCGCTTCGATCCGGTGGGCGTGGTGTTCCTCGCTTCCTTCGCAGGCTTCGTTGGGTGGACGGGCTTCTCGATGCTCTGGTCGATCGAGCCCGGGCGCTCCTGGAGCTACTTCGACCGCGGCATCGCGTACCTCGCTTTCGCGGTGCTAGGCCTCTACGTCGGCGCGCACGTGCGCGATGCGGTGCGCGTCGTCGCCGTCGGGCTCGCGGTGCTGATCGCGGTCGCGGTCGCCTGGGGCCTCGCTGGGAAAATCGTGCCGAGGATCGCGCCGGACAACGGGCGCGTTGCCCGCCTGCACATTCCCGTCTCGTACTGGAACGCGTTCGCGCTGTTGATCGCGATGGGACTCCCGATAGGCGTCTGGCTGGCGAGCCGGCGGGAGCATCGGCCTGTCGTGCGCGCCGCCGGCGTGCTCTTCCTCTACGCCTCTGTCGTGGCGCTCCTGCTCACCTACTCACGCGGGGGAATCGCCGTCGCCGTTCTCGCGATCCTCGCCTCGATCGCGGTCGCTCGGCCCTGGCTCGAGGCCGCCGCTGCGCTCGCGCTCTCCGTACCGGCCGGCGCCGCGGTGGCGGGGTGGGCTTTCACGCGCCCTGGGATCGCGAAGGATCAGCGCTCGTACGGCGAGCGCGTGCACGACGGTGCTTGGTTCGGGGTTGCCCTCGTGCTCGTCGGTGCGCTGGTTGCGGCCCTCGCCTGCTTGCTCGCTCGCCGCGAGCTCGAGCGGCCACTCGGGGCCGAGCGTAGGCGGTTGGTGGGCCGTGCAGCGGTAGTGACGGCATGCGTCGCAACCGCCGCCGCCGTCGCGGTCGTCGCCGTCAGAGTCGATCCCTCCCGCCTGGGGCACGAGCTCGCGAGCCAGACGGCCCCGAACGTTTCCCAATCACCCGGCCGCTTGGCCAGCCTGAGCTCGAGCAGTCGGTGGGACTGGTGGCAAGAGGCCTGGCGCGCCTTTCGAGCCAAGCCGCTTCGAGGAACCGGCGCGGGATCGTTCGAGCTGACGAACTACCTGCTCCGCAAGAACACGTTCTACGTTGCCGAGCCGCACAACGTCGCCCTCCAGTTCATGAGCGAGACGGGAATCATCGGTTTTCTGCTCGCGGCGGTTGCTGCTGCGGCGGCTCTCCTCGGCGCGGTGGTGAGCATCCGTCTGTTGGGCGGGCGTGAAGGCGCCGCGGCGACGGCTCTCGCAATCGCCACGGGGGCTTACGTCCTGCACGCGCTCGGCGACTTCGACTGGAACTTCGTCTCCGTGACCGCGCCGCTCTTCTTCATCGTCGGCGTGCTGCTGGCAACCGGCAGAGGGGCCGCTCGGCGAGGTGCCCTTCCGCTTCGATTCACGGCGGCGGCCGTGGTCGTCCTCGCCGCTCTCTACTCGTTTGGCGCGCCCTGGCTCGCGCGCCGCGACGTCAGCTCCGCGTACGCGGAGCTTGGCGCTGGGCGCGCACCCTCAGCGCTCGACTCCGCCCGCAGTGCGCACCGTCTCGACCCCCTCGCGGTCGATCCCCTGCTCGCACGAGCCGCGGCCGAGGAGCAGCTCGGGCGCCTCAACGGCGCTCGGCGCTCCTACGTCGCGGCGATCCGGCTGCAGCCGCTCGACTGGCTGCCATGGTTCGAGTTTGCCGGTTTCGAGCAGGCGGCCGGCAATCCGCGGGTTGCGCTCCGCTACGCGCAGCGCGCGCAACAGCTGAATCCGCTCGGAATCCCGATCGGGATTCTGATCACGCAGCTCCAGCAGCAGGTCGCCGCGGGAGGCTAGGCACCGATGACCACGACCACTCGGGCGCGGCCGAGGCGCGACGGCCGGAGCCCGTCGAGCGGGCCGACGAGCGCGAGGCCTAGGTCGTGGCGGAGCCTGAGGGCCTCGCGACGGAATCCGCGGCGATACATGACGACGCTGCGGCCGTAGGTTCTCGTCGGCGCGTTGCCGACCGCCGAGATCGGGTAGCCGCGGGCTCGGGCGAGGCGGGCTTCCGAAGCGGCTGCTCCAGCGCGCCCGTTTCCGTTCAGAACGAGCACGGGTGTTCGCGCGCGCGAGAACATGAGAGGAGCCGCGTGCAACTGCTTGGCCGCGAGCCGGTGGGTGCGTTTCACGCGCACGGTCGTTGCCGCATGCGCGCCCGAGCGGGCGAGCAGAACCGAGCCGGCGGCGACGAGACCGACGAGCTCGAGAGCGGCAACGGCCGCCGCGACGATCGCGGCCGTGCGCCACGGACGGACGGTGTCGAGGGGGAAGGCGTGCTGCACGGGCCAATCGAGTTCGCCCCGTTCGCGCCCGCTCCTCCTAGGGGACCAGCTTCAGCTCGTGCCCGTCGAAATAGGCGAGCGCCGCCGGTTGCCGTGCCGGCGCGGGCCGCGCGATCGCCGTCTGCGTCACGCCGGGATGACTACGGGGCGAATGCGCCTCGTACGGGCAGTCCGCATTCAGCGGCGCCGCCTTCCGCAGAACGGGCACGTCGAACGGCGCCCCGCCTCCGGCATGGAGCCTGAAGCCGTCTCCGGCCCGCATTACGTGCACCTGGCCGCCTCGGTCGTCCCGCACCTGCATCTGGACACAGAAGGAGGTCGTGAGGTCACCGCGGCCGCGCAGTTGGACGGCAGCGTCGAGGAAGATCGCGTGCGGAAAGACAAGCGCGGTCCGGTACGTCTCGGGCTCGGTCAGGAGCACGAGCTCGCCGTTCCGCGGCCCGATCGCGAGGGTGCCGTCGACGACGCGGCCCGCGATCCGCCCGGCGCCGACCCAGTCGTAGGCGGCCCAAAACGAGAGCGCAGCGGCGCCGGCCGCGGCGAAGGCGAGCACCCGGGTCGGCTCGAGGTCGAGCATCGCGCCGAGCGCGATCGCCAGTCCCACCGAGGGCAGGAAGAGGAGCCGGTCGCCGCTGGCGTTGTTCAGGTCGATCGCGATGTTGATCGCCGGCGCGAGGCCGATGAGGAACCACGCCGCCCCGAGCGCGAGCAGACGAAGCCGCGGGTCACGCCGGCGGACCATTGTTCGCGTCCGCCAGGCGACGAAGGCGAGCGCGAGCAGCGGGAAGGTCAGCAGCACCGGGTACCGCGTCAACTCGAGCTGCGGCGGGGAGACCGACCCCAGCATGTAGGAGACGAACACGAAGACGAGCCGCCTCGCCCGCCACGGGTACTCCGTATAGCCGCCGATGCCATGGAGGATCGCCGTGCGCACCGCGAGCACGCCGACCTGAGCGGCGACGATCGCGCCGGCCGCGACGAGCCGCCGCCGCCGCTCCGGTGCCTGCGCCCACCAAGCCAGCAGGAGCGCGAGCGCCGAGGCGACGAACGCGACCTCCTTCGTCAGCGCCGCCCCGGCGGCGAGCGCGGCGGCCACCGGCGCACGCGCCCACGGCCTACGCGACGAGACGACGGCCAGCACGGCGCCGAGCGCAAGGACGGTCGCCGTCAGGTCGGTCGAGCCGGTGATCCAGGCCACGGACTCGCCGTGCCGGGGGTAGAGGGCGAACGCCGCGGCCGCGATCCAGGCGGGGCGATCGAAGCCGAGCCGGCGGACGAGCAGCCACACCTCGACCGTCGCAAGCGCGAACAGCCCCAGGTTGACCGCGTGGTAGGCGGCCGCGTGACCGCCGAATGCATCGTGCAGGGCCGCGTTCCAGCCCATCCAGAGCGGCCGGTAGAAGTGCGCGTTCCCGCCGAGGGGACTCGTGTCGTGGTGGAAGGCGTAGCCGACGCTCTGCCACCGGTTCGCGACGGTACGGTCGAGGAAGTCGTCCGCGACGAAGCCCGACCAGAGCGCCGGGAGCCAGACGGTCGCTGCCGCCGCCGCGAGCAGGGCGACCCGGCCGGCGGTCGGGCTCCGGCTCACCGCCCGGCCGGCAGCCACTCCCACGTCGTGCGGAGCCC
>JBARRS010000125.1:0-2199 GCA_049644345.1 Gaiellaceae bacterium
AGCGGTCGAGTCGACCGGCGCAGAGGGATTCGGCGCGTTCGCGGGGATCTACCCGCTGGACGAGCGGAGGCTCCTCGCCGCCTCGATGGACAGCGTCGACTCCAAACTGATGCTCGCCCGGCGCGCCGGCCGGCTCCGTTCCGCCGGCGCGGACCTCGCCGCCCACTGCGTCGACGATGTGATCACGACAGGCGCAGAGCCGCTCTTCCTGCTCGACTACGTGGCTGCGAACACGCTCGACCTCGAGCAGGTGACCGAGCTCGTCGAGGGCGCCGCCGACGTCTGCCGGGAGGCCGGCTGCGCCCTCATCGGCGGGGAGACCGCCGAGCTACCGGGCGTCTACAAGGAAGAAGAGCTCGATTTCGCCGCCACATGCGTCGGGATCGTGACCCGGACCGACCTGATCGACGGCTCGCGCTGCGCCCCCGGGGACGTCGTTCTCGGCCTTCCCTCGAGCGGCCTGCACACGAACGGCTTCTCGCTCGTCCGCTCGCTGATCGGCGACGAGGGCTTCGATGCGGACCTCCTCCTGGCCCCGCACCGGCTCTACGTTCGAGAGGTGCGCGAGCTGCGCGCCCGCGCCGACGTGAAGGCGCTCGCCCATGTGACCGGCGGCGGCATCATCGGGAACCTCTCGCGGGTGCTGCCGAAGGACGTGTCGGCCGAGATCGACTGGAACGCCTGGGAACGGCCGCCCGTGTACCGCTGGCTGACGGAACACGGTGTGAGCGAAGAGGAGCAGCGACGAGTTTTCAACTGTGGCGTCGGCATGTGCGCCGTCGTACCGGAACGAGGCGCCGCAGCGGGCACGGTCATCGGGCGCCTCTCGTGATCGGGGTCCTGGTCAGCGGCGAGGGCACGAATCTCCAGGCGCTGATCGACGCGGGTCTGCCCGTGGTCGCCGTCGCCTCGAACAGGACGAAAGCGCGGGCGCTCGACCGGGCCGTCGCCGCCGGCGCCGAGGCCGCCGCGTTCCCGGAGGCCGAGTTTGCGAGCCGCGAAGCGCGGGACCTCGCGATGGCAAACTGGCTCGAGGAACGGAGCGTCGAGCTCGTCGTGTGCGCGGGCTACATGCAGTTGCTCACCCCCGCGTTCCTCGAGCGCTTCCCGGGCCGGATCGTGAACACGCACTCGGCACCGCTCCCGGACTTCCCCGGCGCCCACCCGATCGAGGACGTGCTCGCGGCCGGCGTCCCGGAGACCGCCGCCACCGTCCACTACGTCGACGAGGGCGTCGACACGGGGGCGGTGATCGCAGCCGAGCGGGTGCCCGTGCTCGAGGGCGACACCGTCGACTCCCTGCGTGCGCGCGTCCAGGCCGCCGAGCACCGGTTGCTCCCGCAGGTCGTCGGCGAGCTGATCCGATGATCCAAAGGGCCCTCCTCTCCGTGTACGACAAGGAGGGCCTCGAGGAGTTCGCACGAGGGCTCGCGGGGCTCGGCGCTGAGCTGATCTCGAGCGGCGGCACCGCGAAACAGCTCAAGCACGCGGGAATCGTCGTGACGACCGTCGAGGAGGTCACGGAGGTTCCCGAGATGCTCGGCGGGCGCGTCAAGACGCTCCACCCGCGCATCCACGCCGGGATCCTGGCGCAACGTGACCGCCGGGACGACCTCGCCGCGCTCGCGGAGCACGAGATCCGGCCGTTCGACCTCGTCTGCGTCAACCTCTACCCGTTCGCCGAGGTCGCAGGGCGGCACGGGACAACCGAGGAGAAGGCGGTCGAGATGATCGACATCGGCGGGCCGGCGATGCTCCGGGCGGCGGCGAAGAACTTCGCCCACGTCGCGCCCGTCTCGAGCCCCGAGCAATACGAGGCCGTGCTCAACGAGCTGCGCCGCGACGGAGAGATCTCTCTCAAGACGCGGCAGCGGTTGGCGGCGGAGGCGTTCTCCGCGACCGCCGCCTACGAGGCCTCTATCGCCGGCTGGTTCCTCGATCGCGAGACGTTTCCGGAGCAGTTGATCGTGTCGTTCGAGAAGGTGCTCGATCTCGTCTACGGCGAGAATCCTCACCAGCGCGGCGCCTACTACGCCGAGCGCGGCGCGAGACGCCATCTGCTCTCGCGCGTTGAGCAGCTCCACGGGCGAGAGCTCTCGTTCAACAACCTCAACGACCTCAACGCGGCCCGGCTGCTCGTCCGGGAGTTCGAGCTGCCCGCCTGCGTGATCGTCAAGCACGCGAACCCTTGCGGCGTCG
>JBARRS010000126.1:0-23160 GCA_049644345.1 Gaiellaceae bacterium
GCCGCCGCCGGATCGTCTGGCAGTACGGTCATACCGACGCGAAAGGAACCCGGCCCGGCTTCCTCAACACACCGGACGGGATGGACCTCCTCCCCTACGAGCGCGCCAGACGCATCTCGGCGATCCGGCTCCTGCTTGCGCGCCAAGAGCACAACAGAGGCACGCACCGCTGATCGCCGCACCAGCTGGAAGCGGACGACGGGGATCGAACCCGCGACCCTCGGCTTGGGAAGCCGATGCTCTACCGGCTGAGCTACGTCCGCGTGCGACGGATTCTAGCCGGGGCTGTGACGGATCAGTGACGCTCCCTCCGCGCCCCGCCTCACCGATGCGACGCTCCGAGCGGTGCGAATCCAGGCCCTCGCTCTTGTCGCCGCGGTGGCGGCGCTTGCCGCCGGCTGCGCGCTCCGGCGCGCCTCTCCCCCGCCCTCGCCCTACTGCCGTCCCGGCAACCCGCTCGCCGGCGTCTACCACCCGCAGCGGCTGCACGTGAAGAGCCGCTGCCGCGTCGTCTCCGGGACGGTCGAGCGCGTCAAGTTCGAGCAGTACGACGGCGACGTGCACATCGAGCTGCGGCCGGATCCCGGCCAGTCGAAGCTCCTTTCACCGGGCAACGAGCAGGTCGGCGGGACGCTGATCCTCGAGATCATCCCCCAGGACCGCGCGCGGGTCGCGATCCCGGACGTCGGCACGCGGGTCGCGGCAGTGGGGCCGTGGGTCGACGACACGGCGCACGACTGGATGGAGGTTCACCCCGTCTGGTACGTCAGCTCCGGCCGCGTCGTCCCCGCCTCGGCGGGGGAGCTTCGGCGCGCCCAGCTCCTGCTCCAGGGCATCGAGGGCGCCGGCGTGGAGGACGACGGCTAGCTCGAAAAAGAGGGGCGGCCGCCGCAGCGTCGCCCCTCTTGACAAGATTCTATTTCGACTACGCCGCCAAGGGAAGTGGGGATAAGCTCGGCGGAGAGACAACCGAGGAGGCGATGATGGCGGTGCAGGAGAACATCCAGGAGCTCGAGGAGACCGCCCGCGCGCTCGTCGCCCAGGGCAAGGGGATTCTCGCCGCGGACGAGAGCGAAGGCACGATCACGAAACGCTTCGAGCAGGTCGGCGTCGAGTCGACCGAGGAGAACCGACGCGCGTACCGCGAGATGCTGTTCACTACGCCCGGCGCCGAGGAGTTCATCAGCGGCGTGATCCTCTTCGACGAGACGATTCGCCAGAGCGCAGCGGACGGCACTCCCTTCCCGCGGCTGCTCTCCGAGCGCGGGATCATCCCGGGCATCAAGGTCGACAAGGGCGCGAAGGATCTCGCGAGCGCGCCCGGCGAGAAGATCACCGAGGGCCTCGACGGCTTGCGCGAGCGACTTGCCGAGTACCGCGGGCTCGGCGCGCGCTTCACCAAGTGGCGTGCAGTGATCACGATCGACGATGACATTCCCAGCCCGTATTGCATCTGGACGAACGCACACGCGCTGGCGCGCTTTGCGGGGCTCTCGCAGGAGGCGGGGCTCGTTCCGATCGTCGAGCCGGAGGTGCTGATGGACGGCGACCACACGATCGAGCGAAGCTTCGAGGTCACCTCGCGCACGCTGCACGCGGTGTTCACGGAGCTGCGCGACCAACGTATTCAGCCCGAGGGGATGCTGCTGAAGCCGAACATGATCCTCTCCGGCTACGACGCGGCCGAGCAGGCCGACCACGAGGAGGTGGCCGAGCTGACGGTCAAGTGCCTGCGCCGGCACGTGCCGACCGCGGTGCCAGGGATCGTCTTCCTCTCGGGCGGCCAGACCGACGAGGACGCGACCGCGAACCTGAACGCGATGAACGCGGTCGGCCCGCACCCGTGGCAGCTGTCGTTCTCGTACGGACGCGCCCTCCAGCAGGCGGCGTTGAAGGCCTGGGCGGCCGATCCTGCGAACGTCGAGGAGGCCCAGAAAGCGTTCCACCGCCGCGCGAAGTTCAACGGCGCCGCGCGCACCGGCTCGTACGCGCCGAAGATGGAGGAGGTCGCCGCGTAACGGCGACCTCCACCGTTCAACGGACGAGCTTGCCGCTCGCGCGGACGACGAGCCAGGTACCGCCATACACGGATGCGCCCTGGCACTTGACGACGCCGGCGCGGCCGTCGCCCACGTAGTAGTAGAGCGGCCGCCCTGCGTACGTCACCTGCAGGCGGCCGTCGCGCCGCCGCGTCGATCCCAGCAGCGACTGCTTCACGCCGGAACCGGCGCGTAGCGAGCTCTTCGCGAAGTAGACCGGCCAGGCCTTCGCGCAGGCGCCGTAGCAGGCGCTGCGGCCGTGAGAGTCGCGGGTAAAGGCGTAGAGAGCGCGGCCGCGTCCGTCGAAGAGGATGCGACCGTACTTCGACGAGCGAACGACGAGCGTGGCTTGTGCCGCGTGCGACCGCTGGTTGGACATAGCCGCCGGCGCGAGGACAGCGGCAGCGAGCAGCGTCGCGGCGAGTGCGAGTGTCTTCATGCCAACCCTTGTAGCCGCTCCAGCCGTTCCCCCGCCGCCCAACGGCCGGGATTTCACGAACTGTTAAGCCCTACCGGTAGCGGCGCCCGGACAGCGCCTCGAGCTTCTCGAAGGCGTGGTGCGCCTCGACGCGGCGCACGGTGCCCGACCGGGAGCGCATCACGATCGAGTCGGTGACGGCGCCCTCCTTGGTGTAGCGGACCCCACGTAGGAGAGCACCAGTCGTCACGCCGGTCGCGGCCACGAACACGTCCTCGCCGGCGACGAGGTCGTCCGTCGTCAGCACCCGGTTCACGTCGTAGCCCGCGTCGGCGAGCTGGTGACGCTCCTCGTCGTTCCGAGGCCAGAGCCGGCCCTGAAGGGCGCCGCCGACGCACTTGATCGCCGCGGCGGCGATCACGCCCTCGGGCGTCCCGCCGATGCCCATCAGCAGGTCGACGCCCGACTCCGGCCGAGCCGCCGCGATCGCGGGCGCGACGTCCCCGTCGGGGATCAGCAGCACCTTGGCCCCGATCTCGCGCAGGTCGGCGATCAGCTGCTCGTGCCGCTCGCGATCGAGGACGACGACGGAGATCTCGTTCGGGTTGACTCCCTTGGCCTTGGCGACACGGCGGACGTTCTCCGCCGGCGGCGCCTCTATGTCGATTGCGCCCACGGCCTCGGGCCCTACGGCGATCTTGTCCATGTACACAGCCGCGCCCGGGAAGAACATCGACCCGCGCTCGGCGACCGCGATCACCGCGATCGCGTTAGGCTGGCCGATCGCCGTCAGACGCGTGCCCTCGAGAGGGTCGACTGCGACATCGACCTCGGGACCGTGGCCGTCTCCCACCTCCTCGCCGTTGTAGAGCATCGGCGCCTTGTCCTTCTCGCCCTCGCCGATCACGACGATGCCGTGCATCGAGACGGTGTCCAACATCAGGCGCATTCCGTCGACCGCCGCCTGGTCAGCCGCTTCCTTGTCTCCCCGACCGATCCAGCGCGCGGCGCCCATCGCGGCTGCCTCCGTGACCCTGACCAGCTCGAGCGCGAGGTTCCGGTCCGGCCTGCTCGGGGCCGGCGGCTGGACGCGCTCCTCGGCGACCTGCGCCATGAGCCGATCCTAGAGCTTCTCGACGACCGAGTAGCGCCTTACATCCGCTCCGGCGCCTCGACGCCTATCAGGGCGAGGCAGCGCGCGATCACCGATTGCGATGCGCGGCAGAGGCCGAGGCGGAATGCCTCTTCCTCGCTGCCGAGCACGCGGTGACGGTGATAGAAGCGGTGGAAGTCGTCTGCGACCCGGATCGCGTAGGTGGGAACCGCGTGGGGTCCACGCCGTTCCGTGGCTTCCGCGGCGAGCCCGGGGAATTCGGCCAGCCGCTTGATCAGGTCCCGTTCCTCCGGCGCGAGGCCGGCGGGAACGCTCGCGTCCGCATGGGCGTCGGCGGCGTTGCGGATGATTCCGGCCGTCCGGGCGTGGGCGTACTGGACGTAGTAGACGGGGTTCTTCTCCGTCCGCTCGCGCGCGAGGTCGACGTCGATCTCGATCGTCTGGTCGTGGCTGCGTGAGACGAGGTACCAGCGGGCGGCGTCGACGCCGATCTCACGGAGGAGGTCGCGGAGGAAGACGACATCGCCCCTGCGCTTGGACACTTTTCGGGCCTCCCCTTGCTCGGAGAGCGTCACGAGCTGGTAGATGGGGATCTCGAGGGTCTCGGGGTCGTGCCCGAGGGCTCCCGCGGCCGCCTTCAGCCGCCCGACGTAGCCGTGGTGGTCGGCGGCGAGGATGTAGATCAGCCGGTCGAACCCCCGTGCGTACTTGTGCCGGACGTACGAGACGTCCCCCGCGAAGTACGTGGGCCTGCCGTCCGAGCGGACAAGAACCCGGTCCTTGTCGTCGTCCCAGCGTGTCGTGGGCAGCCAGATCGCGCCCTCCGATTCGTACGTCGGCAGCTCCGCCAGCGCCTGCTCGAGCTCCGGCTCGACCTCGCTCTGGCGAACCCACGAGTCGACGTGGACGCGAAACTCCTCGAGCTCGCGCTGGATCTCGGCCAGCGCGAGCTCGACCGGATCCCCGGGCTGGGCGGCCAGCTCGGTTACGTACTCGCCGACGTAGCCATCCTCAGGCGGCTCCTCGCCTCGCCGGCGCGCCTCGACCGAAGCGCGGAAGAGGTCGATCTGCGTGCCGATGTCGTTCACGTAGAACTCGCGCTCGACCTCGTGCCCTGCGAACTGGAGCAGGCGGGCGACGGAATCGCCGTAGGCGCCGTTCCGCGCGGAGCCGACGGTGAGCGGACCGGTCGGGTTCGCCGAGACGAGCTCGACCTGAATGCGCTCGCGCACCGTAGCCGAGCCGGCTCCGTAGTCCTCCACCCCGTCGAGAATCTCGGCGAGCGCCTCGCCGAACCACGCCGGCGCGAGCCAGAGGTTGACGAACCCCGGGCCCGCGACCTCGGTCCGCTCGACTGCCGGGAGCTCTGCCGCGGCGGCCGCGATCTCCTCTGCGAGCTCGCGCGGCGACCGCTGCCGCCCAGGCGCGAGCTGCAGGGCGACGTTCGTCGCGTAGTCGCCGTACTCCGCCTTGCTCGGCCGCTCGAGCTCGATCGCAGCGCCCGCAACCTCCGTCAGCGCCTCCTCGAGGCGCGAGACGGCGTTACCGGGCAAGGGCGTCCGACGGCGCGAACAGCTCCTCGAGCAACCGCAGTTCCTCCGGCGTGCCGACGGCGATCATCACGTCGCCGATGTCTAGCCGCGCATCGGGGGTCGGCGTCGTGTCGAAGGCGCCTTCGCGCTTGCGCAGGGCAACGATCATCGCGCCCGTCTTCTCCCGGACCCGGAGGTCGCCGATCGAGTGCCCCGCACTCTCGCAGGCCTCCGGGACCTCGATCTCCTCGAACTGGAAATCGGGCCCGCCGGCCGTGGCCGAGACGACGTCGAGGAACGCCGCGACCTGCGGCTTGAGGACGAGCTTCGCCATCTCCCGGCCGGCGCTCGAGTAGGGCTGGACCACCCGGTCGGCGCCGGCTAGCCGCAGTTTCTTCGCGGCGTCCTCGTCGGAGGCCCGCGCGACGATCAGCAGATCGGGCCGCTGGGAGCGTGCCGAGAGCGTGATGTAGAGGTTGTCCGCGTCCGAGTCGGACGAGGCGACGAGGCCCCGGGCGCGGGCGAGGCCTGCCTCTGCTAGGTCCTCGTCCTCGGTACCGGTCCCTTCGACGTAGAGGTCGCCCTGCTCCTGCGCCTCGCGGATCGCATCGGCGCTGAAGTCGAGCACGACGTAGCGGACGTTCGCCTCGCCGAGCTCCCGAGCCACGCGACGGCCGACGCGGCCGTAGCCGCAGATGATGTAGTGGTCGTGCAGCCGTTCGATCGTGCGCCGCCTCTTCCGCTCGGTCAGCCCGCCGGTGAACACTCCGCGCGCGATCCCCTCGACGAGGACCGTCGCGACGTAGGCAAAGATAGTCAGCCCCGCAAGGACGAGCACGATCGTGACCGCCCGGGCCGAGTCGCTCCTCGGCACGGTGTCGAGCCCGGCCAGAGTCGCCGTGACTATCGCCCGGTAGAACGCCTGCGTCCAGGGCTCGTCGAGCGCGAGGCGGAAGCCGACGGCGCCCCCGGCGATGACGGCAACGGCGGCGGCGACCGCATAGAAGACGCGCCGCGGGTTGAAGACGTGCTCCTCCACGCGGCTAGTATCGTAGGTCCGTGAACGAGGGTCCCGAGCGCCAGCTCAACCTCCACCTCGACCCTGAGAACCTGGCGGGCGTCTACTCCAACTTCGCCAACGTCAGCTTCTCGGACTACGAGTTCACGCTCACGTTCGCGCGGATCGACCACGAGGTCGACGAGGGCGACGTGCCGGGCGTGGTGGTCGCGCGCGTGAACATGTCGACGCGGTTCATGCGAGAGCTCCTCGACGCGATGGAGGACGCGTGGTCGAAGTGGTCCTCCCGCGAGAGCATCAGGAACCTCCCGGAGGCCGAGCGGCCCGACGAGACCTGAGCTCCCAGGCGTTCGCCATCGCGATCCGCTGGATCGGCGTCGGGTGATTCTCGAGCATCATGTAGTCCCACAGGGGCGGGCGTGGCTGGGCAAGGTCGGTCGAGGACAAGCGCATGAACAACTGGCGGGCGGCGCCGGGATCGTGCGTCGTCCTGAGCGCCATCCAGTCCGCCTCGGCCTCGATGTGGCGCGAGACGGCGTTCTCGAACGGCGTTGCGACGATGCTGAGCACCGCGATCGCGAGCAGCGCAAAGGGGACGACCTCCGGCCGCTCCATGCCTCCCCGGCGGCGCGTGACCCCGGCGAGCACGAACAGCAGCGGCAGCTCGAACAGCGCCGCCCAGCCGATCCCCTTGAGCAGATGCCTTCGCGAGATGTGACCAAGCTCGTGTGCGGCGATCACGTCGATCGCGCGCCGAGAAAGACGCCCGTCGAAGAGCGTGTCCCAGAGCACGACGGTCGACGACGGTCCGTAGCCGACCGCCTCCGAGTTGATCAGGCGCGTGCGGTCGCTGACCCTCTCCACCCGAACCCGCGTGTGCGGCACGCCCTCGATCCGGGCAAACCGGCGTACGTCCGCAGCGATCGGCGGGTTTCGGATCGGGTGTGTCCCGATCGCCGAGACGAAGCCGAGCACGAACACGAGTCCCGCGCTGAAGGCGACGAGCAGCGCCCCCGCGGCGAGCCACCAGAGCCTGCGCAGCCGCCCGGCCAGCAGCATCAGGACCGTGAGCAGAATCGTCAGGCCGACCACCCTGCTGAGCAGGCTCGGCCACTGTCCGAGGGCCCAGCCGAGGTAGCTCTCCTTCGAGAGGTGGTAGCGCCGGTCCCACCAGAGGCCGAGGAGCCCGAACGGAAGCCCGGCGAGCCAGAGGCAGAGGGTCGCGAACGTCCCGACCATCACGCCGGTGCCGACCCGGCCGAGGTCGAAGCCGCCGGCGAGCCGGCGGCCGAGCAGCGCGAGCACGACGAGCACAAGCAGCTGAACCGCCGTCCCCACCGCCCAGTCGAGCCGAGTGAACCATTCGTAGTGCGCCGTCCGGTGCAGCTCGGCCGGGCTGAAGTAGTCACGCGGATCGATGCCGGACAGGTGCAGATCGCCGGGCACCTTGGACGTGCGCCAGAGAAGCCAGGAAGCCACCGCCCAGACGCCGACGGCCGCCACTATCGTTGCGCCCTTGAGCACCCGGGTCGCCGTCATCTCGGACGTCCACGGTAACTGGCACGCGCTCGAAGCGGTCCTCGCCTCACTCGACGCCGATGCGCCCGACGAGGTGTGGTGCCTCGGCGACCTCGTCGGCTACGGCCCCGAGCCCAACCGCTGCTGCGAGGCGGTCGCCGCGCGCGCGCGCATCTGTCTGATCGGGAATCACGATCTGCTGGCATTGGGTAAGACGGTGCTCGAAGATGAGTTCAACCCCGACGCTGCCGCAGCCGCCCGCTGGACCCGGGCCGTGCTGAGCGACGAGTCACGCTCGTTTCTCGAGGGCCTCGAGCCCCAGGCACGGGCCGACGGCGCCGAGCTCTACCACGCGAGCCCGCGTGACCCCGTCTGGGAGTACGTGCTGTCGGCGGAAGCGGTCGTCGCCGCGTTCGCGTTGACCGACGGCCCGCTGATCCTGGTCGGCCACAGCCACATCCCGCTCGCGATCGCGCTCGAGAACGACGAGCTCTCAGGCGGCGTCGCGGGCGATGGCGAGGAGGCGGAGCTCGGCCGGGGACGCTGGCTCTTGAACCCGGGCTCGGTCGGGCAGCCGCGCGACGGCGACCCACGGGCCGGCTACCTCCTCCTCGAGGGCACGGGGGCACGCTTCAGGCGCGTGCCGTATCCGATCGAGCAGACGCAGGCGGAGATTCGCGAGAGGGGGCTCCCGGATGCGCTGGCGGAACGCCTGGCTCACGGCGTGTAGCTGCCTCGTCCTCGCAGCCGGCTGCGGCGGCGGGTCGAAGCCGAGGCAGGCCCAGCCTCGGATCCCGGCCGACGTTGCTCATCGGCTCGCCGGCGAGAGCGACGCGGTAGCCCGCAGCCTCGACGCGGGCGACCGATGTGCCGCGGCGCTCCAGGCGCAACAGCTTCAGCACGACGTCATCGGGTCGATCGCGAGCGTCCCCGCCTCGCTCCAAGAGACGTTGATGGGAACGGCGAACGATCTCGCCGCTCGAGTTGGGCCGATCTGCCCGACGGAGAACGGGCCCGGCAAGGGCCACGGCAAGGGGCACAAGAAGAAGCACGACGGGGAGGGCGGCGACTGAGCACGAAGATCCTCTCGAGCGGCCGCTACCGGCTCCACGAGCCGCTCGGCCAGGGCGGGATGGCCGTCGTCTACCTTGCGCACGACTCGGAGCTCGACCGGACGGTGGCATTGAAGCTCCTCGCGGAGAACCTTGGTGCTGACCCGACCTTCCGGGCGCGCTTTCTTCGGGAGGCCCGGGTCGCGGCGCGGCTCGTCCACCCGAACATCGTCCAGCTCCTCGACGCCGGCGAGGACGAGGGGCGGCCGTTCATCGTCATGGAGTACGTCGACGGCGAGACGCTCGGCAACGTGATCGCGAGCGGAGCGCTGCCGGCAGGCGAGGTCGTCGACATCGCGCTCCAGGTCTGCGGCGGCCTCGAGCATGCACACGCCAACGGCGTCGTCCACCGCGACGTGAAGCCGGGCAACCTGCTTCGCCGCGGCGACGGCACCGTCAAGATCGCCGACTTCGGCATCGCGCGCGCGACCGAGGAGACGAGGCTGACCCAGATCGGAACCGTGCTCGGCACCGCCGAATACCTCTCGCCCGAGCAGGCGGCCGGCGAGGAGGTGACCGCCGCTGCGGACATCTATTCCCTCGGCGTCGTTCTCTACGAGCTGCTCACCGCGCAGACTCCTTACAGCTTCGAGTCGCTCGCAGAGCTCGGGCTGAAGCAACGCGAGGGCGCGATCACGCCCTTACGCGACCTCGAGCCCTCGGTGCCGCCGGCGCTCGAGGAGATCGTGATGCGTTGCCTCGCCCGAAACCCGTCCTATCGACCCCGCTCGGCAGCCGAGCTTGCGCGCGAACTGGCAGCGGGCTCACCCGACCCGCCGACGCAGCCGCTTCCTTCATCGAGCGGGGTCGAGGCGACGACTGTGACGCGGCCTCCCCGGACGATCTCCGTCTCGCGCCGGGAATGGTTCTGGCTCGGCATCGCAGCGGCGGTCGTCCTCATTGCCGTGCTGATCGGCGTCGGAATCGCGGCGACCCGCGGAGGCTCGAAGGCCGCTCCGTCCCGGAGCGCCGGCGTCACCGGGATCCCGCGGGGCTCGAACCCCGCGGCTGAGGCGCGGAATCTCCGCGACTGGCTTAGAGCTCGTTCGCGCTGACTAAATGCCGAGCTTCTCGGCCTCGCGGGCCTTCTCGCCGAACGTGATCCCCTCGCGCGCGAGCGCGAGTTGAACTTCTTCGCGCGCCTTGAAGATCCGCCACTTCACCGTCGCAAGGGTCGTCTCGAGCGAGTCGGCGATCTCGTTGTACGAGAGGCCGACGACGTCGCGCAGGAGGAGCGCCATCTTCAGGTCGACGTTGAGCTCGTCGACGGCTCGCCAGAGCGCGTCGATCGTCTCGAGCTGCTCGGGCGGCGCATCGACGGCCTCGAGCGGCGGCAGATCGTCGATGGCCACGAGCGTGCGGGGTCGCCGCTCGCTCGCGCGCAACTCGTCGAGAACGCGGTTCTTCGTCACCTGGAAGAGCCACGTCGTGAACTTCGAGCGGAGCGAGAACTTCGGCAGGCCCTGGTAGACGCGGATGAACACTTCCTGCGTCAGATCCTCCGCGAGGGCGCGGTCGCCGACGAGCCGCAGCACGTAGTTGTAGATCGGCACCTCGTAGGCGCGGACGATCAGCGAGAAGGCGCGCTCGTCGCCTCTCTGGGCCTTCCGGAGGACCCCGTAATCAGGCTGGGCCAGAGACAAGACTCAGTAGTGTAACTCGGGACGGGATCATTCAATTAGGGATTTACCCGTGATTTACCCGTCATTTGTAAGGGTTTTTCAAAACCGAGCAGCTGGAGCGCCGTCGGGGCGAGGTCGGCCAACTCCCCGCCATCGGCGAGGCGAATTGTGTCGTCGGTCACGATCAGCGGCACCGCGTTGGAGGTATGAGCGGTGTGCGGGCCGACGCCGTCGGGCGCGAGCATCTGCTCGGCATTCCCATGGTCGGCGGTGATCAGGCAGACGCCTCCGGCGCCCTCTACCGCTTCGACGACCTCGCCGAGGCACCGGTCGGTGGTCTCGACCGCCTTCACGACGGCCGGAATCACTCCGCTGTGGCCCACCATGTCAGGGTTGGCGAAGTTGACGATCGCGAACCGGTAGCCGTCACCGATCTCGTCGCAGAACCGCGTCGCCACCTCCGGGGCGGACATCTCGGGCTTCTCGTCGTAGGTGTCGACGTCCCGCGGCGACGGCACGAGAATCCGGGTCTCTCCCTCCCACTCCTCCTCACGGCCGCCGTTGAAAAAGTATGTGACATGCGCGTACTTCTCGGTCTCCGCGACGTGGAGCTGGCGGGCACCATGCTCGGCCAGCACCTCGGCCATCGTCCCGTGGACGTTCTGTTCCTCGAAGGCGACCGGGCAATCGAAGTCGTCGCGGTAGCGGGTCATCGTCGTCAGGTCGAAGCCTGCCTCGAGCAGCTTCTGGGAGAGCTGGCGCGCCCGGTCGGGCCGGAAGTTGAAGAAGATCGCGGTGTCCTCGCGCCCGAGGCGCGGCCGCTGCCGGACGACCACCGGCTCGATGAACTCGTCCGTGACGTCTCGCTCGTAACTACGTCGAACGGCGTCGATCGGATCGTCGGCCTGCTCGCCGGCGCCGGCCACGATCGCGTCGTAGGCCCGCTGCGTCCGCTCCCAGCGCTGGTCGCGGTCCATCGCGTAGAACCGGCCTGCGACCGTCGCGATCTTCTCGACGGGCAGCTCGGCCAGGTCGCGCACCGCAGACGTGGGCGAGACGTCCCGCCCGTCCGTGAAGGCGTGGATCCACGTCTTTTCAGGCGCGAACCGCAGCAGTGCGCGCAGGTGGTCGATGTGGGAGTGGACGCCTCCGTACGAGACGAGCCCGAGCAGGTGGACGCTTCGGCCATGGTCGAAGGCCGCCTCGAGCGCCGGGTTCTCGAAGAAGGACCCGTCCTCGATCGCCTTGTTGATCCGCATCAGGTCCTGGTAGAGGCGGCGGCCGGCGCCGATCGTCAGGTGACCGACCTCGGAGTTGCCCATCTGCCCGGGGGGAAGGCCCACCGCCTCGCCCGAGGCGTCGATCGTCGTGTGCGGGTAACGGCGCCAGAGCCCGTCGAAGACCGGCGTCTCCGCGAGGTCGACCGCGTTCCCCGGCCCCGGCGGCGCGCAGCCCCAGCCGTCGAGGATGACGAGCGCTACGAGGGGATACGGGCTGCCGTCTCGCAAATGGCGGCGAAGGAGTCGGGGTCCAGGGAGGCGCCGCCCACGAGCGCCCCGTCCACGTCAGGCTGCGCGAGCAGCTGAGCAGCGTTGTCCGGCTTGACGGAGCCGCCGTAGAGCACGGGCACGTCCAGGAGCGACTTGACGAAGGCGTGGGCCTCCTGCGCGATCTCCGGCGTCGCGGTCTTGCCGGTGCCGATCGCCCAGACCGGCTCGTACGCCACGACGAGGTGCTCGTGGCGCGGGAGCACCGACACCTGCCGGCGGAGCACATCCTCGGTCTCGCCGCGCTCGCGCTCCTCCTCGAGCTCGCCGACGCAAGCGATCACGCGCAGCCCGGCCTCGAGCGCCCGCTCGGTCCGCATCCGCACCGTCTCATCGGTCTCGCAGAAGTACTGGCGCCGCTCGGAGTGGCCGACGATCGCTCCTGCGACGGAGAGCTCGAGCAGGATCTGCGTGGAGACCTCGCCTGTGAAGGCGCCCTCGCTCTCCCAGTGGACGTTCTGGGCGAAGATGGTCCGCCCGCTTGCGACGGCCGCCCCGAGGGAGCCGAAGGGAGGGCAGACGACGACGTCGACTCCATCGGGCGGCGCGAACTCGGCGAAGAACGCCCTCGTCTCCGCCGGGCCCTTGTACATCTTCCAGTTGCCGGCGATCAGCACCGGCCGGCGATTCTGACGGATCCACTCCCTACGGGGGAACGCGGCGACCCCTTAACCGTCACAAACGTTCCACAGCTGCGGTGAGCCGGTCGAGCTCGTCCTCGGTGTTGAAGTAGTGAACCGACGCGCGGACGAGGGTGGGCAGACCTCGGGCGCGCGAATCGAGGAGCGTCGAGCTCGGATCCGAGACCGACACGTTGATCGCCTGCTCCGCCAGCCGCTTTCGCACCTGCTCGGCATCCACGCCGTCGACCGTGAAAGTGACGATCCCGCAAGGTCGCTCGCCGAGATCGCGCACGGTTACGCCCGGCGCCTCGCCGAGCCGCGCCCGCAGACCGTCGGCAAGCGCCGAAACGCGCTCCCAGATCGCGTCGATTCCCCACCCGAGTGTGTAATCGATCGCGACGCCGAGGCCGGCCTTGCCGGCGTAGTTCTGCTCCCACTCCTCGAAGCGGCGCGAGTCAGGCCGCAGCTCGTACCGGTCGGGCTCGACCCAGTCTGCGGCGCGCATGTCGAGGAAGGGCGGCTCGAGCTCGCCCAACAGTCCGGAGCGGACGTAGAGGAAGCCGGTAGCACGGGGGCCGCGCAGGAACTTGCGACCCGTGACCGAGAGCATGTCGCACCCGATCGCGCCGACGTCGACGGGGAGCTGGCCGACCGACTGGCAGGCATCGAGCAGGAACGGGATGCCGGCCTTTCGCGCGACCGCGCCGATTTCCGCAGCCGGATTGACAAGGCCGCCGTTCGTCGGGACATGGGTGACGGCGATCAGCTTGACGCGCTCGTCGATGAGGTTCCGCAGCGCTTCCGGATCGGTCTGTCCGCAAGGGTCGTTCGGGATCGCCTCAACCTTCGCGCCGGTTCGCGCGGTCGTCTGCAGGAAGGCGATGTAGTTGCTCACGTACTCGGAGACCGAGGTCAGGATTCGGTCGCCACGCGCAAGTGGAACCCCGTAGAACGCCATGTCCCAGGCGCGCGTGGCACTCGAACAGAACGCGATCTCCTCGGGCCGCGCGCCGATCAACGCGGCGGCGGCTTCGTAGACGCGCTCGAGGGCTTCTTCGTTCTGCTCGTGGGCCTCGTAGCCGCCGATTCGCGCCTCGAGCTCCAGGTGACCGACGACCGCGTCGAGCACGGGCTGCGGCGGCAACGACGAGCCGGCGTTGTTGAGGTGGGTGACGTGCTCGCACCCGGGGGTCTCGCGCCGTGCACGGTCGACGTCGATCATGCCGCCGGGATCGCCGCCACGCCCGGCAGCTCCTTCCCCTCGAGCAGCTCGAGTGCGGCGCCGCCGCCGGTCGAGACCCAGGAGATCCGGTCGGCGAGCCCGAGCTCCTCGACTGCGCGCACCGAGTCGCCGCCGCCGACGACCGAGTACGCGTCAGCGTCGGCTACTGCCTGCGCGACCGCTTTCGTTCCCTCGGCAAAGCGCGGCCACTCGAACACGCCCATTGGACCGTTCCAGAAGATCGTGCGCCCGCGCTCGATTTGAGCGGCGAACCTCGCGCGCGTCCCCGGCCCGATGTCGAGGCCGAGCCAGCCCTCGGGCAGGCTGTCGAATGGGAAGACCTCCGACTCGGCGTCCGCCTCGAGCGCCGCCGCACCCACGACGTCCGCGGGCAGCACGATCTCGAAGTCGAGCGGATTCTCCCGGCGGAGCTCCTCCGCCATCTTCCCACCGACGAGCACGGTGTCGGCGCGCCCGCCGAGGTTCCGTAGCACCCCGAGCTTGTCCTCGACCTTCGCGCCGCCGAGCACGAGGACGTAAGGACGCTCCACCTCCCCGAGCAGCTTCCCGAGCTCCTCGAGCTCACGCTCGAGCAGCAGCCCCGCGTAAGCCGGCAGCACGTGCGCGACGCCCTCGGTCGAGGCATGCGCCCGATGGGCCGAGCCGAACGCATCGTTGACGTAGAGGTCGTAGTCGTCGGCGAGCTCGCGCGCGTACACGGGATCGTTCTTCGTCTCGCGCGGGTCGAAACGCGTGTTCTCGAGCACCCGGAGCCGTTCGTCCGGAAGCAGCTCGCGCAGGCGCTCCTCGACCGGCCGCATCGAGAACGCCGGGTCCGGCCCCTTCGGCCGTCCGAGGTGCGAGCAGACCGCGACCTCGTCCGCGCCGTGCTCGAGTAGGTGGCGGAGCGTCGGCAGCGCGGCTCGGATCCGCGTGTCGTCGGCGACCCGCCCGTCCTCGAGCGGGACGTTCAGGTCGGCGCGAACGACCACGCGCTTCCCCGCGACGTCCGCGTCGCGGACCGAGCGCGGCCGGCGCACCCCTAGGCCGAGACCGCCGCCGGCAGCGTCGCCGCGACCTTCGCGACGAGATCGACGAGCCGGCAGCTGTAGCCCCACTCGTTGTCGTACCAGCCGAAGACCTTGACGAGGTCGCCGCTCGCCATCGTCAGCTCGCTGTCGTAGATACAGGAGTAGGACGACTGCTGGACGTCGGTCGAGACGATCGGCTCGTCCGAGAAGCGGAGGATCCCCTCGAAGCGGCCGTTGTCGGCCACCGAGCGGAACCGCTCGTTGACCTCGTCGGCCGTCACGTCCTGACCCACCCGGCAGACGAGGTCGACGATCGAGCCGGTCGGCACCGGCGCGCGGATCGCGATCCCGTCCACCTTCCCATGCAGCTCCGGCAGCACGAGCCCGATCGCACGGGCCGCACCGGTCGAGGTCGGGATCAGGTTGATCGCCGCCGCGCGCGCCCGCCGCAGGTCCTCGTGCGGCGCGTCGAGGATCTGCTGGTCGTTCGTGTACGCGTGGATCGTGGTCATGAACCCCAGCTCGATCGTGAACGCGTCGTGTACGACCTTCGCGAGCGGGGCGACGCAGTTCGTGGTGCAGGAGGCGTTCGAGATGACGTGGTGCGACTCGGGCTCGTACATGTCGTCGTTGACGCCGAGCACGATCGTCACGTCGGGATCGGTCGCGGGCGCCGAGATGACGACCTTCTTCGCGCCCGCCTCGAGGTGCTTCTGGGCGCCCTCCCGCTTCGTGAAGAAGCCCGTCGACTCGATCGCGATGTCGACGCCGAGGTCGCCCCAGGGCAGGCTCTCGGGATCGCGCTCGGCAAGCACCTGGAGCTCGTGGTCGCCGACGCGAATCTTGTCGCCATGCACCACCACGTCCTCCTGCAGCGTCCCGAGGATCGAGTCGTGACGGAGCAGGTGCGCCATCGTCTCGCCGTCGCCGAGGTCATTGAAGGCCACCACCTCGAAGTCCCCCCCACGCTGCAAGTAGGCCCGGAAGAAGTTCCGCCCGATTCGCCCGAACCCGTTGATGCCAACCCGAACAGCCATGAATCCCCCTAGTCGCTTGCCGACCGAGTCTATCGGCGGCGCGTCAACAAAAAGGCGGGGGCGGGCCGGTCTCAAGCCCGAAAGGCCCGCCACCTGCATCCGGCGGGGGCGGGCCGCGTCGGCGGCGCTTACGCCGCCGACACTAGAGGCCGTGCGGGCTTAGCCCGTGCGGCCGTCTCAAGCCCGAACAGCCCGCCACCTGCCTCCGGCGGGGGCGGGCCGGAGGGGAAGCTCCGAGGACGACCTCCCCCTCCGCTTGATCGCGCTCCGGACCTTGGCGACGGACGGGGTCTGAATCCATCACCGGACGAGCGCGAACCCGCCGGACTGGGAGATTACGAAATCGGGGCTGTGAAAACCACTGCGTTCAAAGGGGTAAAAGGTTCCAGCTAGTTCTGTGCGAGCTGGACGAGCTTGCGCATTCGCCGGTACGCGGCCGCCTTGGAGGCGGGTGGCTTGCACTTGAGCGCCAACTCCCGCAGCGAGAGCGAGGGATGCTCGAGCCGAAGCTCCGCAATCTCCTGCAGCTGCGGCGGCAGCTCGGAAAGCCGGCGCTCCCGCTGAAGCTCCCGGACGGCCTCGAGCTGGACGTGGGCCGCGCGGCTCACGCGCACGAGGTTTGCGTGGTCGGCATTCGCGAGCCTGTTCGCGCGCGAACGGGTCTCCCCGACGACCGTACGCTCCTCGAGCGCGAGAGCGGCGTCGCTCGCGCCGGCCAGCGCAAGCGCATCGGCGATCCGGTCCATGCCCTTCGCGTACGCAAGGGCGTGCTCGCCGCGCCGGGTCACGCGCAACTCGACAGACTCCGCCGCGGCCGCTGCGGCGACGATCTCTGCACCTACGCGGCTCTCGCTGCGGATCTCCAGGTGCGGGGACGGCGGCGCGCTCACCGATCCCGCCGCGAGCAGCGCGCCGCGAAGGTAGGCCGCGCGGCAACACCCGCGGCCCAGGATCCGCTTCGGGGGCCGTTCGAGTGGCGCGAGGCTCGCACTCACGACTCCTGCCTCGATCAGGACCTGGAGCGCTCGGGCGTCGCCGTCGACGTGGAGCTCGTACCGCGTCTCCCGCCCGAAGGCGTGACGTCGATAGGCGCGGATCTCGGAGCGCACGCCGAACGAGCGGAGCAGACTGAAGGCGCGGCGTGCGACCGCCGACGAGACGACGTCGAGATGGAGCGAGACCTCGCCGCGGCCGCGCAGGTGGATTCGTCCCGCAAAGTGGAAAAGGGCCGAGAGCTCCGCCAGCCGGTCGCATGCGCGCGTGGGCGCGACCGCGGCGAGCTCGTTGCGGACCTCCTCAGAGAAGGACACCTTCGAGCTCGAGCAGGCGCTGCTTGTACTCCCGGCCGAATGAGCCGTAGGAACCGAGGCCCTCGGCCGCGACCACACGATGGCAAGGGATGAGGAGCGGATATCGGTTGTGCGCGCACACCGTCCCGACTGCCCGTTGGGCGTTCGGATGCCCTGAGAGAGCGGCGACCTCGCCGTACGTCGCAGTCTCGCCGTACGGGATGCTCCGCATCGCCCCGACCACGGCCCGCTGAAACGACGTGCACCACGAGAGGTCGACCTCGACATCGCTGAACGCGTCCCGCTTCCCCCCGAAGTAGGCTCGCAGCCGCTCGGCAAGCGGGTGATCTGGATGCACGGCCGCGTCCTCTCGCGGCCGCGGCAGCTCGTGCCAGGCAAGCAGCCCGTCTTCGAATATGAGCTCGCCGACCCCCCAGCCTGCCGCCTCGTACGGGATCATCTGCATCGACTCCAGCGTACGCCAGGGGCTCCAACCCGAGCGGATGGCACTCACCTAGAATCCAGCCCAGATGAGCGCTCCGGGCATCTTCCGGCCGCCGAAGCCGCGCAACGAACCTGTCAAGGACTATGCGCCCGGCTCGCCCGAGCGCGAGGAGCTCAAACGGCGCCTCGACGAGATGCGCTCCGAGCGCCTCGACATCCCCTGCCTGATCGGAGGGGAGGAAGTCCGTACCGGCAACACGTTCCAGGCGGTGATGCCGCATGACAAGGATCACGTGCTCGCCGATGTACACACTGCCGGGCCGGCGGAGGTCGAGCGCGCCATCAAGGCGACCGCGGACGCCTGGGAAGACTGGCACCGGACACCGTGGGAGGAACGTGCGGCCGTCTTCCTCCGCGCCGCCGAGCTGCTAGCCGGCCCGTGGCGCTCGACGCTGAACGCGGCGACCATGCTGGGTCAGTCGAAGACGGCGCACCAGGCGGAGATCGACGCGGCCTGCGAGCTGATCGACTTCTGGCGCTTCAACGTCGAGTTCATGCTTCGGATCTACGAGCAGCAGCCGGAATCGGCGCCGGGGACGTGGAACCGGATGGAATACAGGCCGCTCGAGGGCTTCGTGCTCGCGATCTCGCCGTTCAACTTCACCGCGATCGCCGGCAACCTGCCGACGAGCCCGGCCCTCATGGGCAATACGGTGATCCTGAAGCCGGCCTCGACCGCCGCCGTCTCCGCCTACTGGCTCATGCGGCTGCTCGAGGAAGCCGGGCTGCCGCCGGGCGTGATCAACCTCGTCTACGGGTCCGGCGCGGCGATCGGAGAGATCGCCCTCGACAGCGAGCATCTCGCCGGTGTCCACTTCACCGGCTCGACCGGGGTCTTCCACGCGATCTGGAAGACGATCGGCGACAACATCGACAAATACCGAAACTACCCGCGCGTCGTGGGCGAGACCGGGGGCAAGGACTTCATCGTCGCGCATCCTTCCGCCGACGTCGACGCGGTCGCGACGGCGATCCTGCGCGGCTCGTTCGAGTACCAGGGACAGAAGTGCTCGGCGGCCTCGCGCGTCTACGCGCCCTCGAACCTCTGGCCCGAGCTGCGCGAGCGCCTCGTCGAGCAGGTGGCGACGATCAAGGTGGGCGACGTCGCAGACTTCTCGAACTTCATGGGCGCGGTGATCGACGACAAGTCGTTCGCTAAGCAGCGCGAGGCGATCGACTACGCGCGCCACAACAATGCGGAGGTGATCGCCGGCGGCGGGACCGACGACAGCAAGGGCTACTTCGTCGAGCCGACGGTGATCGAGACCCACGACCCGCACGACCGGCTGATGCGGGAGGAGTTCTTCGGTCCGATCGTCACCACGTACGTCTATCCGGAGAACGAGTGGGAGCAGACGCTCGAGCTCGTCGACGAGACCGCACCCTACGCGCTCACGGGCGCGATTTTCGCGCGCGAGCGCGAGGCGATCGAGGAGGCCGAGGAAGCCCTCCGCTATACCGCGGGCAACTTCTACGTCAACGACAAGCCGACAGGCGCAGTTGTCGGGCAGCAGCCGTTCGGCGGCGGCCGCGCCTCGGGAACGAACGACAAGGCGGGCTCGATGTGGAACCTGATCCGCTGGGTCAGCCCACGGACGATCAAGGAGACGCTCGAGCCGGCGCGCGACTACCGCTATCCGTTCCTGGCGCCCGACGGCGCCGACGGCTCAGGGCCGGACCGGCCCTAGCCGGACCCGAGCCGTGACCTGAGCTCGGCGACGGGCGCGGCCAACCGGTGCTCGATGAGGCGGAAGCCGAGGCGCTCCCATACCGACCGGGCCACCTCGTTCGTGGCCACGACCTCCAGCACCAGGTCGGTCGCACCTCGTTCCGCAAGACCATCGGCAGCCGCCGAAAGAAGCTGCTTCGCGGCTCCACGCTCCCGCGCCTCGGGGCGAACGTACACGTACTCCATCCGAGCGACGCCCCGCACCGGCCCCGTCACCCACGCGAACCCGCTCGGGATCTCATCTTCGAGGCTGAGGAGGACAGCGCCGGCCGCCACTGCGGCTTTCGCGTCTGCACGCACATCCTCCCAGCGAGCCGGCTCACCGACGGGGTCCGGGATCTCCCGTTCGAACTCCTGCCAGAGCCGCCGAACGATGTCGAGATCGGCAGGTGTCGCGGGACGGACGATCACGGAACGGTGGAGCGGCCGGCGCTACGAGACCGTGCGGTGCTCGAGCACCTCGTAGCCCTTGGCGCTCGGCGGAGGCAAGCCCGCGTCCTGGACCGCCTGCCGGATCTCGGGATCGTCGCCCATCCGGTGCCGGCCGTCCTCGCTGTCCCACATGTTGATGATCATGACCCCGTCCTCCGTTCGGATGACGGTCGACGAAACACCGCCGTACTCAGCCGCCTTTCGGCGCGCGACCTCGTCGATGCCTTGCATCTTCTCCTTCAGCTCCTCCGGATCACCGGAGAACTCCATGATCGACACGACCACCGGCTCCGCCATCTGAGCTCCTTCCATTCGAGGGACGAAGAAGGTACTACGCCCAAGCGGCCATGTGCAGCCTGGACGCCACCGCTATCAGGCACCGTCACGAGAGTGTCACGCGCGGCCGGCTCTGTGCAGCTGCGCATAGATCGAGCGCGCTGTCTTCGCCGGAATCCCGGGGACTCCCTCGAGCTCCTCCTGCGAGGCGGCCAGGAAGCGCTCCGCGGAGCCGAAGTGGCGCAGGAGCGCGCGCCGGCGCGCCGGGCCGACGCCCTCGAGCTCGTCGAAGATCGACTCGCGCGCCTTCGCGTCCCGCCGCTGGCGGTGGAAGCCGATCGCGAACCGGTGCGCCTCGTCTCGGAGCCGCTGCAAGAGCTGCAGGCCCGCCGAGTTGCGGTCGAGCAGGATCGGCTCGGAGCGATCCGGCACGAACACCTCCTCGATCCGCTTCGCGAGCGCGATCACGGCCACACGCGGCAGGTCGTACGCCTTCATCGCCGCCAGCGCCGCCGAGAGCTGGCCCTTGCCGCCGTCGATCACGACGAGGTTGGGCACGGCAGCAAAGGACTCGTCGTACTCGTCCGAAGTCGCGTCGCGCAAGCGGGCGAACCGTCGCGAGACGAGCTCGGCCATCGCCGCGAAATCGTCCTGCCCGTCGAGGCCGCGGACGCCGAACTTGCGGTAGTGCGCCTTCTTCGGGACGGCGTCCTGGAAGACGACCATCGAGCCGACGACGGCCTCCTCGCCGATGTTCGAGACGTCGAAGCACTCGATCCGGATCGGCAGACTCTCGAGGTTGAGCGCCTCTCGCAGCTCCTCGAGGGCCTCCACCCGCCGGAGCCGACGGCGCTCCTGCGCAAGCGCGTCCGACTCGAGTGCGAGACCCGCGTTCTGTGTCGCAAGCACCTGCAGGCGCCGCTTCTCACCGCGCTCGGCCGCCCGCACCTCGACTCGAGCGCCACGCCGCGCGGAGAGGAACTCCGCCAGCGCTGAAAGGTCCCCGGCCTCGCGGGGCACGACGAGTTGCGGCGGCACGCTCGGCGCGGAGCCGTAGTACTCGAGGCAGAACGCCTCGAGCAGGCTCGCCGTGTCCTGCCCCTCGACGTTCTCGAGATGGAAGCCGTAGCGGTCGATCAGTCGCCCGTCGCGGAGCGGGAAGATCTGGACGGCCGCCCGGTCTCCTTCCGCCGCGACGCCGATCACGTCGACGGTCCCGACCGAGCGACGGTCGGCGGCCTGCCGCTCCGCGAGGTGGCGCACGGAGAACAGCCGGTTCCGGTAGCGGGCCGCCTCCTCGAAGCGCTCGGCCTCGGCGGCCTCCTTCATCCGCACCTCGAGCTCGCGCAGAATCGGCTGCGTGTCCCCGGAGAGGAACTCGATCACCCGGTCGATGATCTCCGCGTAGTCCTCCTTCGAGATGTAGCCGACGCACGGCGCCTTGCAGCGGTCGATGTGGTAGTCGAGGCAAGGGATGCCCGAGTGGCGGCCCGGCTTCGGCCCCTCGCACGGCCGGAACTGGAAGACACGATTGAGCACGTCGAGCGTCTCCCGCACCTTCTTCGCGTTCGCGTACGGACCGAAGTAGACGACTCCGCGCCGGTGCCGCTCGCGCGTGAACATCACCCGGGGGTACTCGTCCTCGACCGTGATCGCGATGTACGGGAACGACTTGTCGTCACGGAGCCGGATGTTGAACGGGGGCCGGTATCTCTTGACCAGGTTCTGCTCGAGGTGAAGTGCCTCGACCTCGGTGTCGGTGACGATCACCTCCACGTCCGCGATCCGCGACGGCAGATCCGCGATCGCCGCCCGCGTGTCGCCGCCCTGCTGGAAGTAGCTGCGGACACGCAGCCGTAGCGACTTGGCCTTGCCGATGTACAGGACCTGGCCGTTCTCGTCGCGGAAGAGATAGACGCCCGGCTTGGCGGGCAGCGATTTCAGCTGCTGCTCGACGCGCTCATTCACCGGGCTAGCGTAGCCCGCGGCTACCCTGCGGCCTTGGTGCGGAGGAAAGGCTGGATCGCACTGGGGGGAGCGGTGCTCGCGGGGGTCGTCGTGATCCTGTTGCTCACCTCCGGGACGGAGCCACCCGGCCGGCGGTCCTTACCGGGGGGACGCACGCGGCCGCTCCTCGTCGGGGTCGCCGAGGACGCCGTCAAGAACCTCGACCCGACGGTCACCAAGCAGCTGATCGATGTCGCGCAGCGGACGGGCTTCGACGCCCTCAGCGTCTCGGTGACCTGGTTGCACGGCCAGAGGGCCCCGAACCCGGCCGACGTGACGCTCCTGCAGAACACGGCGCGCGCCGCCCGCGCAGACGGGATCCGTGTTTTCCTCGTCGTCTGGAACGGCCTCTCCGGCGGCACGCCGCGGAGCGTCCGCGAGCGAGCGCAGTTCGCCCGCTTCACCGCCGCGATCGCCCGCGACGTGCCCGGAATCCGGGACTTCGTCATCGGCAACGAGCCGAACCTGAACACCTTCTGGATGCCGCAGTACGGGCCCGGCGGCCGCGACCTCGCCTCGGCGAACTATCTCGACCTGCTCGCCCGCACATACGACTCGCTCAAGGCGGTGTCGGCGCAGATCGACGTGATCGGCGGCGGGCTCTCTCCAGTCGGCTCCGACGATCCGCGGCAGGCGCGCCAGACTCACTCGCCGACAGGCTTCCTTCGCGACCTCGGTGCCGACTACCGGTCGAGCGGCCGCTCCCGCCCGATCATGGACGGCTTGGCGATGCACCCGTACATGCATGCGGCGCGGTTCCCGCCGACGACGAGCCATCCGGAGCCCGATACGACGATCACGATCGCCGACTACGACAAGCTCGTCGGGCTGCTGCGCGAGGCCTTCGGCGGCACACCGCAGCCCGGCGCCTCTCTGCCGATCTACTACACGGAGTTCGGCGTCCAGACCCGGGTACCGCCGCGGCACGCCCGCGGCTACACGAACCTGCACTCGATCTTCGCGCAGGACGCCGTCGCGGCGCCGGTCCAGGCCGAGTACTACAAGGAGGCGCTCCAGCTGGCCTTCTGCCAGCCGACCGTCCGCGGGCTCTTCATCTTCCACGTCTGGGACGAGCCAAATCTGCGCGGGT
>JBARRS010000127.1:0-9615 GCA_049644345.1 Gaiellaceae bacterium
GATCTGCATCGAGCCGTCGATCGCGATCGACGGCGCTGGCGTGATGAAGCTCGAGGACGACGTCCTGATCACCGACGACGGCTGTGAGCTCCTCACGGAGAGCGAGCGCGGCTTGTCCTAGAGGCGCACGAAGCGGACCGGGCCGGTCGCCAGGGCTCGCTCGAGCGGCTCCTCGACCACTCCATCGACCCCTTCCCGCTGCGTCGCGTGGAGGATGCGGCCGGCGCCCAGCCAGAAGGCGATGTGGTGGACGCGCCTCGAGGCGGCAGGAGCGCAACTCGGCCGTTATTAGCGCCTTTTAGGCCGCGGCGGTCTGGAGCTCGCGCAGCGCAGCGAGCCGGGCAAGCGCTTGGCCCTCGAGCTGGCGGACGCGCTCCCGCGTCAGGTCGAGCTCGTGGCCGATCGCCTCGAGCGTCCACGGCTCGCCCTCGAAGCCGAACCGCAGCTCGAGGATGCGCCGCTCGCGCTCGGGCAGCGCGTCCAGCGCACGCCGGACGCCCTGCTTCCGCAGCGATTCCTCGGCCTCGTCGAACGGGTCGGGAGCCTCGCGGTCGGCGAAGAGGTCGCCGAGCTCGCCCTCGTCGTCCGCGCCGACCGTTTGGTTCAGCGAGACGGACGCCTGGGCGGCGCCGAGTGCCTCGTCGACGTGCTGGATCGGGAGGCCGGTGGCCTCCGCAAGCTCTTCCTTCGTCGCGTCACGGCCGAGCTCGACCTCGAGCCGGCGCGCGGCGCGGCCGAGCTTCTGCTGCCGCTCGACGACGTGGACGGGCACACGAATCGTGCGGGCGTGGTTGGCGACCGCGCGCTGCACGGACTGGCGAATCCACCAGGTCGCGTAGGTCGAGAACTTGTAGCCGCGCCGCCAGTCGAACTTCTCGACCGCACGGTTGAGGCCGAGGGTGCCCTCCTGGATCAGGTCGAGGAACGGCACGCCGAGCCCGCGATAGCCCTTCGCAATCGAGACGACGAGGCGCAGGTTCGACTCGATCATGCGCCGCTTGGCGACGGGGTCGCCGCGCTCGATGCGCTTCGCGAGCGCAACCTCCTCGGCTGCGGTCAGCAGCTTGTGCCGACCGATGTCGGCGAGGAAGAGCTGGAGCGAGTCCGCCGAGCCCGCGATCGCGTCCGGGTCGGGCTCGGCCGGCTGCGCGGGCGCGGCCGGCTCGGCCTCGGGCTCATCGGCGGGCGCCTGCCGGACCTCGAGGCCGATCGCCTCGAGCTCGCGCGTCAGAGTCTCGGCCTCGTCGTCTCCGAGGTCGTGCTCGAGCACGAGTGCCTCGAGCTCGGCCGGCTCGAGGTAGCCCCGTTCCTCAGCGTGCTCGACGAGCACCCGAGCGGGCTCGGACTCCAAAAGTTCCTGCAATTGAGCCTGAGTCAATTTTTCCTCTAGTTCCTTAGACGCTGAATTCCCTTCGGACTTTCGCACTGTAAGAGGATTCTCCTCGGTCGGCCAGGGTGAACCCGTCGGCGAGGCCGCTCACAGCGACTGAAACGAGTTCCTTCGCCTTCTTATTCCGCGACGGCGGCCTCTTTGGTTTGCCGACTCTGGGGAAAATCGAACTCGACCTTCCCTTCTTCGTTCAAGACGAGCCGCGCCCGAAAAGGTTTGCCGGCACGTGAGCGAAAGCCTGAGAGGACCTCCTTCGTCCGCCCCTCCTCGAGCAGCTGCCGGGCGATCTCCGGGGTGAGCGTGCGGCCAGCGACGCGCTTCCAGATCACAAAGCCGCAGCCCGGCTCCTCGCGGCTCTTCCAGCTCGTGCAGCCGTACGCGCGTGAGTTCTCGCGGATGATCTCGCCCGTCTCGGCGCCGCAGCGCGGGCAGGGCCCGAGCTCGACGCGCACGGGCCGCAGCTTCTCCTTGTCGAGAGCGGCGATCTGCTCGACCGTCGAGGCGGTGAACCCGGCGATGTCCTTGATGAAGCGGTCGCGGTCTCCTCTGCCCTGCTCGATGTCAGTGAGACGCTTCTCCCAGTCGCCGGTCAGCTCCGGCGAGGTGAGCGGGTGCTGCTCGAGCATCGTGATCACCTGCATGCCCTTCGGCGTCGGCTGGAGCTCCTTGCTGACGCGCTCGATGTACTCGCGGCGAATCAGCGTCTCGATCGTCTCGGCTCGGGTCGCCGGCGTTCCGAGCCCGCTCTCCTTCATCGCCTCGCGCGCCTCGTCGTCCTCGACGAGCTTGCCTGCTGTCTCCATCGCGGAGAGGAGCGTCGCCTCCGAGTAGCGCGGCGGGGGCTTCGTCTCCTTCGCCTCGGCCTCCGCCGAGATGCAGCGAACCGTCTGACCCTGCTCCAGCGGCGGTAGCTCGCCGCTCTCCGCATCGGTCTCGTCGTCCGGCTTGCGCTCCTCGTCGGCCTCAAGGCCGTAGACCCCGCGCCACCCCGCTTCGAGCGTGATCTTGCCACGCGTTCGAAACCGCTCGTCCTCCACCTCGGTGATGACGGTCGTGCGGGCGTAGCGGGCCGGCGAGTGGAAGGCGGCGAGGAAGCGCCGCGCGATCAGGTCGAAGACGCGGCGTTCGTCGGGCGAGAAGACGGAGACGTCGTGCTCGACGTCGGTCGGAATGATCGCGTGGTGGTCGCCGACGCGCGCGTCGTTGACGACGCGGCCGAGCGGCAGCTGCTGGAGCCCGAGCACGAACTCGGCGAAGGGGCGGTAGTCGTCGATGGGCGCCAGCGTCTCGGCCGTCGGCTTCAGCAGCGGGACCATGTCGCCGGAGAGGTAGCGCGAGCTCGTACGCGGATACGTGATCGCTTTCTTGTCCTCGTAGAGCGACTGCGCGGCCTGGAGGGTCCTCCGCGCCGAGAAGCCGAAGCGTCGGTTCGCGTCGCGCTGCAGCGAAGTGAGGTCGTAGAGCAGCGGTGCGCGCTCGGACTGTTCCTTGCGCTCGACCTTCTCGACCGTGCCGTCCTTGCCGTTGACCTTCTCGACGATCTGGTCAGCGCGGGTGAGATCGCCGAAGATGCGCGTCTCGTCACCTTCGAACCAGAGCCCCTCGTAACGAGGGTCGAACTGAGCGCGGACGAGACGATAGGGCTCGGGAGTGAACGCCTGGATCTCGCGCTCCCGCAGCACGATCATCGCCAGCGTAGGAGTCTGGACGCGACCGAGCGAGACGACACCGCCCACCCAGGCGCGGCCGCGGATTGTCGCGGCGCGGGTGGCGTTCATACCGACGAGCCAGTCGGCCTCGGAGCGGGAGCGCGCCGCGGCCTCGAGCGACGCGAGCTGGTCGCCGGGGCGCAGGCGCTCGAAGCCCTCGCGGATCGCCTGCTTCGTCATCGAGTTGATCCAGAGGCGCTCGACCGGCTTCTCGACGCCGGCCGTCTCGTAGATGTAGGCGAAGATCAGCTCGCCCTCGCGGCCGGCGTCACAGGCGTTGACGATCCGGTCGATGTCCTCGCGCTTCATCAGCTTGTGGATCGCGTTCAGCTGCTTCTTCGCCTTGGCGTCGCGGGGGCGGAGGCGGAACTCGTCCGGGACGATCGGCAGGTCGGCCATGCGCCACTTCTTCAGCCGCTCGTCGTAGTCCTCGGGGTCGACCAGCTCGACGAGATGACCGACGGCGAAGGTGACGACGTAGTCGTCGGACTCGAAGTAGGTGTCGTTCTTGTCGAAGCTGCCCGGCAGCGCGTCCGCGAGGTCACGGGCGACCGAGGGCTTCTCTGCGATCACGAGAGTCTTCACTGCGAAATCACCATAGCGAACGGTTCCTCGGTCGCCTTTCTCCCGAATCGCGCCGGATCTGTGACGATCCCGGCCGATGTCTCGGGCCTTCTATCTCTTCGCCGGAACGGTCAGCTGGCCGTTCGTGAAGCTGCTGAGGATTCGGGCTCGAGGGGCTGAAGACCTGCCTCCGGGCGGCTTCGTGCTCGCCGCGAACCACCTCTCGAACTTCGACCCGTGGGCGCTCGGGATGCCGCTCTTTCCGCGGCGCTTCCTGCGCTTCATGGCCAAACGGGAGCTGTACTGGCCGCCGCTCAGCTGGCTGCTGGGGGCCGTCGGCGCCTTTCCAGTCAGCCGCGGGGAAGCGGATGTCGAGGCCTTCCGGACCGCGGTGCGGCTCGTGCGCTCGGGCGAGATCGTGGCGATGTTTCCAGAGGGGACGCGGCGACGAAAGGGATTTCTCAAGCGATTAAAGCCGCATGCACACACAGGAACGGCCCGGGTCGCGCTCGCGGCCGGCGCGCCGCTCGTCCCGGCGGCGATCAAGGGGACCGAACGGCTGACCCGGCTCGGGCCCCTGCGCGTCGCCTACGGGCGGCCGCTTCAGCTCGAGGACCTCGCGGGACGGCCCCGGAGCGAAGCCGCCCGCGTCGCGACCTCGCGGCTGATGGAGGAAATCGGCAGGCTCGAGGAATCCCTGTGACGCAGCCGCTGCTCGTCGTCGACGGCGACTCGTTCGCGCACCGCGCATACCACGCGCTGCCGAAGACGATCAGACGGGCCGAGCGACGCCCCGCCGGTGCCCTCGTGGGCTTCGCGAACATGCTCCTGCGCCTGTGGGAGAGCGAGCAGCCGCGGGCGATCCTCGTCGCCTGGGACACGCTCGAAGTGGCGACATACCGACACGAGGCGTTTGCCGGGTACCAGGCCGGGCGTGTGTTCGATCCCGAGCTTCTCGAGCAGCTCGACATGATGCCGCAGCTCGTCGAGGCGTTCGGCTTCGCAGTGGCGAAGGCCGCGGGCTACGAAGCGGACGACTTCCTCGCGGCGGCCGTCAAACGCGAGGAGCGGCGCGGCGGCCGGACGCTCGTTGCAACGTCCGATCGTGACGCCTTCCAGCTCGCGAGCGAGCGTACGACTATCCTCCAGCCAATCCGCGGCGTTTCGGAGCTCGCGCGCGTGGGACCAAAGGAGGTGCGTGAGCGCTATGGAGTCGAGCCGCGCCAGGTGCCGGACTTCATCGCGCTGCGGGGCGATCCATCCGACCGGCTGCCGGGAGCCCGCGGCGTCGGGCCGAAGACGGCTGCCGACCTCCTCCGACAGTACGGCTCGCTCGAGAAGGCGCTGCAGGCGGGACGCTTCGCCGCGCAGGCGGAGGAACTGCGCCTCTACTGGCGAATTGCCACCCTCGACGCCTCCGCTCCTCTCCCCTCCATCCGGAGCCATAAGCCCTCCTGGGCGGAGGCGTCCTCCCTCCTCGACGATTGGGGCCTAGGCGCACTCGCCGGACGCGTCGCCGCCCTCGCCTAGGTCAGATCGAGCTTCTCAGCCACCCCGACTTCGCGGTTCTCCATCCCACGGGGTCGCACCCCGAGTCGCAGGAGCGGCTCGCGGTGCTGCTCGGCGAGCTCGAGTGGCGCGACGTGAAGCCTGCGCCCGAGGAGGCGCTCGAGCGCTGCCACACGCGCGCGTACGTCGAGCGCGTCCGCTCGATCACCGAGCTGACCTGGCTCGACCACGACACCCCCTGCACAGAATCGAGCTACCGCGCGGGACTGCTCGCCGCGGGAGCGGCGATCGCCGCGGCGGAGCGCGGCGGCTTCGCTCTCGTCCGGCCGCCCGGCCACCACGCGCTGCCCGACCGGGCGATGGGTTTCTGCCTTTTCGACAGCGTCGCCGTCGCCGCCCGGCACATGCAGGCGAAGCGAGGCGTGGAACGACTCGCGATCGTCGACTGGGACGTCCACCACGGCAACGGGACGCAGGCGATCTTCTGGGATGACCCGACCGTGCTCTACGTGTCGATCCACCAGTGGCCCTTCTACCCCGGCACCGGCGCGCCGGGCGAAGGCAACGAGACGACGGTGAACGTACCGCTGCCGGCGGGATGTGGCGACGCCGAATGGCTGCGGGCGTTCGAGCGGCGTGTGGAGCCGGCGGTGCGCGCATTCGAGCCGGAGCTCGTGCTCGTCTCCGCAGGTTTCGACGGGCACATCGCCGATCCGCTCGCGGACATGCGACTCACGGGCGAGGGATTCCGCGAGCTTGCCTCCCGGTCCAGGGCGCTCGCCCCGGCCGTCGCCGCGGTGCTCGAGGGCGGTTACAACCCGCCGGCGCTACCGGGACTCGTGCGCGCGGCGCTAGAAGGCTTCACGAAATAAGAACGGCCGGCCTATGGGAGGCCGGCCGTTTCGACTACCGAGGAAGCACAGAAGCCACCGCGCTTCGACACCGAGGAGAAAAGTGTCGCACTCAATATCGGCCTCGAAGCCCTGTCGCCTATCGCCTAGGCCACACCCACCGTGGGCGATTCGCATCCCCCGCCGTGGGGGATCCTGCGTTAACTCCTGGCAGCAGCCAGAGCCTCGAGCGCCTGCCGGCGTGAGGAGACGCCGAGCTTGCGGAGCAGGCTCTTCACGTGCGAGCGAACGGTGTGCTCGGAGATGAACAGGCGCTTGGCGATCTCGTCCGTTCCCAGGTGGTCGTCGAGAAGCAGCAGCACTTCGACCTCGCGGGCGGAGAGCACCGCGGCGATCGAGTCCGGCACGCCGGCCTGTCGGCCACTGCCGTTGCGCACCTGCTCGAGCAGCCGGCGCGCGACCGCACCCGAAAGCGCGGCCTCGCCGTGCGCCGCGCCGCGGAGGTACTCGACGATCCGCTCGGGCGGCTCGCTCTTCAGCAGGTAGCCGGCCGCACCTCCTCGGATCGCACCGAGCAGGTTCTCCTCGGTTCCCGACGCAGTCAGCACGACGACCTCGCAGGCCGGCGCCGCTTCGCGCAGGCGTGGCAGGGCCTGCAGACCGTCGAGGCCTGGCATCGAGAGGTCGAGCAGCACGAGCTCCGGCTGAAGCCGCCTCGCCAGCTCGACGGCCTCCTCGCCGTCGGCTGCTTCGCCCGCCACCGAGAAGCCGTTCCGGTCGAGAAGCATCGCAAGCGCCTCGCGCGTGAGTGGATGGTCGTCGACGATGAGGATCCTGGTTGCCATAGCCGCTTTCGACCCTTATCGGCCGGAAGGTTGCTGCCGACAAGGGGAATGTGACACGTCGCGAAGACAGTCAATACGAGTCCTGGCTCCTGGGCCAGGCGCTGCTGCTCGGCCTGCTGGGAGCCACTCTGGCGCTCTTCGTCGCGTACCCGAGCCTGCGCTCGAGCTTCTCGGCGCCCCAGGCGCGGCTCGTGCTCGACACGACCGTCACGGCAGCCGCCGTGATCGTCGCCGTGCTCGCCGGCGTCCGCTTCTCGCTCGAGGGTCGGTGGCTCGAGCTGCTGCTGTGCGGCGGTTTCTGGACCGTGGCTGTGTCGAACGTCGCGTTCGTGATCGCTCCCGTGCTCGGCGGATCGCCGATCCATCGCGTCGAGGCCTGGGCGAACGTGGCCGGCAAGCTGATCGGGTGGTCGCTGCTCGCCGCCGCACCGTTCGTGCCTGGGCGAGTGACCGCGCGACGGGGCGCGCTGCTCCGGCTTCTGGCCGTGATCGCCGTCGCGCTCGCCGCTCTTTGGGCCTTCGCTCACGCTCTCGGGCCGGGACTCCCGCCCTTTACGCCGCAGTCGGACGGAAGCGCGCGCTTCCAGGTGATGACGGCGCTCGCGCTGCAGGCGCTGCTGCGGCTGGTCGCACTCGTCGGCTTCGGTCTCCGCTTCCGGAAGTACGGCGAGGACCTCGACCGTTGGCTTGCCCTCGCTGCCTCGCTCGCGCTCTTCGCCGAGCTGCACTACGTCTTCACGCCGCAGATCTCGGGCCACTCGATCTCCCAGGGCGACTTTCTTCGCCTGCTCGCGTACGTCGTGCTGCTCGTGGGGGTCTGGCGTGCGATCCAGAGCGCCGAGTTCGGGCGCGCCGTCGCAGACGAGCGGGCCCGCGTCGCGCGCGAGATCCATGACGGGCTGGCCCAGTACCTGTTCGCGGTCTCGACGCACGCGAGCATGCTCCAGGCGGGAGCTCCGCAGGAGGAGACAATCGCCCAGCTCCGCGAGGCGGCTCAGGCCGCTCAGCAGGAGGCGAAGTTCGCCGTGCTGGCGCTGTCGTCGGCCGGCGGCACCGCGCCGTTCGACGCGGCTCTACGCCGCTACGTGGACTTCCTCACGGCCGACGGCCGGCTCGAGGTCGACCTCGAGATCGACAAGGGGATTCAGCTCGCCGCCGACGAGCAAATCGAGATCTTCCGCATCGTCCAGGAGGGGCTCGCGAACGCGCGCAAACACGCGGGCGCCCGCTGCGCCGAGGTGAGGATCGCGCAGCGGGGCGGCGAGCGCGTCGTCACGATCCGGGACGACGGCGCGGGCTTCGACGAGGAATCAATTGCGGCCGGCCAGGGCCTTAAGAACATGCGCGCACGCAGCGCCACCATCGGGGGCGGCTTCAAGCTTCGCTCGCGGCCCGGCGAGGGCACTGCGCTCGAGGTCATCCTCCGCACCTAACTGTGCCGCTGTCGTCTAGCGGCCGGGCCCCGTCAGCCGTAGGAGGCCCCGCGGCGTTCGGACGAACACCTGCCTGCTGTAAAGCTCGTAATAGGCGCGCTCGTCTCTGCGGATCACACGCACGTACCGCAGCACCGCGTCGACATAGAGCCAGGACGGGTTGTAACGGAAGAGCGCGCGGCGGTAGTTGCGCGGCGCGCCGTTCGTGTGCAGGTAGTTCGCCGCGCCGAGGATCGCGTCGTGCGGGTCGTGAATGTTTCCACCGAGACCGTAGGCGCGCCACGTTGACGGCAGAAACTGCATCGGTCCCTGCGCACCCGCGGCGCTCGCGCTCCTGAGCTTGTTGTACGCCGACTCGACGAAGTTCACCGCAGCGAGCAACTGCCACGCCACGCCGAATCGCCGCTCGCCCTCCCTGTAGTAGTGACGCAGCCGGTCGGCCGGCTCAGCCCGCCCGATTCTGAACGCGCCCACCGGCCGCGGCCGCGAGAGGCGCCCGAGCTCCCGTCGCGCGAGGACGTCGTCTCGCGCAGCGCGAGCGAGCTGCGGGGGCAGCCGTCTCAGGGTCGTGGTCGCGAGGCGAGGATTCGCGGCGAGCAGAATGTAGATCCGCTGCTGGTAGAGCGCGTCGAGTGTCACGTCCTCCGGCGGGCCGCTCTGGGCCGGGTTGCGCAGGCCGCGCCAGCGATCGATTGCCGCCCGAAGGTCTTGCGCAGTCTGTGAGACCCGCTGTGCCAGCAGTTGCGGCTCGTGCGGGATCGGCGCGTTCGGGGGCGGCGCGCTGACGGCGGACGACCAGAGCGCCGCGATCGCGAGCAGCTTGGCCACGTAGGAGGTGTACCAGCAAGAAGCCTCTGAAATAGAAAACCCCGCATTTGCGGGGTTTTCCTTAGCAGGCCTGTAAGCCGGAGACTGCGGAACGTTTCCCGGACGGGGGCCCGCGGCCTGCCCGAAGGAGGGTCCATGCGCGAAGAAGTAGCCGATTTCCTGCACTACTGCCGCATCGAGCGGCGTCTGTCGGAGATGACCTGCAAGGCCTACGAGCGCGACGTGAAGGCGTGCCTGGCGTTTCTGAGCGAGCGCGGAATCGGGGATCTCGGCCTGGTACGGCCGCCCCACCTGCGCGCCTTCCTGGCCGCGGAGGCCGAGCGGCGGCCGGCGCTCGGGAGCCAGACGCGCGCCGTTGCCGCGCTGAAGGTGTTCTTCCGCTTCTGCGTCGAGAACGAGTACCTCGAGCGCGACCGGGCGCTCGTGCTGCGCACGCCGAAGAAGCGCGAGGCACTCCCCGACGTACTCGACCGCCGCGAGCTCACC
>JBARRS010000128.1:0-2107 GCA_049644345.1 Gaiellaceae bacterium
CCACCACGCGGCCGGTCGCCTGGTCGATCCTCGACGGCACCCCGAAGCCCACCGCGCCGACGTCCTCCGCGACGAGCCCGTCGACGGCCGTCTCGAGCGCGCTCAGCAGCTCCTCCTGGGACGTCACCGGCGTCGCGTGCTCCCGGCGCCGTTCGATCGTCCCGTCCCGGGCGACGACACCCGCCAGGATCTTCGTGCCGCCGACGTCGACCCCGATGGCGCGGTCTTCAGTCACACCCGGCGGCTACCATACCCCGCCGGATGGCGTCGCCCCCCGGAGAGAAGCCGTACCGCGTCTACCGCGGAGGGCGCGTCAAGGGCAAGGTGCCGACGCTCCCGAGGCCGGAGAAGCGCGAAGCGAAGCCCGACGGAGCTCGAAGGTTTCGGTACACCGGCCCCGGCGCGGCGCCGAGAGGACCGCGCTGGAGCTGGCGACGTTGGCTGCTCGTCGGGATCCTCGTGCTCTTCCTGCTCTTCTTCGTCTGGGCACTGTCGAGCTACCTCGCCTTCCGAGGCGGCGTAAAGGACGCCAACAAGCGGCTGCCGGCCTCCGCGAAGAGCGCGCTTGCGGGCGACGGAGGCCTCCTGCTCACCCATTCGACGGACATCCTCCTGCTGGGGACCGACCACTCGAACCTCGCCTCACGAGCGGGAGACCGGCACTCGGACTCGATGATGCTCGTTCGCGCCGATCCGCAACATCACCGGATCGTCTACCTCTCGATCCCGCGCGACCTCCGCGTGCCGGACATCCCGGGTCACGGACCGGACAAGATCAATGCCGCCTTCCAGATCGGCGGTCCTCGCCTGGCCACGCTTACCGTTCACGAGTACACGGGCCTTCCCGTCAACCACCTCGTCGTCGTCGACTTCAGCACCTTCAAGAAGCTGATCGACAAGCTCGGGGGGATCACGGTCAACGTCCCGGAGCGGATCTTCTCGAATCCGTTCGACTGCCCCTACTCACCGGCCCGCTGCCAGCATTGGCGCGGCTGGCGCTTCCGAAAGGGACCGCAGCAGATGAACGGCGAGCGCGCGCTCGTCTACTCGCGCATCCGTGAGAACCGCCTCAACCCGAGCGAGACCGACATCACCCGCGGGGAGCGGCAGCAGCGCGTGATGCAGGCGATCGCGGACAAGCTGACGAGCTTCGGGACCCTGATCAAGCTGCCGACGATCGGAGGCGACCTGCTGAAGCCGCTCGCGACCGATCTTACCGCCGGCCAGTTCCTCCAGCTCGCTTGGGTGAAGTTCCGCGCGGGCAAGACACTGCACTGCCGCCTCGGAGGCGACGCCGTAGGCGGTTACATCCAGCCGAGCGAGGACAACCGCAACGTAATCCTGATGGTGCTCGGCAAGTCGGCGCCGCAACCGCCCGTCCCGAGCAACGAGACCTTCCCGCCCGGCTGCGCAGTGGGCAGGCTGCCCGGCGCGGGCTAGGCCTGCTAGGCCTCGGTCTTCGTCTCTTTCTTCTTCTCGCCGGAATCGGCCGGCTTGCCGCCGTCCTTCGACGGCTCGTCCGCGTCGCGCTTTCGAGCGCCGCGCCCGTAATCGGTCGTGTAGAAGCCCGAGCCCTTGAAGTGAACGGCGACCGGGTGAAGCACGCGCTCGACCGGCCCTTCGCCACAGATCTCACAACCCTCCGGTGAGGGGTCGTTGATGCCGTGGAAGAGCTCGAAAACGTGTCCGTTCGGACAACGGTACTCGTAGATAGGCACTATCTGAGCGTAGCAGCGGGGGTGGCGGCTACCCTCGGCGCTCCCGGTCGACGAGCTCCCGGAAGCACGGCGCCTCCTCGAAGGCGGCAAGACCGGCACGAGCCTGCTGGCGATGGCGCTTCGGCCGTATCCGCCTTGCGGCGGCCAGAGCCGCGGAGGCCCCCACGAGACCGCCGAGCAGAAACGTCCGAAGGCGGCTGTTCTGTGGCTCCTCCATGTGAGGATTGTAGAAGTGCGCATCTGCACCCTCGGCGATTTGTTGCTCGATGTGATCGTCCGGCTCGAGCAGCCATTCGAGTGCGGGGCCGACGCGCGCGCGGAGACGCGGGCCGGTCCGGGCGGCCAGGCCGCGAACGTGGCGGCCTGGGCGGCGGCGCTCGGGGCCGAAG
>JBARRS010000129.1:0-28594 GCA_049644345.1 Gaiellaceae bacterium
AGAGGTCGCGGTCAAGCCACGCTCGTCGTCCGGCTCGCGCGGCTTCCGCATCGTGTCAGCGTGGGCGGACCAGCGGCGGCAGCTGCTCGAGAACCGGCCCGGCGTGGCGGAGGCGCTCCGGCTCGAAGAGCTGGTCGAGCTACTCGGCGAGGAGGAAGTGCTCGTAATGGAGCTGGCGAAGGGACCGGAGCGGACGATCGACGGCATTGCCAGCGAGGGCAGGATCGTGCTCGGGCACCCGAAGACCCGTGAGGCTATGCGGGCCGGGCTGGCGATGTACTTCCAGACGCTCGACGACCCATGGCTGATGGAGGTCGCGGCGACGATCGCCGCCGAGCTCCGCCTCGACCATTTCTTCAACATCCAGCTGGTCGGCGAGCACGTGATCGAGGTAAACCCGCGGATCTCGACGATCGTCTACCAGGAGGACCTCAACCTCCCGTATCTGGGTCTCAAGCACGCCCTTGGCGAGCTCTCTGACGAGGAGCTGGCTGCGTTCCGGGATCGAGTCCGCCCGACACGCAGGGCGCTCCGTTACTTCGACCAGGTCGAGTGGGACGGCTGATGCAGAAGAACCGATTTCCGGCGGAGCCGGGCTTTGCCCGAGCGCAGCCGCAGACACGCTTGAAGTGCCGAGAACAAGAAGGAGGGGGCTAACGGGGGACCATGTGGTTCCCCCGTTCTTGGAGTGGGACTCCGAGTAGTCCACTGCCCGGTCAACTTCGCCGGAATGGGCTGGACGAACGTCCGGGCGCTGCGGCGCAAGGGGGTCGACGCCCGTCTCGTCGTCTTCGAGACGCACCCGGCTCACCCCGAGGCGGACTGGAACCTGAACCGGCCGGCGGGCGAGCCGCTCTGGCGGCGGCAGCTCGTCCAGCTGCGGGCCCTAGCCAGGCTGCTCCCCGACACGGACGTCTTCCACTTCTACTTCGGGCTGACGCTCGTGCCGAAGCGCCTTCAGTTCCCGATCCTGCGGGCGGCGCGCAAGAAGTCGGTATTCCACTTCGTCGGCTCCGACATTCGCGGCAAGACGGCGGCCGAGCTCGCCTATGGGGGGCTCGCGGACGCGCAGATCATCGGCTCCTACGACGCGGTCCGGTGGATCCCCGACGCGAACATCGTCCCGCCGGGGATCGACCTGAGCACGCTCGCGCCCGTGCCGCCGCGTGACTCGGGACCGGTTCGAGTCGTACACGCGGCCCTGAGCCGAAGGCGCAAAGGCACGGACGCGATCGTCGCCGCCTGCGAGGAGCTCGGCGTCGAGCTCGACGTCGTCGAGGGCGTGCACCACAGCGAGGTCTCGAAACGGGTCGCCCGCGCGGACGTGGTCGTCGACCAGCTCAACTCGGGCTGGTACGGCCTTTTCGCGATCGAGGCGATGGCGCTCGGCAAGCCGGTCGTCGGCTTCATCCACGACGAGGCGGCACGGCGAACCGAGGATGCATTCGGCATCGAGCTCCCGATCGTGCGCACGACGAAGGAGACGCTGGCGAGTAACCTCCGCCCGCTCGTCGAATCCGGCGAGGAGCGCCGCCGCCGCGGCGAGGCCGGCCGCGCCTACGTCGAACAGGTCCACGACGCCGACACGATGGCCGACCGCCTGATCGAGATCTACTCTGGCCTGTAGTCGTGCCCCTCGCGCGCGAGATCAAGCGGCTCGCCAAGCACTCGGCGATCTACGGCCTCGGCGGGCTCGTCTCCCGAATCCTCGCCGTCCTGCTGCTCCCGCTCTACACGAGCTACCTGCACGGGCGCGACTACGGCCGCGTCGAGACGCTGACGGCGCTCACCGCGGTGCTGGTGACGCTGCTTCGGCTCGGGATCTCGAGCGCCTTCTTCCGCTTCTACTTCGACTCGACCGACGAGGCGAGGCGCACGCTCGTCGTCCGCACGTCGTTCTGGTTCACGATGGTGAGCGCCACGGCCGGGCTCGCGGCCGGCTGCATCCTTGCGGGACCGATCGCGAATGCGCTCTCGCTGGGACACGGCCAGCAATGGCTCGTACGGGCCGCGTTCGTCGGGCTCTGGGCGCAGATGAACTTCGAGCAGCTGACCTCGCTCTTCCGGGTCGAGGAGCGGTCGGTGCAGTTCGTGACGGCGAGCCTGGCGAACGTGCTCGTCACCGTCGCAGCCACCGTCGCGCTCGTCGTCGGCGCCCACGAGCGCGCGCTCGGCGTGATCGTGGGCAACTTCACCGGGACGCTCGTCGTCTACTTCGCCCTGCTGGCGTACCGCCGCTACCAGCTCGGGCTCCAGTTCGACAGGCGGCTCTTCCGCGAGATGAACCGGTTCGGGATGCCGCTCGTCCCCTCGGCGCTGGCGATCTGGGTACTGACCTTCGCCGACCGCGTCTTCATCGCCAAATACAAGGGCCAGACGGAGGTCGGCCACTATTCGATCGGCGTTCGTCTCGCCTCGGCGATCCTGCTACTGCTCCTCGCCTTCAGGACCGCCTGGCCGGCGTTCGCGTACTCGATCGAGGACGAGCGAGAGGCAAAGCGCGCCTACGGCTTCGTGCTCACCTATCTGCTCTTCATCACCTGCTGGGCGTCACTCGGCCTCAGCCTTCTGGCGCCGTGGCTCGTTCGCCTGCTGACGGCGAAGCCGGAGTTCTACTCGGGCGCGAGGGTCGTGGCGCCGCTCGCGTTCTCAGGCGCGGCCTGGGCGGCATACACCGTGGTCGCGATCGGAATCGGCCGCGCCCGCCGGACGCAGTTCAACTGGGTCGTGACCGGAGCCGCGGCAGCGCTGAACATCGGGCTCAACTTCGTGCTCGTGCCTGCGTACGGGATGATCGGCGCGGCGTATGCCTCGCTCGCCGCCTTCGCGGCGATGTTCGTCCTGATGACGTGGCATGCGCAGCGGGTCTACCCGGTGCCCTACCAGTGGCGCAGGATCGGCCTGCTGGTCGTCCTCTCAGCGGGCCTGACGGCGTTGGGGAAGGCGATCCACGTCTCTCTGCCCGGCGCCCTTCTGCTGGTCGCGGTCTATCCGCTCACCCTGCTTCCGCTGGGGTTCTATCTGCCGGCTGAGCTGCGGCGGCTGCGGGCCTTCGGCCGTCGGCTCCTGGCACCTGCGCGATAGCGGGCTCGAGCTCTGCCTCGCGCCGGGGAAGCCCGGCCACGAGCGCCGAGAGCCCGAACAGCCCCCAGGCCATCGGATCCTCGAAGAACGCGTTGTAGAACAGGCTGTGCACCGCTATCGCGGCGAGCCCGAGCCCGAAGACGAGGCAGGCCGACCCCTCGAAGCTTCGGCGCACGCGCGAGAACGGCACCCAGAGCGCCGCCGCGAGCAAACAGACGAAGAACGCGAGTCCCGGCAGGCCCGTCTCGGCCGCGACCGTGATCGGCGTGTCGTGCGAGGCCGCCTTCTTCGGTTCCTTCCCCTTCAGGTGGAGGCGCTTGGCGTACGCACGCTTGAAGGAGCCAATCCCCACGCCGACGGCGCCGTTGTGCACCGCGATCTTGGCGCCGGTCGAGACGAGCTGGTAGCGCCCGCTGGAGGCATTGTTCAGGCCGGCACGCGAGTGGCTGAGCACCGAATGACGAACCTGGGGGACGCCGATCGCGACCACCCCGAGCACCAACGCGACCAGAACCGCGGCAAGCACGGCCTGCCACCGCCACGCAATCGCGGCTGCGATGAAGACCCCGGCGACGAGTGCGACGAAGCTTGACTGCGAGAACGAGAACAGCAGCCCGATCCAGGTCGCCGCGATCGCGACCCCGGCCGCGTAGCCCCATCGGCGGTCGCGTCCGAAGAGCACGAGCACGAGGCTCGCCAGCATCGCGACGACGAGGAAGCGCCCGTAGATCGACGGATCCCAGAAGACGGAATTGACGCGGTAGAAGGGCAGGTACGCGTTGCCGACGATCACCTTGGGGTTCCAGAAAACGTCACGCGTGGACCACTGATAGACGCCGACGACTGCGAAGGCGAGGGCCATGAGAACAAGCTCACCGAGCAGCACCGTGAGCAGGCGCGGGCGCCACGGCAGCCGCGCGAGCGCGACGGCAAGCAGGCCGAACGGCAGGTAGAAGAAGAGCAGTTCGATCGCGCCCTGGCGGAGATCGCCGGTCCAGACGATCGTGAGCCCGCTCCATGCTACGAACGCAGCGAGGGGCCAGGCGACGAGCCCGAGCTCCTTCGAGCGTTGGTCCCCCCGAAACAGCTCGTACGCGAGCAGGACGGCGGCGCCGGCCACGACGCCGTAGAGAGGAATCAGCAGGTCCGCGTTGGTCGAGCCGACCGTGACCGGGATGCGGGCGGGAACGCAGGCGAGCGCGAGCAGCGCGAGCGACCAGGGCCAACGCCGCAGCGCCGCCGCCACCCCCGCCGCGAGCACGAGGCCGAGCACGGCGACCGCGCCTAGCTCCTTCGCGTGGCCGTGCGGCGCGAGATACCAGGCGAGCAGAGCGCAGCCGAGGACGAGGGCTCCGAGCCCCGCGAGACGCAGGTCTCGCCGCGGCGCGACGAGCAGGAGCCCGAGGCCCGCAGCTCCGATCACCCCGCCCGCGCGGGCGAGCTCCGCCGTCACGGCCGGCGCCCCACGATCACCACCGTCGTCGCGGAGTGCCCCCTTGCGGTCACGACGAGGCGGTAGCGCCCCGCATAGCCGGCCCGAAGCACGAGCACCCGCTGCCGGCCAACCCCACGGCGCTTGCCGAGCCGCCAGCGGTAGCGCTTTGCGTCCGTGGAGACCCGGACGCCGAAGCGCGTCTGCGCGCGCACGTGGACGACGCGCGGCGACAGCTCGATATAGCGGACCCGTAGCGTCGCGGCCGGCCCCGCCTCGGTGACGTTCCCGGCCCGGTCCTGGCCGCGCAGCTCGATCCGGTAGCTTCCGGCGGGCAACGGGACTCCGTCGACCTTGCCGTACCAGCGCAGCTCGCCGTCCGTCCTGAACTGCTTCACCTTCACCCGAAGCACCCCGTTCACGTACAGGAGCGCGCGGGCCGGCTCGCTCAACCGGTAGTGGACGCGCAGGACATCGTGCCTATGGTCGCCGTCGGGCGAGAGAACGGCCGGGTGGAAGCCAACGAGGGTCGCCCGTGGCGCCACGGTGTCGACCACGATCGGGTTGGGCAGCAGGATCGTTCGATGAGCCCGCCGGAGATGGATGCGCGGCTTGTAGGACCCGTCCGAGACGGGAACGTTCTGGGAGTCCAGGCCGTTCCAGATGAACGACTTGCGGCCGGGCCCGCGCAACTTGCCGCCCAGCAGGGTCCTGACGACGTGGCCGCCCGAGTCGACGATCGCCACGGTCAGCCGATCGGTCTTTCTCAACCTGAAGCGGATCGTCGCCAGGTCGGTCGAGCAGGCGCACGTCGGCGAGAACACCTTGTCGACCTTGGTCGCGCTGATCGGGCTCGGCTCGAGCTTCAGGCCCTCCGTGACCGCGAACGCCGCAGTCGTAGCCCCGAGCAGAACGAGTACGAGCAGAGTCGAAAGGAGCCGCGGCACGGCTCGGCGATTCTAGATGTCGGCAAGAGCCGGTCCGCCGTCAGAACGGCTCGACGCTGCGGATGAGCACGAACGGCTCGGCGTATTCGCAGCCGACCGTCGCGCCGTAGAACCCGGCGTACGCCTCGAGCGCGCGCGCGCTGCGCGGGTGAGGGTAAGGCCGGTGCTCCGTCTCGAAGCAACCGAATGCCTCGAGCTTCTTGATGAGCGTCTCGGTGATGTCGACGAACCAGTTCGGGACGAACCAGTTGGTCGCGGACGGCGTCCATTCCGTGCTCGAGGTCGGGGCGTACGTCAGCACCCGCCTCACGCCCTGGCCGGGCACCGGCCGCGTCGCCACGGCCACCGAGTCGAAGAGCGCGCGGTGGTCCCGGTTGACGTCGGGCTGAGCCGTGTACACAACCTCGGGGGCGTAGCCCTCCACGTGCTCCTCGACGACGCCGTTCACCTCGACGTGCGGGAGCGTGTCGAGCCGCATGTCCGGGAGGTCGAGGTGAACGTAGTCGCTCACTCCGAGTGCGGCCGCCGCAGCGACCGCCTCGCGATTCTTCTGCTCTCGGCGCCCGGCGTCCCCGGGGTATTGCGCGGAGCTGCCGTCCGTGACGCAGACGACGCGGACCTCGTCGCCGTGCAGCGCGTGGAGGGCGATCGTTCCTCCCATGCCGAGCACCTCGTCATCTGGATGGGCGGAGAACACGAGCACTCGCATCGACTCCTCCTTCTCCTACCCGAGCCGATCCCCGGCGACGAGGCGTCGGCCGAGCTCGGCGGGCTCGACCTCTTCCAGCAGCAGGCCGCCCTCGCCGCAGGCGACGACTACACCTTCCGCGCGAAGCTCGACGACCGTCCCGGCGGGAGGATCTGCCTCGAGCTCGACCGGCCGCGCGCGCCAGACCACGACCCGTTCCTCGCCCAGGTACGTGAAGGCGCCGGGGTATGGACGGGTCTGCGCGCGCACCCAGTCGTCGAGGTAGCGGGCACGCGTCTCCCAGTCGATGATCCCGTCGGCCGGCGTCCGCTTCGGCCAGGCGCTCGCCCGCTTCGGGTCCTGAGGGACCCGCGGCGACGACCCGGCGAGCAGCTTCGGCACGCAGTCGCGGATCAGCTGCACGTGCGCGTCCGAGATCTTTTCGAACAGCGTCGACGCGCTCTCGTCCGCGGCGATCGGAACCTCGAGCTGGCCGATGATCGGACCGGCGTCCGCGGTCGCGTCGGTGATCTCGAACAGCGTGACGCCTGTCTTCGCGAGACCGCTCAGGATCGCCCACGGGATCGGCGCCCGGCCCCGGTGGCGCGGAAGCAGCGTCGGGTGCATGCCGTAGACCCCTTGGGAGGCAAGCGCGATCAGCGGATCGCAGACGAGCTGCGACCAGCCGACGACGAAGATCATCTCGGGCTCGAGCACGCGCACAGCCTCAACCGTCACGTCCGCGTTCACGTCTCCCGTCTCGATCAGCTCTGCGCCGAACCGCGCAGCGACGTCCTCGAATGCGCACTGGCCGGCACGATCCGGGTCGATCGGCCCGGGAAGCGTCACGATCCCGACGACCTCGCCGCCGGTCTCGACACTCGCCTCGAGGCAGCGGCGGCCGACAACGTCGAAGGTCACCCAGACCAGGCGCACTACTCGACGATCGGCTCGGGCAGATCCACCGGCAGCGGCTCGTAGGTCCCGTCGTCCGAAGGTACGAGGGAGACCTCGGAGAGGTAGCGGGTCATGACGATCCCGGCACGGAAGTCCCCGACGCGGGGCTCGGGTTGCTCGCCGTTCGCGAGCGCGACCGCAAGCTCCGGGTAACGGCTTCCTGCCGCGTAGGGGAGCGGAAACGCCCCGCCGAAACGCGGATTCAGGTCGGTCACCTGATGGCTGCCGTCCGCCTCGCGGAAACACTGGATCGTGCCGGCGCCGCGGAGAGGCAGCGATTGGGCCACGTTCCGGCCGAACTCGATCAGGTCCCGATCGTCGATCGTCATTCCTTTGATCGACTCGCCTCCCTTCGACTCGATCATCGTGCGCGGAATCGAGTTCAGGCAGCGGCCCTCGAAGTCGCAGAAGACGTCGATCGAGAACTCCTCGCCGGCGCAACGGGCCTGGACGATGGAGTCCTCCGGCGTGTGGCCGAGGAAGAAGTCGAGCTCGGCTCGGCTCTCGGCTCGGTAGATGTGCTTGCTGCCGAAGCCCACACGCGCCTTGACGAGCACGGGGAACGGGATCTCGTCCGGAAGCTCGCCGGGGAGCCATGTCTCTGGCGACGGGATGCCGCGCTCCTCGAAGGTGATGTGCGCGAGGTACTTGTCAGCTGTTCGCCGCACGATCTCGTGCTCGGGGAGGAGAACGGGCGCGCCGAGCTCGTCGCGCCTCTCCGACACGACGTACTGGTCGATGTCCGTCAGCGGCACGACGAGCCTGACGTCGTGCGCGGCCACGATGTCGCGCAGCGCCGGGATGTACGCCGGGTCGTCCTTGCGCGGAACGAGCGCGTACGCGTCCGCGTGGTACAGCGCGGGCGCGAGCGGGCTCACGTCGGCGCCGATCGTCGTCGCACCCGCCCGCCGGAACGCGGTCACGATGTCGACGCGCATCCCGACACAGGTGAAGAGGACCGCGCTCACGCGCGAGAGCCTAATCACTGCGCGGCTTCCACCCTCCCGTCTGCCCCTTGTACGTGCCGGTCAGCAGGGCGAAGGGCGTCTTCAGCAGAATCTTCAGGTCGAGCCGGAGCGACCGGTTCTCGATCCACCAGACGTCGAGCTCGATCCGCTCGTCCCACGGCAAAGTCGTCCGGCCGTTCACCTGCGCCCAGCCCGTGAGCCCCGGCTTGGCCTCAAGCCGCCGCCGCTGGCGCGGCGTGTACTGCTCGACCTGGTAGCGAAGCGTCGGTCTCGGGCCGATCACGGACATCTCCCCGCGAACCACGTTCCAAAGTTGCGGCAGCTCGTCGAGGGAGAGACGGCGCAGCACCCGCCCGACGCGCGTGATCCGCGGGTCGCCCTCGCTCACAGCCCAGCCGCCTCCCTTCCTCTCCGCCCCGACGATCATCGTCCGCAGCTTCAGGAGCTCGAAGTCGGCGTTGCCCTGACCGACCCTGCTCTGCCGGTAGAAGACGGGCCCGCGATCCTCGAGCTTGATCGCGACCGCCGCGAGCAGGAGGACGGGACTTGCGAGAACAAGGCCGACCGTGGCCGTAACGACGTCGAAGAGGCGCTTCACGCCCCGAACGATATGGGCGGCTAGGAGCTTCGTCCCTCCGCGGCGATCGGGCGTCGCCCGTTGCGACTCGCAAGGCTTCGCGACGCGCCTGCGATGAGCGCGACGACGGCGCACCCGACGATCACCCAGTTCGACCCGGAGAAGTCGAGCATCTTGATCCCGCTCAGAATCAGGACGACCGCGAGCGCCGACCGCAACGCGCGGTCGGGGATCCGGACCGTGAACTTGCTCGAGATCAGCACGCCCGGAATCGAGCCGATCAGCAGCCAGCCCATCGCGCGCAGGTCGACATTGCCGCTCACGAGGTGCCCGATGCCGGCCACCCAGAGCAGCGCGGCCGCGTGGAAGATGTCCGTGCCGACGATCTTGGGCAGCGTCAGCGGGTAGACGAGCACCATCACGAGCCCGAAGAACGTTCCGCTGCCGACGGAGGTCAGGCCGACGACGAAGCCGAAGACGGCGCCGATCGCGAAGGCGATCTGGCGGTCACGGCGGGAGAGGAGGAACGGCGCGTCACTCGGCTGCACCCCACGGCGGATGAACATCTTCGCGATCAGGCCGAGGCCGCCCGCGATCAGCGCAACCCCGACGGCGTAACCCTCGATCGACTGCACCCCGCCGCCGTAGCGGTGCTTCAGGTAGGTCGCCGTGCCGACTCCGAGCAGCGACAGCGGCCCGGAGCCGAGGAACATCCAGAACGTCAGCCGCGCGTGCACGGTGCCCAGCCGCCGGTGGCGGATCGCGCCGAAGCTCTTGAAGATCGCGCCGTGCAGGATGTCCGTTCCGACCGCGTACGTCGGCTTGAAGCCGAACAGGATCACGAGGATCGGCGTCAGCAGCGAGCCCCCGCCCATGCCCGTCAAGCCGACGAGCACTCCGACGAGGAGACCGCTGAGGGAAAGCTGCCAGGTCACTTACGAGCGATAACTGTCGATCAGGATCTCGGCGACCTCGGGCCGAGAGAACTCGACCGGCGGCAGCGCCCCTTCCGCAAGCAGCTCGCGCACCTTCGTCCCCGACAGGAAGACGTGGTCGTCGCCCTCGTGCGGGCACGTCTTCGGCGTCGCCATCTGGCCGCAGACACGGCACCAGAACGCGTGCTCGAAGAAAATCGGCTCGATGTCGAGCTCGTGCGACTCGAACTCGTCGAAGATCACCTGGGCGTCGTAGGTGCCGTAATAGTCGCCGACCCCGGCATGGTCGCGGCCGACGATGAAGTGCGAGCAGCCGTAGTTCTTGCGGCAGATCGCGTGCCAGATTGCCTCGCGGGGGCCCGCGTAGCGCATCGCGGCGGGGAAAGCGGACAGCACGACGCGGTCGGCCGGGTAGTAGCCCTCGAGCAGGACGCGGTAGCACGCGACCCGCGTCGCCGCGGGAACGTCGTCCGACTTCGTCTCGCCGACCAGAGGATGGATCAGCGCGCCGTCGACCGTCTCGAGCGCGCACTTCGTCAGGTACTCGTGCGCACGGTGGATCGGGTTACGGGTCTGGAAGCCGACGACCCGGCGCCAGCCGCGCTCCGCGAAAGCCGCCCGGGTCTCTGCCGGGTCGAGCGCCAGCTCGGGGAAAGGCGACTCCGCGCGCTCGAACACCGTGACGCGGCCGCCGAGATAGAGCGGATGCTGCGCGTAGAGACGCGCGACGCCCGGATGCTCGGGATCGGTCGTCCGGAAGCAGCGCTTGGCCTCGCGTTCCCTGTCGTACTCGAAGAGCTCCTCGACGTCGAGGACCCCTAGCGGGCGGCCCTCCCTGTCGACGAGCGCGATCTGGTCGCCGTCGGGCGGGCGCTCGACCGCGAGGCAGACAGGCAGCGCCCATGGCAACCCTCGCGCGAGGCGCATCTCCTCGACGACGCGCTCGTAGTCGTCGCGGCACATGAAGCCGTCGAGCGGCGAGAGCGCGCCGGAGGCAAGCATGTCGAGGTCGGACAGCTCGCGCGGCGTCAGGACGACCTGCTCGAGACGCTCGACGCCGTCCGGCCGGTCGCCTGTGCGCTCGACGAGCTCGCCTCCGTGCGGGGCGATCAGGTGCTGCTCCGCGGTGGCAACACTCATACGGCCACCTGCGCCTCGACGAGGCGCAGCTCACCGAGCTTCGCAAGCACGATCTGCGAGCTCTCACGGGGATCGTGCTCCTCCGTGTCGATCCGCAGCTCCGGGTCGACCGGCTCCTCGTAGGGATCGGAGACGCCGGTGAACTCCTTGATCTCGCCGCTGAACGCCTTCTCGTACAGGCCCTTGACGTCACGGCGCGCGCACTCCTCGACCGAGGTTGCGACGTACACCTCTACGAACGGCCCAAACTCCTCCACGAGCGCGCGGGCCTTCCGCCTCGTCTCCTCGTACGGCGAGATGGCCGAGACCAACACAGCCCCGCCGTGGCGCGTCAGGCGAGAAGCGACCCAGCCGATGCGTTCGATGTTGGTATCCCGGTCCTCCTTGGAGAAGCCGAGGCCCTTGGAGAGGTGCGTGCGGACGACGTCGCCGTCGAGGTATTCGACATAGCGGCCACGCCGCTCGAGCTCCGCGCCGACCAGGTCGGCAATTGTGGTCTTGCCAGCGCCGGAGAGACCAGTGAACCAGAGCGTGAATCCGTTAGTCATTCGACTCCTTGATCAGTGGTGCGTTGACGTGGATCCCGCACTCGAGCTTCCCGGAGCCGGTCCAGCGGCCGGCGCGCTCGTCCTCGCCCTCGCCTACGGGACGGGTGCACGGAACGCAGCCGATCGACGGGTAGCCGCGGTCGTGAAGCGGGTTGTACGGAATCTCGTTCACCGTGATGTACGCCTGGACACGCTTGGCGTCCCAGTCGACAAGGGGCTGAATCTTCCAGACGGCGTACCGCTCGGACCACTCGACCTTCTGCGCGTTCGCGCGCGTCGGTGACTGCTCGCGGCGGATGCCCGTGATCCAGCCGTCGTAGGCTCGGAGGGCACGGTCGAGCGGCTCGACCTTCCGGATGTGGCAGCAGCGGTCGGGATCGGTCTCCCAGAGGCGGTCGGGAGCGTCGATCGGACGAAACGACCGGAGCTCGAGTCCATACCGCTCGACGATCCGGTCTCGCGTCTCGTAGGTCTCCGGAAAGAGCACCTGGGTGTCGAGCTCGACGATCGGTACGTCGAGTCCGAGCTCGCTGACCATGTGCACGAGTACCGACGACTGCCGCTGCCACGAGCACGTGAGGCACATGTGGTCGCCGAACTCCGAGTAGGCCCAGCGAAGAACGTCCTCGGCGCTCATCGACTCGACGTCAGGTACTTGCAGGCTGCTCGTCACCGAGCAGAACCTCCTTCAGCGTGTCGGCCCGCAGCCCGAGGCGCAGCGTCTCGAGCGAGATGACCTCCTCCGGCGGGATGTTCCCGAGGTTCACGGTCGGGCCGAACTGCTTCACGAACCAGGCCTGCGCGGCCTTCGTCGGCGCCTCGAAGACGAGGTCGTCGACATCGACCTCGTGTGCGATCTCGTCGACGAGGCCGACGCGCATCTCGCCGGTTGGCCGGTAGATGCCGGCGGTGCCGCCTTCCCGTCCCTCGGTGATCACCTTCCAGGCGCCGGCCTCGAGCTCCTCCTTGATCCACTCGACCCACAGGTAGGGGGCGTAGACCGTTTCTGCGTCCTTCGAGCCGACCTCCGACAGCACGGTGAAGTCGCGCGCGAACTCGGCGATCAGCTCGAGCTTGCGCTCGCGCGGCAAGTCGATCACGCCATCGGAGATCTCGACGTGCGTGAGGCCCAGCTCGCCGAGCCAGCGCTTGTAGTCGTCGACCTTGTCCTGGGCGACGACGGCCTCGAGGAAGGTGCCGCCAATCACGACGGGCTTCCCCTTCAGCACCTCCAGCTTGCGCGTGAGGTTCGGTGTCACGTACGACGTGCCCCAGCCGAGCTTGATGATGTCGATGTAGTCGCCGGAGGTCTCGAGCACGTCCTCCCACGCGCGCGGGCCAAGGCCCTTGTCGATCACGTGGGTCAGGCCGCCGTCGCGGCGCAATTCGAGGAAGTCAGAGCCTGGCATAGAGCTCCTCCAGCTTCTTCTTCGCGGCCTCCTGGACGTCGTGGTAGAGCGAGTTCCCGTGGGCGTCGATCCCGACGGTGAGGGGACCGAAGTCCTTGACGCGGAACTTCCAGAGGCACTCGGGCATCAGCTCCTCCCACGCGACCTCCTCGATCTCCTCGATCTGGGTCGTCTCGAGCGCCGCCGCACCGCCGACGATCGCGAAGTAGACCATCCCGAGGCGACGCATCGGCTCGATCGCCTCGTCGGGGAAGCCGCCTTTGCCGCAGACGGCGCGGACGCCGTAGTCGCGCCCGAGCGGCTCCGTGAAGCGGACCATCCGCGCCGAGGTAGTCGTGCCGATGCAGACCTTCTCGTAGCGGCCCTCGCCGACCTTGCGGACGCCGGGCGCAGTGTGGAGCAGGAACGCGCCGCGGAGGTCCATCGGGGGCTTCTGGCCCTCGTCGAAGATCCGCATCTGTGTCCGATCGCGGATCCCGATGATGTGCCCCTGGACGACGACCTCGTCGCCGGCGCGGAGCTTCAGGATCTCGCGTTCGTCGGTGACCGGAAATGTGACGTCGTGAACGGCCAAATCAGGCCTCGCGGTCGTAGTCGATCTCGCCGTCGGCTGAGATGTGTGCGCTGGCTCGACGCGCCGCCCAGCACTGGTAGTTGACGGCCACGGGATTGAGAGTCATGTGCGTGTCGGCGTGCTCGACGTGGACCGCGAGCGCCGTCACGTCCCCGCCGAGGCCCATCGGGCCGATCCCCGTCTCGTTCAGCAGCTCGAGGAGCTCGCGCTCGAGCTTCGCCACTTCCGGGTCGGCGTTCTTCGTCCCCACCGGCCGAGCGATGGCCTCCTTGGCGAGGTACATCGCGTAGTCCGCCGAGCCGCCGACGCCGACGCCGACGATCCCCGGCGGGCACGGCTTGCCGCCAGCGCCGACGATCGACTCGAGCACGAACTGCTTGATCCCCTTCACGCCGTCGGCGGGGGTGCACATCTTCAGAAAGCTCATGCTCTCGGAGCCCGAGCCTTTCGGCACGCACTTGACGTCCAGGCCGTCCCAATCGGGCACGAACTCCCAGTGCGCGATGGGAAGCCGGTAGCCGATGTTCGGGCCGGTGTTCTCGCGCGTGAGGGTGTGGACCGCGTTCGAGCGGAGCGGATGCTCGAGCGTCGCGCGCGCTGTGCCGTCGCGCAACGCCTCGTAGATCCGCGCCGGGTGAAGCGGGAAGTGCTCTCCGACGCGGCAGGTGTAGACCGCGATCCCGGTGTCCTGGCAGACGAGGTTCTCCTGGTCGTCCGCGATGGCGACGTTCTTGACGATCGTCTCGAGCACGCGGCGTCCGGGCGTCGAGGTCTCGCGCTCCTTCGCCTCTACGAGCGCGTCGCGCAGGTCTTGCGGGATGTCCTTCAACGCCCAGACGTAGAGGTACGCCGCCGCGTCCTCGACCGCCTGCTGGATGTCGGTCTCGACCGTGCTCACGCCTTCGCCCCTTTCGCGGCGGCCCGGCCGGAGCGGCGGCCGAAGACGGTGCACTCGAGCAACGAGTTGCCCATCATCCGGTTGCGTCCGTGCGTTCCCCCCGCGATCTCGCCGCAGGCGAAGAGGCCCTCCAGCGTCGTCTCGCCGTGCTCGTCGATGAGGAGGCCGCCGTTCTGATAGTGGAGGACGGGATAGGTGAGGATCGGTTCGGCGAGCGGTTCGATCCCGGCGGCACGGTAGCGGCGGAGCATGTACGGCAGGGAGACGTTCGCGTCGTCTTCCGGTATCCGAGTGGTGTCGAGGTAGACGGCCGGCCGGCCGTCGGGAGTCTCGACGCCCCTTCCGCTCTCGACCTCGTCGAAGATCGCCTGGGAGACGGCGTCGCGCGGCCCGAGGGAGTCGGTGAACTCCTCCCGGGCGACGTTGAGGAGCACCGCACCGTAGGCGCGCGTGGTCTCCGGGATCGAGTAGCCCTGCATGTTCGGCGGCCAGGCGCCGCCGTTCGGGTGGTACTGAAGCGCGTCGAGGTCGCGCGACCGGGCGCCGAGCTCGAGCGCGATCGAGGTCACCTCGCCGGTGGCGCCCGGGTGGTTCGTGGAGAGCTCGCCGCGCTCCTCGGCCTCGCGATAGCAGCGCCCCCCGGCCGCGAGCACGACGGTGACCGCCTCGATCGTATGTTCGCCGCAGAGCGCGCGCCAGCCGTTCTCGGTGCGATCGAGCCCGGAAAGCGGTGACTTCGGAAAGGTCTCGACGCTCGAGGCCTCGACGGCCACGCGTAGCGCGCTCGTGATCGCGTGCCCGGTCCGGTCGCCGACCTGGAGCAGGCGCTTTCGGCTCGCGCCGCCACACTTGGCAAGCCGGTAACCGCCGTTCTCTCGTGTGAACTCGACCCCGAGCTCCTCGAGCCAGTGAATGGCGTCCGGCGCCTCGCTCGTCAGGATCTCGACGAGACGCCGGTCGGCGGTCTCGTGCGAGCTCTGCCAGACGTCTGCGGCGTGAGCCTCGGGCGAATCGTCGTCGCCGAACGCGGCCTGGATGCCGCCCTGCGCCTTGGCGGAGTTGCACGACTGGAGCGATCCCTTGGTTGCGAGCGCAACCCGGGCACCGGTGCGCTCGGCGGAGACCGCCGCGGCGAGGCCCGAGGCCCCGCTGCCGATCACGAGCACGTCGAAGACGAGCGGACGCCCCATCGAGCCCCGGAGTCTATCAACCTTCTCCTAATCGCAAGGATTAGAAGGCGTTATTCATGTACTGAGACCGCCGTGCCGATTCGTCGTCTGTGCGAACCGTTTCGCTCCTGTCCCTCCTCGTCTCGGTCGCCCTGGTGGGCGTGCTGATGACCTCGCAGCTCGGCGGCACCCACGGCACGGCGAAGAGCGGCGCCCTCGCTCAGATCGACCAGGCGGCACGCACCGGCGCGGCCGTGAGCCTCAATCTTGCGGACGGAATGCTCGAGCGTTACCAGGCAGCGCAGGGCACGTATGCGGGAGCTGACCTGACCGGCCTGAACGTGACGCTGGTCCGCGCCGACACCGCCTCGTACTGCGTCGAGACGACGTCCGGCGGGAAGGTCTTCCACGAGGACGGTCCCGGCGGCAGCCCCGCGACGGGGCACTGCTAGTCACCAGATCGCGGCGAGAAGCTCTTCCACCTCCGCGGGACTTGCCGGCCGGGGGTTCGCCAACGCGCCCGGCCGGGCGGCGGCGGCCTCGGCAACCTCTCCGAGCTCCTCCTTCGGCACACCGAAATCGCGCAGCGGCTGAAAGCCGCCGAGGCGGGCGAGCTCTTCGGCCTGGGCGGCGGGATCGCCCCCGAGTGCCTGCCCAAGCTGTGGAGGAACGAAGTCCGCGTTGAAGCGCAGCGCGGGCGGGAGCGCGAGCGCATTCATGGCGCCGTGCGGAAGGCCGTAGCGTCCCCCGAGAGCCTGCGCGATCGCGTGCCCGAGCGCGAGGCCCGAGCGCGCGAGCGCCTCGCCCCCGAGTGCGGCGCCGCGGAGCAACGCCGTTCGCGCCTCGACGTCGTCCGGCCGCTCGACCACGCGTGGCAGCTGCTCGGCAATCGCGCCCGCGGCCGCCAACGCCATCTTGTCCGCCGTAGGGTCTCGACCCCGGGCATAAAGGGCCTCCGCGCAGTGCGCGAGCGCGTTCATCGCAGTCCCGACGGTCTCCTCACGGCCGAGCGAAAGCGTCAGCTCCGGCTCGTAGACGATCGCGGCGAGCCTGGCACCGCTGCCCCCGCCTCTCATCCGCCGCTCCCGGTCCCGCACGCCGAAGAACGCCGTCCATTCGGCGCCCGAGTAGGTGGTCGGGACCGAGACGAGCGGCAGCCCGGTCTCCGCCGAGATCGCCTTCGCCAGATCGATCGCGCTGCCGCCTCCAACCACGACGAGGCCGTCCGAGCCCTCGGCTCTGCGGGACACGTTGGCGATGCGGTCGGTCGGAACCTCGCTCCAGCGGCGGTCGGCGGGCAGGTCGAGGTTCGACCAGCGCTTGCTCGCGACGACGAAGGGGCGCTCGATGCCGAGCTCGTCGAGGGCAGCGGGAAGCTCGCCGAGGCCCCAGCGGACGATCAAGACGGCACGCGCTCGCGTGCGAAGTCGACGAATGCCTGCGCGGCGCGGGTAGGAGAGCGACCGGCGGACCGGACGAGCGAGATCTCCCGCGCCGGCTCGAGCCCCTTCACACGCGCGGTGGCGAGCGTGCCGACGGCAAGCTCGGCCTCGATCGCGGAGCGCGAGATGAACGTGACTCCGTAGCCCGCCGCGACGGCGCTCTTCACCGACTCCTGCAGGCCGAGCTCGAGCCGCACGTCGAGGTCGCGCAGCCGCACTCCCTTCTCGCGCAGCTCGTCGTCGATCACCTGCCGCACCCCCGCTCCCTCCTGCATGAGGATCAGCGGCTCCGCCCGCAGCTCCTCGAGCGAGAGGGTCCGGCCGGCGAATGCGTGGGCGGGAGGGCAGGCGAGCACGACCTCGTCGCGGAAGAAGGGCTCGAACTCGACGGAGCGGTGCCGCCGGGCGGCGCCGACGACGCCGAGCTCGAGCTCCCGCTCGGCGACACGGTCGACGACGCTCTGCGTGTCCGAGATCGAGAGCGAGACGGCGACGCCTGGGTTGCGCCGCTGAAACTCCGCGAGAAGCAGGGGCACGACCGTGCCCCCCGGCCCGGTCGAAGCGCCGATCTCGAGCGTCCCGGTGAGCTCGCCCCGCTCCCCGCTCGTCACCTCCTCGAGCAGCTGCCCCTCGAGGGCGAGCAGCCGCTGCGCGCTGCGGTACAGGCGCAGCCCCGCCTCCGTCGGCTCGACCCGGCGGCCGGAACGGTCGAGAAGCTTCAGCCCGAGTCGCTTCTCGAGCGAGCGCACCTGGAGGCTGATCGCCGGTTGGGTGACGCCGAGGCGCTCGGCCGCGCGTGAGAAGCTCTTGCGCTCGACCACCTCGCAGAATGCAGCGAGCTGACGCGTATCCATAAGAAACTATTATGGTAACTGTGCTCCGGTTGCTCGGCATCACCGCGGTCACCGCCTCGTTCGTCGCGAGCTGCGGGAGCGGCAGTCACCCGCCGCCCTCGAGGGTGACGGCGATCGACCAAAGCGCGGCGCGATTCGTCGTAGGGGTCGACGCCGATCTCCGCAGCGGCAAGTTCCCGCACGCATGGCGCTCTCTCCACCCCGCCCAGAAACGAGTCGTCACGGCGCCGCGGCTCGCGACGTGCTACCCGAGCCACCAATTACCGCCGACGGTCACCTTCGTGGCGAGCAAGGTCGCAACCGTGGCGTGGACGGTTCCCGGAACGACAAGGCCGACTCAGGCGAAGGAGGTCACGGTCACCGCGAAGTCGCGCGGCCGTGTCGTCGACACCTTTGTCCAGCACGTCGTGCGCGTCGGCGACAGGTGGGCCTGGATGATGAGCCGGGCCTTCTTCCGCGCCGCGAAGCGCGGCGCCTGTTGAGCGTCAGCCCTCCGCGAGGACGGACAGGATCTCCGTGCCGTAGCGCTCGAGCTTCGTAGGCCCGACACCCGGAACTGCCGCCAGCTCGGCAAGGCTCCGGGGCTCGCGCTCGGCGATCAGCTCGAGCGTCGAGTTGTGGAAGACGACGTACGCCGGCACCTCGTCCTCGTTCGCGCGCCTCAGGCGCCACTCCTTCAGCGTCCGGAACACCGGCGGCAGCTCAGCCTCCACCCGGGCCGGGCGCTCGGCCGGCCTCGTCTGCACCCCGAGCTCGGCCAGGAAACGGCTCGGCCTGCGTGTCCACGTCAGGGCCAGGTGCCGACGCGCCCGAGTCATCCCGACATAGAGAAGGCGCCGTTCCTCACCGATCGCGGCTGTGCTCCCTAGGGCCTGCTTGCACGGAAGCTCGCGGTCCTCGACCCGCGGCAGGAAGACGGCGTCCCACTCGAGCCCCTTTGCCCGGTGCAGCGTCAGCAGGTGGACGCCGCCCTGGGCGCCGTGGTCGAAGCGCTCTCGCAGCCACGCGATCCACTCTGCGAGGTCGGCGCCCTCGAACTCCTCCGCCAGCCGAACGAGGCGCGCGAGGTCATTCTGCCGGGTCAGCTCGCGCTCGCCGAGGCGATCCGGCGGGCGCTCGAGCCAGCCGTGCTCGAGCGCGACTCTGCGCACCTCGGCCGCGACCGAGCCCGCCGACGACGACGGCAGCGCCTTGAGCAGCTGCCGCGCGGCGTCGCGCGTGAGGAGCGCGGCGCCCTGGAACGGGATTCGGGCGTCGCTCAGCACTTCCTCGAAGTCGGCCGAGCGCGCGTTCAGCCGGACGAGCACGGCCATCTCCTCGAGCGGAGTCCCCTCTGCGTGGAGGGCGCGGATCCGCTCGACGACGAAGGCCGCCTCACCGTCCGCGTCGCCGAATCCGCGAAGGTCCGGCTCGGGCCCTTCGGGTCGGGTCGGCCTCAGCGTCTTCTCGGCACCGCCGAGCCGCGGCACGAGACAGTTCGCGAGCTCGAGGACCTGGCGCGTCGAGCGGTAGTTCGCCTCCAACCGCACGACCGTCGCGTGCGGGAAGCGTTGCGGCATCGCGAGCAGGTACTCCGGAGTCGCCCCGGTGAAGGCGTAGATCGACTGGTAGTCGTCGCCGACGGCGCAGAGCTCGTCACCGCCGCCGAGCCAGAGCTCGAGCAGCGTCTGCTGGAGCAAGTTCACGTCCTGGTACTCGTCGACCGTGAAGGCGCGGTAGCGGTCGCGGACCTCAGCGAGCGCCGAGGGCTCCTCTTCGAGCAGACGGATCGCGTGCTCGAGCAGGTCCTCGAAATCGACGTAGCCGGAGTCGAGCTTGCGCCCCTCGTACTCGCGGAAGACGCGCGTCATCAGGTCGGGCGGGATCGGCGGCTCACGCTCGCCGAGTGCGTGGCGGTAGGTCTCCGGGGTCAGCCTCCGGTTCTTCGCCCACTCGACCTCCGTTGCCAGGTCGGCGGCGGGCCGGAAGCGGTACGGCCGTGGGAGCGAGTTGCCGATGTGGCGAAGCGGAAGCGCCTTCGAGGCCAGGATCCGGCCTTGCGGCTCTCCGCGGAAGTGCCGAAGCTGGGCAAGCGCAGCCGAGTGGAACGTCCGTGCGGTGACACCATGGGCGCCGAGGCTTTCCAGCCGCGCCCGCATCTCGCCCGCGGCCTTGTCGGTGAACGCGACGGCGAGGATCTCTTCGGCCCGGAACGCGCCCGTCGCAACCTGATTCCCGATCCGGCGCGTGATCGTGGTCGTCTTCCCCGAGCCCGCGCCGGCGAGGATGCAGACCGGGCCGCGAACGGTCTCGACCGCCCGCCGCTGCTCGTCGTTGAGGGCGTCGAAGATCGCCGCCGGGTCCATCCAGGTCACCGTAGCCGCGGCGCCCGACGGCGCGTGTTACGAAAGCGTGTCTTCCAGCACGAAGCTGCGATCCGCGTACTGAGGGGCGCGCACCATCGCGCCGAGACGGGCGACCACCTCGAGCGTCTCGCCATCCTCGACCAGGCGGTCGAGCTCCGTGAGCTCGTCCTCGAGCCAGCCCGCCTCGACCACCGGGCCGCTCACGCGCATGATCTTCGGATGCGGTGTCGGCAGCGCGTCCTCGCCTTCGCCCCAGAGCTCCTCGTGCAACTTCTCCCCGGGCCGGACGCCGACGAACTCGATCGCGATGTCCGCGTCGGGCGCCTTGCCCGAGAGCCGGATCATCTGCTCGGCAAGCTCGACGATCCTGACCGGATCCCCCATGTCGAGCACGAACACGTCGCCGCGACCGCCGATCGACCCTGCCTGGATCACGAGCGAGACCGATTCCGGGATCGTCATGAAGAAGCGCGTCATCTCCGGGTGCGTGACCGTGACCGGACCGCCCTTGGCGATCTGACGGCGAAAGATGGGGATCACGCTCCCGGACGACCCGAGGACGTTGCCGAAGCGGACCGCGACGAAGCGCGTCGAGACGTCGTCCCGGGCCCCGAAGGCTTCGACGATCCACTCGCAGAGCGCCTTCGACTGGCCCATGACCGTCTTCGGGTTGACGGCCTTGTCGGTCGAGACGAGGACGAATCGCGAGGCGCCGTACTCGACCGCGGCCTCGGCGACGACCTTCGTCGCGAGCACGTTGTTCCTCACCGACTCGAGCGGGTTCGCCTCCATCAGCGGCACGTGCTTGTAGGCCGCGGCGTGGAATACGACGGCGGGCCGGTAACGGTCGAAGACCTGGCGCATCTTCACGCGGTTGGATACATCGGCGAGCATGGGAACCGCGGCCGAGAACTCGCGCTCGTCCACGAGCTCGCGCTCGATCTCGAACAGCGGCGTCTCCGCTTGGTCGACGAGCACGAGGCGCTGAGGCGAAAGCCGGGCGATCTGGCGACAGAGCTCGGCGCCGATCGAGCCGCCGGCGCCGCTGACGAGCACGGTCTCGTCCCGAAGGTAGGACGCGACCTCGCGGAGATCGACCTCGACCGGCTCGCGGCCGAGCACGTCCTCGACCTGCACTGGCCGGATCTGCGCAGCGAGGTCGTTGTCGCCGGAGATCAGCTCGTAGAGCCCCGGCAGCGTCCTGACCGGCACGCCCCCCTCGCGGGTGATCGTGACGATCCGCCGGCGCACCTCACCCGACGCAGAGGGGATCGCGATCAGAACTTCGTCCGGCTTGTTGTCGCGGAGGATGTGCGGCAGGTCGTCGATCGTCCCGAGCACGCGGACGCCGTGGATGCGACTGCCGCGCTTCCGCGGGTCGTCGTCGATGTAGCCGATCGTCGTCGAGCGAAGCTGAGGCGAGCGCTGCATCTCCTTGACGATGAGCTGGCCGGCGTCGCCCGCGCCGACGACCAGGACTTCGCGGCCGCGTGCGACGAGCCCCGTGGCCGACGGCCGCTCCATGATCGTCCGCGCGAGCAGGCGCGTGCCGGCGACGAGGGCGAGCAGGATGAGCCAATCCATCACCGCAACCGAGCGCGGCAGGCGGATCTGGCTCACCGGCGAGAAGAAGTAGACGATCAGGTCGGCGAGCACGGAGGCGACCGTGACTCCGCGGAACGCGCTCCACATGTCGCGCGTGGAGACGTAACGCCACCAGCGGTCGTAGAAGCCGAAGAGGACAAAAACGAACAGCTTGATCGCGACGGCGATCAGGATCGTCCGGTGCAGGAGCGTGTCGTAGTACGGCGGGACGCCGTTGTCGAACCTCAGCTGGAAGGCGAGGAACCACGCGACGGCAACGAGGGCTCCGTCGGCGCCGAGCTGCCAAAGCCGGTGCCTGTTCAGAGGAATCACGCCGGCACCCCCACGGCCTCCCGGACGACGGAGACGACCCGCTCCTGAACCTCGGCGGAAATCGAGGGCCAGAGCGGCAGCGCGAGGTTCTCGCGCCCAGCGCGCTCGGTCTCCGGCAGTGAGCCCTCCTCGTAGCCGAGGGCGCGGACGGCGGGCTGAAGGTGGAGCGGCGTCGTGTAGTAGGACGCGTTCGCGATCCCGGCCCCGTTCAGGCCGGATGCGATCCGGTCGCGTTCGGACGAGCGGACGACGTACATGTGGTAGACGTGAGCGGGGTCGTCCTCGGGCAGCTCGCAGACGTCTCCGAGCCCCAGCTCGTCGTAGCGCGCCGCTGCCTCGCGACGCGCACGGTTCCAGCCGTCGACCTGCCGCAGGAAGACCCGCAGCGCCGTAGCTTGGAGCTCGTCGAGCCGCGAGTTGTAGCCGACGTACTCGAAGATCTTCTTGTCGCGCGACCCGTGGAAGCGCAGCATGCGGACGCGGTCGAGGAGCTCCTCGTCGGTCGAGGCCACCAGGCCGCCGTCTCCAAGCCCGAAGAGGTTCTTCGTCGGGTAGAAGCTGAAGGTCGTCGCCACGCCGGTGGTGGCGATCCCGGGCGCACCGAAGGCCTGCGCGGCGTCCTCGATCAGCGGGATCCCGAGCTCAGCGAGCTCGTCCAGAGCGGCCGGCCGCCCAAAGAGGTGGACGGCGATCAACGCGCGCGTCCGCTCGGTCACCTTCGCGGACACGTCGCGCGGGTCGAGGTTCAGCGTCACGGGGTCGATGTCCGCGAACATCGGCGTCGCGCCGCGCTGCATCACCGCCTCGGCGGTCGCGTAGAAGGTGAACGCCGGGCAGATCACCTCGTCGCCGACGCCGACCCCGAGCGCGTCCAGCACGAGCACGAGGGCGTCCGTGCCGTTCCCGACCCCGATCGTCTGCGACACGCCGAGATATGTCGCCGCCTCCTGCTCGAACTCGCGGACGTTCGGACCGAGGATGAACTCGCCCGACTCGAGCACCTCGGCAAGCCGCTCCTTCAGCTCGGGGAGCAGCGGCTCGTACTGCGCCTTGACGTCGACGAGCGGGATCTCAGGCACGTCGACGGAGTCTAGACGAGCGCCTTTGGAGCACCAGGTACGCGAGCGAGACGACGACAACGGCTACGACCGCGTACTCGGCGAAGCTGAATCCGTGATTGAAACGTTCGTAGCTCGCGCCGAGACCCCAGCCGGCCGCGGCGATCCCGAAGCACCAGGGAAGGCAGCCGGCGAAGGTAAGGATCGTGAAGCGAACCGGCTCCATCCGCGCCACCCCGGCCGGGATCGAGATGAACGAGCGCACGACCGGAACGATGCGCCCGGCGAACACCGCTGCCGCGCCGTAACGCTCGAACCACCGGTCCGCTCGCGCGAGCTTGTCGCGGTCCAGGTGGAGCCAGCGGCCATGGCGCTCGAGGTAGGGGCGTCCGCCGAAGAAGCCGATCGCCCAGCCGACCAGCGAGCCGAGGGTGTTGCCGAGCGTTCCGGCCAGGGACATCCCGAGAAATGCCCAGAAACCATGCGGGATTCGCTCGCCGAAGAGCAGTACGCCCTGGCCCGCAAACGCCCCGGCGGCCACCGCTCCGCCGTAGAGCATCACGAGCTCGCTTGCCGCCGGGAAGACGGCGTCTACGACCATCAGGCCGAAGACTGCATAGAGCCCGTGGTTACCGATCAGCGATGTCAGCGAGCCGGAGACGGACGCGAGCACGCGGCGAGTCTACGGACGCTCTAACCGCGACGGAGGCTGAGGGCCGCCGTCAGCTCGTCGGTGCCGACCCCGTTCGCGGCCGTGACCGAGACGACGTACCTGCCGCGGTAGAAGAGCCGCCCACGGCGGTCGCGACCGTTCCAGACGACGCGCTGGTCGCCGGGCTGAAGTTGCTTCTGCAGCACGGTGAGCAGCGGAAGCGACGTGCGGCTCTCGATCCGAACAGTCACCTTCGCGGCGCGCGTGAGCTTGAACGACGCGAGCAGGAAGCGGTGACCGGAGCGCAGGGTCTGTGTCGGCGCGACCTGCAGGAAACCCAGCGTGTCGTCGAGCAGGAAGGTCTGCGTCGCCGTCGACTGCCGGCCGAGGTCGTCAGTCGCGGTCACGCGCCACGTGTACTTGCCCTCCGGGGCGCCGGTGCCGGCCCATGGGAAGGTGTATCTCCCCGGCGGCTTCTGGCCGCTGTCGGTGAGGGCCGCGGCGCCCCTGGGCCCGACCAGCACCGCCGAGACGGACGACGGGCGCACGACCTTGTAGCCGAGCGTCTGGCTCTCGTTGGCGCCGTCGCCGTTCGGCGAGAGCACCGCTACCGCCGGCGGCGGCACGTAGACGCCGTAGTAGTCGACGAGCAGCGCCTCGGAGACCGGCTGCTCTCCGGCCGGGTTCGAGGGTTGATTCAGGACTGTCCCGTCGAACGCCATCGTCGTCGCGCCGCCGGGCTCGAGCCCTGAGCCGGTGATGCAGTGGAGGCGGACGAGCTCGGTGGCGAGCTCGAAGTTCGTCAGGCCGACGCTGTAGCCGGGTTGCTCTCCGTCGACTGCGACGAGCACGATCGAGCCGTCCTTCCGCTGGCACACGGCGCTGCGCGCAAGCCGAGGCGCGAGCTGCGCGGGGGTGAATGCCTCGAATGCGCGGAAGACCGGCCGCCCTTTCTGGACGAGCACCGGCCCGCCGCCGATCGCGTTTGCGATTCCGCCCCAGTCGGGCTTGAGCTCGAAGCGTGCGACGATCCGCGCTCCGACCGGCGCCTCGACCGCGAGCTTCTGCGCCGAACCGCCGCGCGCGGAGAAGACTGCCCCGCCGGGCGGGATCGCCGTCCCGCCGCCGTTGCGGTACTGCGCGATGACCGTTCCCGCAAGATCGGTGTTCGAGACGACCGTCGGGAACGGGACGACGACGTCCTCGATCGCCCCCGGATTGGCCGGCGTCTGCGGGCCCCACGCGCGGGTGAAGATCGTGATGCCGCCGGGCGTGGCCGGCGCGTTCAGCCAGTTGAGGGGACGCCGCTGCCCCAGCCCCTGCCAGAAGGCGGAGAACGCGATCCGGCGAACGTCGAGCGACCCGTTCGAGCCGATGCCGATGCTCGAGCGCTGCGGGTACGGCAGGCTCTCGAGCGTGCCACCCTCGATCAGGACGCCGCTCGGGCCTTCCCACGCGGTCGGGTAGTCGCCGTTGATGCCGGCGACCGTCGCGCCGGAAGAGACGTCCTTCTCCATGCCGGTCAGGCGCTCACGGCCGACGATCTCGCCGTTCGAGTGCGCGGGCTTCAGGGCGTACAGTCCGCCCGGCCGGGGCGCAACGATCACGTGTACGCCGACGGGCCCGTGCGGCGTGAAGATCACCTGACGGGTGTACGTGACGCCGGGCATCAGGGTCGTCGAGTAGCCGAAGGCAGGCGCAGCAAGCGCGCCCGCGGCGACGACAGCGATGAGGACCTTGCGGACCACGACCCCGGCCCAAGGTAGCGGACGCGCCTGCCGGTTGGGCCCCGGCCCTAGTTCCAGACGCGGACTTCGCGGTACAGCGTGTCCCGCTGCACGGGGATCTTCCCCAGCGTCCTGATCGTCCGGACGAAGTCCTCCGTCGTCGCGCGATGGGTGGTGCCGGCGGCCGAAACGACGTTCTCCTCGATCATCACCGAGCCGAGGTCGTCGGCGCCAAACTCGAGCGCGACCTGCCCGATCTTCAGCCCCTGCGTCACCCACGACGACTGGATGTGGTCGACGTTGTCGAGGTAGATCCGCGACACGGCCTGGGTGAGCAGGTAATCGAACGACGTCGGCATCGCCGCCCGCGGCACCTTCGTTCCGAGCCGGTTGCCGTCGTCCTGGAACGTCCAGGAGATGAAGGCGCGGAAACCGCGGGTCTCGTCCTGGAGCTCACGAATCCGGCGCATGTGCTCGACGCGCTCGGCGAGCGTCTCGACGTGCCCATACATCATCGTCGCCGTCGTCGAGATCCCGAGCCGGTGCGCCTCGCGCATGATTCCGAGCCACTCGGCGGAGGTCGTCTTCTTCGGCGAGATGACCTCTCGGACGCGGTCGACGAGGATCTCTGCGCCGCCGCCTGGAATCGAGTCGAGGCCCGCGTCGCGCAGACGCGCGAGGGCGTCGGGAATCGACAGCTTCGAGCGGCGGGCCGCATGCTGGATCTCCGACGGCGAGAGGGCGTGCAAGTGGACCGGGTAGCGCGCCTTGATCGAGCTGAAGAGGTCCTCGTAGTAGTCGACCCCGAGATCGGGATGATGGCCACCTTGCATCAGCAGCCCGGTGCCGCCGATCGCCAGGGTCTCCTCGATCTTCTTGAAGATGACGGGCTTCGGGAGCAGGTAACCCTCGCGCGTGTCGCCGGGTGAGCGGTAGAACGCGCAGAAGTCGCAGTCCGTGTAGCAGACGTTGGTGTAGTTGACGTTCCGGTCGACGATGAACGTGATCCGCGTCGGATCGGTGCGGCGAGCCCGCAGCTCGTTTGCCGCCTTGCCCACGGTCACCAGGTCGCGCGACTCGAGCAGCGTCAACGCCTCGGCGTCGGTGATTCGCTCGCCGTCGACGGCCTTGCCGACGATCGCGGCCGGCTCGTTCAAGCCGGCACCGCCTCCTGGACGAACCGCAACTCGGGCACTGCGTCCAGCTCGGCGACGTCGCGGGCGAACTCGAGGAACGTGAGCAGGCCTGCCCGCTCGCGCGGCCCGAAGCGATAGCGGAGCTTCTCGAAGTAGCGTGCCAGGAAGCCCGCGGGGTAGCCGTAGCGCTCGCTCGCCTCGTAGGCGAGCCGCTCGGGCTCTGCCCGGGCGAGGCGGACCGACTGAACGAGGGCGTCCTCGAGCTCCTGCAGACCGGGAGGAGAGGGATCGGGCGCGGCCCACACGGCGAAGACCATCGGCAGGCCCGTCCGCTCGAGCCAGAGCCGGCCGAGGTCGTAGTGCGGGGTCGGATCCTCGAAGGCGCTCTTCAGCGCCGCGTCGCCGATCAAAAGCTTCGCCTCGGCGGGTTGTCCCAGCGGCACGTGCTCAGCCTCGGGCAGCAAGACCTTGGTCAGCACGACCGACGTCGCCGACTCCGGCGTGACGGCCACCGTTCGCACCTGCTCGAGCGGCGTGCGGGAGACGAGCTGAATCGAATCGATCGCTCCCTCGGAACCGACGCAGAGACGGGGCAGAATCCGAAGACGCTCCGCGTTGCGCGCGTACTCGATCGACGAGATCGGTGCGAGGTCGCACTCGCCGGCGAGAAGCGCACGGTTGAGGTCGGTCGGAACGCCCACGATCTCGTCGACCTCGGCCTCGAGCCGGTAGAAGACCGGCGCCATGTTCACGTAGCCGATCCGCCCCAGCCGGATCACTGCGGCTCCCATCCCCACTCACCCGGCGGGATTGTGTGCAAGAAGGGGAAGTACCAGCGAAAGAGCTGCCGCATGCGCGTCCGCTGGCACCAGCAGGTCGACGCACAAGTGCAGCGGTAGTTGCGGGGGTTGTAGAGCCGCGCGACCCAGTGGCTCATTCCCACCTCTGAAGCTCGTTGTAGAGCGTGTCTCGCTGGACCGGGATCCGGCCGGCGGCTGTGATCTCACGGACGAGCTCCTCGACCTTCTGCTCCGTCTCCGTCGTCGCGCCGGCCGCGTGGAAGATCTCCTCGCGCACGACCGTGCCCTGGACGTCGTTCGCGCCGAAGTGCAGGGCGACCTGCGCCATCGGCATGCCCATCATGATCCAGTACGCCTTGACGTGCGGAATGTTGTCGAGCATGAGCCTCGACACCGCGATCAGCTTCAGGTCGTCCGCCCCGGTCGTGTGCTTCCATCCCCTCCGCTCGAACACCGTGTTCTCCGGGTGGAAGGCAAGCGGGATGAAGGCGAGGAAGCCGCCGGTGCGGTCCTGCTGGTCGCGAAGGCGAAGCAGGTGGTCGACGCGCTCCTCGTAGGTCTCGACGTGCCCGTAGAGCATCGTGCAGTGCGTCGGGATCCCGAGCCGGTGCGCAGTGTCGTGCACGTCGAACCAGTCGTCGGGATGTTCCTTGCCCGGCGCCACCAGCCGCCGGACACGGTCGGCGAAGATCTCCGCGCCGCCCCCGGGCAGCGAGCCGAGACCGGCCTCCTTCAGCTCGCGCAGGACTTCCTCGTGGGAGAGCCCGGACAGGTTCGACATGTGGTGGATCTCGCTTGCCGTGTACAGCTTCAGGTGAACGTCCGGCATCGCGTCGTGCAGCGCCCGGGTCGTGTCGACGTAGAACGAGAAGTCGACGTGCGGGTTCTCGCCGTTGACCATGTGGATCTCGGTGAACTGCGTCAGCTCGCGCTGGCGCAGCGCGTCCTCCACGAGCTCCTCGGTCGTGATCGTGTACGCGTTCGGCTGCTTCGACGTCGCCGCGAAGGCGCAGAACTTGCACTTCACGCGGCAGACGTTCGTCTGGTTCAAGTACAGGTTCTGGACGAAGAAGACGCGGTCGTCACCGCCGCGAACGCGCCGCGCGAGGTCCGCCAGCTCGCCGAGAGCGAGCAGGTCGTCCGACTCCATCAGCGCAAGACCGTCCTCGAAGTCGAGCCGCTCGTCCGCCTCGACCTTCTCGTGCAGCTCCTGGAAGGTGTCGATCGCGACGGCCACGCCGGTCAGCTCACCCTGTCCACGACCGCGTGGGTCAGGAACTCGAGCTCGCCGCGGCGGAGCTCGCCGTCGAGGCAGGCGCCGGCGCGGCGCGCGTAGT
>JBARRS010000130.1:0-7475 GCA_049644345.1 Gaiellaceae bacterium
CGAAGGCGCATCCTCGTGCTTAAGCGTGGGGGAACCCCTGGTTCCCCCACGAGCCCCCTCCTTACGTTCCGGAGAGTCGGGGTGAACGTCGCTGGGGCCGCTGCGACGTTTTTGCTTGCGCGCCTCGAGCCGGGCAAAGCCCGGCTCCGGCGGCAAGATCGCTGCCGCCCTTGCGGCGTCCCCTAGCCGGCGTGCGCAAGCAGTTCGAGCAGCCGCTCCGCGTAGCTCGGCGCCGAAGGCGCGTCCTCGTGCTTGAAATAGACGTAGACGGCGATGCCGTCGGCGAGCAGGGGCCGTAACCGCTCGGCCCAAACCTGGAGCGCGGCCTCGTCGTACGGCGGCTCGCGAATGCGGAGGTAGCGAAGCGGCGCGGCGCCGCCGAGCGAGTTGACCCGGACCGGCACCTCGACGTCGTTCCACGAGGGATGCCGAAACTCGAAGGCGTATTCGAGCTCCGGGTCGAGCGACTCCAGCATCAGCCGAAGGAAGCCGTCGTCGCGCGGCCGCGTCGGCGGCAGCTGCACGAGCACGGGCCCGAGCCGGTCGCCGAGCGCGCGCACGCGCTCGCAGAACGTACCGATCATCTGGAGCCCACCGAAGTGCGTGATCCGGCGGCTCATCTTGACCGCGAAGCGAAAGCTCGTCGGCGTCTGCTCCGCCCACTTGGCGAACTGCTGCTCCGACGGCAGCCGGTAGAAGGTGTTGTTCAGCTCGACGGACGGGAGCCGCTCGGCATAGAGGCGGAGGAACTCGCCCGGCTTCGTCCCGGGCGGATAGAACTCGCCGCGCCAGGACGGGTACGAAAAGCCGGAGGCGCCGACGTATGCGCCCGTTACACTCGGCTGCGTGGCCACAGCGTCCGAAGTGATAGCCGAGAACGTCGTCCCGGTCCTCGACCACGGCTTCGTGCGGCTCGACGACGCGATGGCAAGCGACCTCTCGGTCGTGAACGGCGCCCGCGTCTCCTTCGCCCGCCACAAGGAGGAGATGGACGAGGCGGACGCAGGGCTGATCCGGTTCCTGATGCGCGACAGGCACGGGACGCCCTTCGAGCACAACGCCTTCCGCTTTCACGTGCGCTGCCCGCTCTTCGTGGCGCGCGAGTGGTTCCGGCACCGCGTCGGCTCGTTCAACGAGTTCTCGATGCGCTACGCGAAGGCGACCGACCAGTTCTACGTTCCCGAGCCGGACGACGTCCGCAGCCAGGTCGGGAAGCCGGGTGCGTACTCGTTCGAGCCCGTGCCTCCCGACGTCGCCGAGACGACGCGCGACGAGCTACGTGCGGTGTACGAGGCGGCCTGGGACGCGTACCAGCGGCTCGTCGAGCTCGGCGTCGCGCGGGAGCTTGCCCGGCTGGTGATGCCGGTCGGCGCCTACACCGAGTTCTACTGGACGGTCAACGCGCGCTCGCTGATGAACTTCCTCTCCCTGCGAAACGCCGAGTCCGCCCAGCGGGAGATCCGTCGCTACGCCGAGGCCTGCGAGCGCTTCCTCGCGGAGCTGATGCCGGTCACGTACGACGCGTTCGTCGACAACGGCCGCGTCGCGCCCTAGCTCGCCTGCGTCGTCAGGACGGCGGGCGCCATCTCCCGCTTGCCTGAGCTCTCAGCTTTCACGACCCAGCCGTCTCCGGGCCGGAACGTGTACGGCGCGTTCAGGCGCACGGTCGTGGAGGTGCCCTCGATCTTGAAGGTGCCGCAGCTGAACTGCCGCGCCCCTCGCGTCAGGTACATCTCGTAGAAGCCGCCGTGGGGCAGCGGCTTCAGCCCGCGCACAGCGAGCTCGAGCGGCCAATTTCCAGCCCTGTCGCGCTTGCCGATCCGGATCACGGCCGAGGCACTCGGCGCCACCAACGTGCCGTGCATGGGCCGGCTGAACTGCGCCGTGAAACTGTGCCGACTGTATCCGGCGACGTACCCGCCGAGGAAGGCGACGAGCGCGATCGCCGCCGCCAGCGCGAGCGCCGCGCCGACGCGGCGCCGGGGGACGAACCGGGCGACGACGCCTCCCGCCTCTCGGGAGGACGGCTCGGCAAGAGCAGGGGGCAGCTCGGGCGGAGGTCCCGCAGTGACGAGCAGCTCGTGAACACGCTCTAGGCGAGCGCGCTCTTCAGCCGGCACGTCGTCGCCGACGAGGTCACGGAAGTCAGGCGTGCGCGTCATCCCAGCTCCTCCTCGAGTAGACCTGCAAGGCGGGAGAGTGCGCTGCGGGTGCGCGTCTTCACGGTGCCGAGCGGCATGCCGAGAAACTCTGCGATCTCGCTCTGCGAGAGCCCGCTCCAGTAGGCAAGCTGGATCAGCGTTCGCTCGTGCTCGGGGAGCTCCTCGAGGGCACGGTGCACACGCCACGCCACCCAGCCGGCCTCCGCGCGCTCGGGGGGCTCGGGCTCCGACGACGGCGTGTCCCTCGGCTCGGCAACGGGATCGGTGCGGGCCCGGCTGCGGTCGACGATCGCATTGCGGGCGACCGCGTAGAGCCACGGCCCGCCCGCGCCGCGTTCGGGGCGGTAGCTCGAGGCCGAGCGCCACACCGAGGCGAACGTCTCCTGCGTCGCATCCTCCGCTCGGCCCCGGTCGCCGAGGCGGCGCAGCGCGAGCCCGAAGACCGGCCGCACGTAGCGCTTGTAGAGGACATCGAAGGCTTCCTGGTCGCGGCTCGCGACTCGCGTGATCAACTCCGAGTCGCTGCATCCCGTGGCCGGGAGGCGCGCCGCCTCGTTCCGGACCTGGGCCGTGCCGGGCATGTCGAGGGCGAGTTCCATCTCCTTCGTCTGATTACGCGGCATCGCTCGGTCTGGATTGCAGCAGACGACCGCCGTCGACGACGAGAGTGGCGCCGGTGACGAAGTCGGCGCCGGCGAGGTAGAGGACAGCCGACGCGACGTCCTCGGGAGATCCGGTGCGGCCGAGCAGGCTCTCTTCGGCGCGCCGCTTTTCTTGCCCGGGCTCGACCGCGACTGCTCCAGGCGCGACCCCGCAGACGCGAATCTCGGGCGCGAGCGCCTTCGCGAACACCCGCGTCAGCATCGCTTGCGCCGCCTTCGCGGCACAGTGAGGAGCGAACGAAGGCCACGGCTGATACGCGGCGACGTCCTCGATCATCACGACGGTCCCCCGCGCGCGGCGCAGGTGAGGGATTGCGGCTTGGGTCACGAAGAAGCTGCCCTTTGCGGTCGCGCCGAAGGCGGCGTCCCAGTCCGGCTCCGCTACCTCCTCGACCGGCTTCGGGGCGAACCCGTCGGCTGCCGCATTCACGAGCAGATCGAGCCCGCCGAGCTCGCGTACCGCGCGCTCCACGAGGGCACGCGCCTGCTCAGGGCGGGCGACGTCGCCGTCCGCTCGGCCTGCAGCGAGAACCGACCAGCCCTCCCGCTCGAGCCCGGCCGTGACGGCCGAGCCGACGCGCCCCGTTCCGCCGGTCACGAGCGCGCGCATGCGAGGAGTCATAGCACGCCGCAACTTTCTGCCAGTTCCGGCGTCATCTAAGGGCCAACGCAAACCAAGGGGTCGATTCACATGCGAAAGCTGACCGTTGCCATCGCGGCGATCGCGGCCTTTTCCGTGGCCGGCGTCGTGACGGCTGCGCCGCCCTCGCTGACGCTGGCGGCGTCGCCGACAACCGTGAGCTACGGCGCGACGAGCACGCTCTCGGGCACGCTCTCGAGCCACAAGTCAGGGCAGACCGTCACGGTCGAGGGCCAGGAGTGCGGCAAGACGGCGTTCGCGAAGGTCGCCGACGTCACCACGGGCGCCAACGGCGTCTTCAGCTACCCGGCGAAGCCGACGCTGAACACGATGTATCGGGCCCGAGCAAAGAGCGCAACGAGTCCGACGGTGCAGGTGTCGGCGCGTCCGGTGCTGCAGTTGCGCAGGCTCGCCGCGCGGAAGTTCTCGATCGCGGTGAACGCTGCGCAGTCGTTCGTGGGCAAGTTCGTCTACCTGCAGCGCTACCGCGCGGGCACGAAGAAGTGGACGAACGTCTCCCGCGTGACGCTGAAGACGCTGAAGGCCGGAGCCGCGCCGACGCAGATCAGCTCGGCCGCCTTCCGCGTCAAGGTCGCTGCGCGGGTGAAGTTGCGCGCACTCCTGCCGCGCGCAAGCGCGCAGCCGTGCTACCTCGACGCGCTCAGCAACACGATCCGCAGCTAGAGAGACTTCTCCGGGGGGTTGCCGGGGCGGGGGGGCCCCGGCAACCGCGCTAGCTCAAGTCGCCGCGCCGACCCGCTTGTCCGCGTGCTCGTAGCGCTCGGCGACCGCAGGCCAGTTGACGACGTTCCACCAGGCCTCGAGGTATTCGGGGCGTCGGTTCTGGTACTTCAGGTAGTAGGCGTGCTCCCACACGTCGATGCCGAGCAGGGGCGTGTCGGAGGTGAGCACCGGCGAGTCCTGGTTCGGGGTGGAGACGACCGCGAGGCCGGTGCCGTCGTGGATCAGCCAGGTCCACCCGGAGCCGAACCGTTTCACTCCGGCGTCGTTGACCTGCGCCTTGAGCTCGTCGATCCCGCCGAAGGTGTCCTCGATCGCCTGCGCGAGCGTGCCGCTTGGCTCGCCGCCTCCGTCCGGGCTCATGATCTCCCAGAACAGCGAGTGGTTCGCGTGCCCGCCGGCGTTGTTTCGGACGGCGGTGCGCTTGTCCTCGGGAAGCACTTCCAGGTTCGTCAGCACGTGCTCGACGGGCCGGTCGGCGAGCTCGGTGCCTTCGAGAGCCTTGTTGGCGTTGTCTACGTACGCCTGGTGGTGCTTGTCGTGGTGGAGGCGCATCGTCTGCTCGTCGATGTGCGGCTCTAGCGCGTCGTAGTCGTAGGGCAGCGCGGGAACCTCGAATGCCATCTTGCGCTCCTTTCTCTCGCTCCAAGAGCAGGCTATATCCTCGCCGTCATGTCCACGCTCGCATACAACCACCAGGAGCTTGCCGCGCGGCCGCTGAAGTCGAGCCTGCTCGAGCTCGACGGGATCTCCCGCGAGGCGATCGAGGCGCACTACCGGCTCTACCAGGGCTACGTCGCAAAACGGAACGAGATCCTGGGCCGGCTCGCGGACGTCGATCTCTCGGCCGCGAATCAGGTCTACTCCGAGGTGCGGGCGCTCAAGGTCGACCTCAGCTTTGCGATCGGCGGGATCAAGAATCACGAGATCTACTTCGAGCATCTCGGGGGAGGCGGCGGCGATCCGGATGGGGCGATCGAAGGGCTGATCGCGCGCGACTTCGGCACCGTCGGCGACTGGCGTGCCGACCTGAAGGCAACCGGGATGGCGGGTCGCGGCTGGGCGTGGACAGCCTACGACTGGGACGAGCAGCAGCTGTTCAACTACGTCGGGGACGCGCAGAACGCGTTCCCGATCTGGAATGCGACACCGCTCATCGCGCTAGACGTCTACGAGCACGCGTACTTCATCGACTACCAGACCGACCGCGCCTCCTACATCGATGCGTTCTTCAACAACCTCGACTGGGACGTCGTGAACACCTGGGTCGAGCAGTACGGCATCCGTCTCTAGGGCAGAGCCGCGCGGGTCAGCCGGCGCTCAGCCACTCGCGCAGCTCGGTGTGGCCCGTTGGCCTGGTGCCTTCGTCCAGCTCGGCCCGCAGCTCGCCGACCGTGCCGAACCGTTCCGCGAGCACGTCGTGGCTGTGGATCGTCTCGAGGTTGACCTGGCGCGAGAGCAGGAAGTCCTCGTCCTCGAGCTCCGGGTACGTCATCAGCGTGGCCCGTAGGGCAAGGCGCACCGAGTCCTCGACGAATCGCGCGTGGGCGTGCGCCTGCTCGACGACGTGCAGCTCGTCGGGCCGCTTGAGCAGCTCGTAGACCGGGGCGCTCATCGAGCCCTCGACGATCCGGACGAGCTGCTCGGCGTTGACCGGCTGCTCGGTGCCCACGTAGAGCGTCCCCCGTCCCCGCTGGTTGTGCGTCGCAACGGGGACGAGCTCGAGGATCCGCTCGACGTCGTCCTCGTCGAAGCCGGCGTCCTCGAGCCGTTCGGCGGCGGCTTCGCGCACGAGCCCCTGCGCACAGGGGCAGGCGTTGATCCCCGCCGCCTCGACGCCGACGAGCCGCCGCGCCGAAGTCGCCGACGCTGCCGCGATCCCGACGAGCGAGATCATCTCCTGCGTCGGCAGCCCCGTCACCGGCGTCGTCCGCTCGAGCGGGTAGCGGGCGACGATCTTCACCTCGGCGCGGAGTGCGCGCTGCCGGCCGATGATCTCCGCCGCGATCCGCTCTGCAAGCTGCTCGACGAGCAGCGCCTCGCCGATCACGACCTCCTCGATCGCGTCCTCGAACAGCTCCGGGAAGCGCGACATATGCACGCCCTTTCGTGCTGGGTCGAGATCGACCGTGCAGTCGAGGTCAGCCGCGATCAGCTTCTCGACCTCGCCGTGTCTGATCCGGATCGTCTTCTGGACGCCCGTGACGCCGGCGCGGGAGAGGCCGATTCGCACCTCCGGCGGCGAGGCCTGGAGATCGTGCATGAGAAAATGCCGCTCGCTCATCGCTTCGCCGCAACCGTACCAGGGGGATCGTTGGCCGAAGACCTGCAGTTCGCACGGCTCGTCGCGCTCGCGTGTCACGACATCCGCACGCCGCTCGCGACCGTGCACGGCTTCGCCAAGACCCTGGCGCGGATGCCGGAGCTCGAAGATCCCGTCGCCCGCTACGTCGGGATGATCGACGCGGCATCGGACCAGATCGCCGACCTGCTCGACGAGCTGGGCCTCGCCGCGCGGATCGCGGAGGGCCGCTACGAGCCGGCGCTGCGCGAGCTCGACACGCTCGAGCTCGCCCGCACGGTCGCCGAGCGGCTCGGTGACGAACGAGTGCGGGTCACGGGCGACGGCGCCGCCGTGCACGTGGACGTCGAGGCGGTCGAGCGCGGCGTGACGGCTCTCGTCCGCTCGGCGCTTCGCCACGGCGGCCTCGAGCAGGTGGACGTCCGGGTCGAAGGCCCCGAGCTCGGCGTCTCGCCGATCACGGACTCATCGGAGCAGGTCGTCACGGGCCGGGACCTCCGCGATCTCGGCGCCGCGGTCGCCGTGCGCCTGCTCGAGGCGCTCGGCGGGTCCGCATCGGTCGAGGACGAGACGCTGCGCGTGCGGTTGCCCCAGGCGTCGTGACTTACTTCAGCAGTCTCGAGAGCCGCCGGTCCTTGAGCACGCGTCCACCGGTCTGGCAGCTCGGGCAGTAGTAGACGGTGTGCTGTTCGTAGTCGACGCGGGCGATCGCAGTACCGCAGACGTAGCAGGGCTCTCGGAGCTTGCCGTGGACACGGTAGACGCGCCCGTCCTTCGCGCCGCGCCCGCGCAACTCGAGGCCTCGCTCGAGCTCCTCGTCGATCGCAGCCGCGAGCCGCTCCACCTGTCCGGGGACCAGGTCCCCCGACAGGGCATATGGGGACAGCTGCGCGCGGTGGAGGATCTCGTTCGCCCAGGCGCGGCCGATCCCGGCGATCGAACGCTGGTCGCGCAGGAGAGGGTGCAGG
>JBARRS010000131.1:0-1761 GCA_049644345.1 Gaiellaceae bacterium
CCTTCTTGGCGCGCGGCGTGAACGGGATCTGTCCGGTGGTGACCTCGTCGCCCTGGCCGACGATCCGTGCGACCTGCGCGCGCACCTCCTCGACGGTGATGTCGAGCGACTCGAGCACGCGCGCGGCAAGGCCCTCCTCCTCGCGGAGCAGGCCCAGCTGGATGTGCTCGGTGCCGATGTAGTTGTGCTTCAGCGCGCGGGCTTCGTCCTGCGCAAGGACGACGACTTGGCGGGCTCTCTCGGTGAAGCGCTCGAACAACCTTCTTCCTCTCTCGGCAACTCCGGCCGTTTCCGCAAGTGCCGGCCCATCGTAGCGGACGGGTCGGGGGGCACCGAGGAGGTTCCGGGAGCCGGCCCAAACGATGTGCTCAAGCCGCTCTGCGGCCTGTTACTCGACGTTCCGCGAACCCGCTGCGACCGTGACCATGGTCATCAGCAGGATCTTCAGATCGAGCCAGAGCGACCAGTTCTCGATGTAGTAATTGTCCCACTCGGCACGATCGGAAATGGACGTCTTTCCGCGGAGGCCGTGTACCTGGGCCCAGCCGGTGATCCCGGCCTTGACGCGATGGCGGTCTCCGTACCGGTGAACGGTTTGCGTGAAGCGGTGGACGAACTCAGGGCGCTCCGGCCGAGGCCCGACGAGACTCATCTCCCCCCTGATGACGTTGATGAGCTGCGGTAGCTCGTCGATCGCAGTAGCGCGAAGCAGTGCGCCGAGCCGCGTGCGGCGGTCCCCGCCTTCGACACCGCCAGGAGCGGTATCTGGCGGGAGATCCACTACGGCGACGCCGTCGTCGGTCGAGCCGTTCATCGAACGGAACTTCAGCAGGTCGAACGGCCTGCCGTCACGCCCGACCCTGCGCTGCCGGAAGAGGATCGGCCTCCCAAGTGAAACTGCAACCGCAACCATCGCACCAATCGTGACCGGCAGGGTGACTACGAGCGCGATCGCTGCGAGCAGGCGGTCGAGCGCATACTTGACTCGGAACTGCCAGCCGCGCGGATCGCTTCGCCGCGTCGAGATCAGCGGGAGCCCTCCGAGATGCTCGATCGTCAGCTTCTCCGTCATCCGTTCGAAGAGACGGGGGACGAACGCGACCTCGATACCCAGCTCGTCACACCGTTTGATGGTCTTTAGCAGCACCTGAGCCGGCGCGGTCGAGAATGTGACGATCGCGTAGGTGACGCCGTGCTCGGCGACCACACGGTCGAGATCCCAACTCGCACCGAGCAGCGGGGCGCTGCGGTCGCCGTCGAGCGGCTCCTTGTCGAGGAAGCCGACCGGGCGGAGCCCCAGCTCAGGGTGCTCGGCGAGCCGCCGTGCGACGACCTGCCCGACTCTGCCCGCCCCGAGGATCAGGGTCGGCCTGACGAGACCTCCCTGGCGGCGGGCCTGGATCTGCCAGCGGTGGAGGGCGATTCGTCCCGCGGTGAGATAGACCACCGCGAACACCCAGAGCCGCACCATCTCGGGGGCCGCTTGGACACCGCCGACCAGCGCGCGCCCCGAGAGGACGGCCATTGCCGCAAACGCAGTCGCTCCCAGAACCGTTCGCAACGTCTCGAGGAGGCGTAGGTGGAGGTGCCATCCGTACAGACCTCGAAGCTGGAAGATAGTGACGACAACCGCACCGAACGCGATTGACCAGGCGGCCGGCAACGACCCAGGCCCGGCTCTGGTCGACGCGAGCGTGGCCATGACGGCCGCCGCCGCCACCATCGCGGCGTCCACGCCCACCGTGGCCAGCCGCCACGCCG
>JBARRS010000132.1:0-22895 GCA_049644345.1 Gaiellaceae bacterium
GCCTTGCCGCCCGGCTTGAGCAACGGCGTCGTCTTCCCGGCGATCCTGAAGTCGTGCTTGAGCTTGCCTTTGTTGACGACGTTGAAGACGACCGTGCCGTGCGGGGCCGACTTCTTGGAGAGGATGAACTTGAACTCCTTCGCGGTCACTGTGACGGAGGTCGTGGCGGCCTTCGCGTCGGCGCGTGCCCCAGCGAGGGGGACGGCGACGACGAGAGCGGCGAGCGCGACCGCCGCCGAAGCGACGAGTATGCGGATGCGAGGCATCGTCCTCCTTGGGTCCGGATTGCCTTCGGCTCGAGGATACGGGCCACGCAGCGACCGAGTTTGGCGCTTAACCGACAATTAACGACGATGATGGAGACGCCACCGGGCTGGCGGGAGATCGACGGCGCGCTCGAGCGTGAGTTCCGGTTCCGGGACTTCGCGGAGGCGCTCGCGTTCGTGAACCGCGTCGCCGAGCTGGCCGAGGCGGAGAACCACCACCCCGACGTCGCGATCCACTGGAATCGCGTGACGCTTCGGTGGTGGACGCACGCGCAGAACGCGATCACCGAGCGCGACCGCGAGCTCGCGGCGCGCTCGGACGCCTTGGCCTAGCCGGCTTCCTGGAGGGGCTGGCGCTCCTCCTCCGGCGCCGGCAGCAGCTCGACGCGCAGGCGCCCGATCCGCGTCCCCTCCACATCCATGACGCGGAAGCGCGCGCCCTCGTACTCGAGCTCGTCGCCCTCCTCCGGCGCGCGCCCCAGCAGCCCGAAGACGAGCCCGGACATCGTGTGGTAGTCCTCGACCGGGAACGCGGTCCCGAACTGCTCGTTGAAGTCGTCGATCGGGAAGGTGCCGTCGATCACGACCGTGTGGTCGTCGATCCGCTCGACCGACTCGTCCGGCAGGTCGAACTCGTCCTCGATCTCGCCGACGATCTCCTCCAGCAGGTCCTCGAGCGTCGCGATCCCGACCATCGTCCCGTACTCGTCGACGACGATCGCCATGTGCTGGTTCGTCCGCCTGAACTCGGCAAGCAGCGCCGCGAGGTCCTTCGTCTCCGGGACGATGTACGCGGGCCTCAGCAATTGCTCGACCTTCAGGTTCTCGATCCCGACCTCGCTCATGGCGCGGAAGAGATCGCGCACGTGGAGAACACCGACGATCTCGTCGAGCGAGCCGCGATAGACCGGATAGCGCGTGTACGGCGACTCGCGGACGGCGCGGAAGCACTCATCCGGCGGCAGGTCGACCGAGAGCGCCACGACCTCTGGCCGCGGCACCATCACGTCCGCGACCTCCTTGTCGGCGAAGTCGAAGACCTTGTAGAGCATCTCCTGCTCCTCCGTCTCGATCTCGCCCCCCCGCGTCGACTGGGAGACGAGCATCTTCAGCTCGGCCTCGGAGTGCGCGACCCCCTCGGCGCCCGGCGGCTCGATGTTGAACAGCCGCAGGATGGCCTCGGTGGAACGCTGGAGGATCCAGATGAGCGGGAAGAACAGGACGAAGAAGCCGCGCACGAAGGTGGAGACGCCGAGCGCGACCTCCTCCGAGTACCGCAGCGATGCTCCCTTCGGCACGAGCTCGCCGATCACGACGTGCAGGTACGTGATGATCAGGAAGGCGAGCGCGACCGCGATCGCCGTCGCCACGATCGGATCGAGGGCGCGCGTCAGAGCCTGCTCTCCGAGCGCGCCGATGCCCAGGCTCGTCAGCGTGACGCCGAGCTGCATCGCCGCGATGAAGCGCGGCGGGTCGGCGAGGATCTCGCGAACGCTCCGGGCGCGCCGGCTGCCCTCCTGCTCGAGCTCGGCGATCCTCGTCCGGCGGGCTGTGACGAGGCCGTACTCGCCCGCGACGAAGAACGCGTTCAGCAAGATCAGCGCTGCAACGCCGAGGAGCTCGAGGAAGAGGGTCACGCCCGCCCCCTGGGGTGCGGACTCGGTAGGTCGTCGTCCAAGGTCTTGCCCCAGTATAGGAGACTCGGGCGGCTGCCTCGGGCGAACGTATGTTCTATACTGCCGGCGTGGAGGTCGAGTACCGGGAGGAGCCCTGCCGAAGCGCCCTCAACCGGGTCAAGGGCATGCCCTTCAGCTGGTCGCTGAACCCCTACATGGGCTGTGTCCACCGCTGCACCTTCTGTTACGTGCGTGCTTTCGAGCTGCGCGCCGACCGGCCCGCGGACGACCGCTACGGCCGCTCGATCCGGGTGAAGACGAACGTCGTCGACGTGCTTCGCCGCGAGCTCGGGCGGCGCTCGTGGGAGCGCGAACCGGTCGCGATCGGCGCTGCCACGGACCCGTATCAGCCCGCCGAGGGCCGTTACCGGCTCACGCGGGGATGCCTCGAGGCTCTCGCCGAGGCGCACAACCCGTTTAGCCTGATCACACGAGGACCGCTGGCCGTGCGCGACATCGACGTGCTCAGCGAAGCCTCTCGCCACGCGGACGTCTCCGTCAACTTCTCGATTCCGACGCTCGACGAGGAGGTCTGGCGGAAGACCGAGCCCGGCACGGCGCATCCCCGGCAGCGCCTGCGTGTCCTCAAGCAGCTGGTCGACGCGGGGATCAGGGCCGGAGTCGGGATGGCCCCGATTCTCCCCGGCATCTCAGACCGGCCGGAACAGCTCGAGGAGGTCGTTCATGCCGCGCGAGCCGCGGGGGCGACGCACGTGTGGGCGAACCTCCTCTACCTCCGCCCGGGGACGCGCGAGCACTTCCTCGAGCACCTCGCGAGCGACTGGCCGGAGGAACTCGAGCGGTACGAGCAGCTGTACAGGCGCGCGTACCTGAAGAACGCCGAGCGCGAGCCGGTGCTGAAGGCCGTCGCGGAGCTGCGCAGACGTTACGGCGTCTCCGACCACGCTACGCGTCCTAGGATCACGGCCGAGCCCGAGCCGGAGCAGCTCGCCCTCGCGTTCTGACTGACCGCCGGTTTCCCGCGTACAATCCGCTTGCCGTGGCCGAAGACGCAGGCGCGCAGCGCAACGGGGAGATCACCTGCCTCATCGTCGACGACCACGAGGTCGTCCGTGAAGGCCTGCGGCTGTCGCTCTCGCGGGCGCCTCACATCCGCGTCGTCGGGGAGGCCGCCGACGGCGCCACTGCCGTCACGCTGGCCGAGCGGCGCAAGCCGGACATCGTGATCATGGACGTGCGCATGCCCGGTATGGACGGGCTCGAAGCGACGAAGCAGATCTCCGAGCGCGTGCCCGAGGTCGCCGTCCTCATCTTCACCGCCTACAGCGAGCGGAGCCTGCTCAGCCGCGGCCTCGAGTCCGGCGCCAAGGGCTACATCCTCAAGGAAGCCCCGCACCAGACGCTGCTGAAGGCCATCGACAAGGTCGTCTCGGGCGAGGGCTTCGTCGATCCCGCGCTGATGCCGGCATTCCTCGGCGGCGATCGAGACGAGATGCTGACGGGGCGGGAGCGCGAGATCCTCCAGCTCCTCGCCGACGGGATGTCGAACGCGGATGTCGCCGGACGGCTCTTCATCAGCCAGGAAACGGTCAAGAGCCACGTGCGGCACATCCTCACGAAGCTCGAGGCGGACACCCGGACGCACGCCGTGGCGATTGCTCTTCGCGAAGCGATCATCGACTAGGGCGGGGCTGCTCGTCGCCGCCGTGGCCGTCGCGGCAGTCGCGGCCGTCATCGGACTGGCGCTGAACGAGCCGTGGCTCGCCTCAGGAGGGCTCGCTGTGGCGATCCTCGCAGCGGCGGGGCTGGCCCTCTTCCTGATCGTCAGCGAGCGTCGACGCCATGAAGTCGCCGAGGAGGAGTTGGCCGCGCAAGCCAGCTTTCTCGAATCCCTGGTCGACTCGATGGGGGCGATCGCCGCAACGCTCGACGAGGCGCAAGTGCTCGAGCAGACCTGCCGCGAGGCCGAGCGGCTCTTCCGCGCGAAGGCCGAGCTGTTGAGGCCGGGACAGGAACGGGACCGGAGTCGAGCCGAACAGATGCTCGTCGTCCCCGTTCGCCTGCGCGGCGAGGAGATCGCGGCGTTACGCATGACGCGCGCCCGGCCCTTCGAGCGCGGCGACGTCGTCCGCGCGACCGTCCTCGCCGACTTCGCCGCCCGCGCGAGCGAGAACGCGCGCCTGCTGGCCGAGGCGAAGGTACGCGAGCTCGAGCGCGGACAGCTGACCGAGCAGCTGATCACCGCCGAGCAGGACGAGCGCCGTCGGTTGGCGCTGTTCCTCCACGACGGCCCCGTCCAGTCGATGTCGGGAATCGGCCTGATGCTCGACGCGGTGATCGAGGCGATCGGCGAGCAGCGGCTCGAGGACGCGAACCAGGTGCTCGGGTCCGCCCTCGACCGGCATCGCGACACGATCCGCTCGCTACGCGACCTCTCCTTCAACATCGAGCCGGTCGTGCTCCGCGACCAGGGCTTCGGGCCCGCGGTGCAGGCCTTCGCCGATCAGGTGGGGCTCTCGAGCCAGGTCCAGTTCGACCTGGACGTGGAGGCGGCCGAGGAGCTGACGGAAAAGGCGCAGGTCGGCCTCTACCAGCTCATCCGCGAGGCGGTGAACCAGGCGATCCGCCGCGGCCCGCCGTCGCGGATCTCGATCCGGATCGCGCCGAGCCACGACGGCGGGGTCGAGACAATCATCGCCGACGACGGCACGGGAGAACGGCGGCGGGCGAGCTTCGAGACGATCGAGGAACGGGCGCGCACGTTGAACGGCCGCCTCGTGGTCGATCCCGGCAGGAACGGCGGGACCGCCGTCCGCGTGCTACTGCCACCGTACGCAGCCCAGCGGTAGGATCGCGGGCCCTCGTGACGGCCGAGAAGTACCTGCTCTTCGTGTCGAAGCCGACGGGCTACGAGCTGCGCGAGCGCGACGGGCAGCCACCCTCGGTCGGCGACGAGATCCAGGAGGACGAGGGGCCGATGCGCGTGGTGAAGCTCGCGCCGTCCCCACTTCCGGGCGATTCCCGCCGTTGCGCCTACCTCGTGCCGGTCAAGTAGCAGCGTTCTCCGCCGCCGTAAGCCCGAGCACGAGGGCGGCCGCGAGTCCGCTCGCGTAGCCGCCGGTCGCGATTCCACCTGCGTCGACACCCGCGGCGTAGAGGCCTTCGATCGGCTCGCCTCGCTCGTCGAGGACGCGGGCCTGCGGATCCACGCGGACGCCGCCGATCGTGTGCGTAACGGCGGCAGCGACGCGAACGGCCAGGCGCCCATCGCGCTTCCAGACGCGTCCACCGCCCCGCCGCGCTCGTTCAATCACCTCGCCGATCGTGCCGTACGGCGTCGGCTTCGTCAGCGCGTCCGCATCGACGAGGTACCACGCGCTTCCGCCGCGTCGCGCGATCTCCTGCACGAGGCGCGTCTCCGACCAATCGTTCGGATCGGGCTCGATCCGCGCGCCATGTTCGTCGTAGACGAGCGCGTATCTACCATAGAGTTGGGCGAGCTGGACGAAGTCCTCTTCGCCCCACCACGGCGGCAAGGGCATCGCTCTCCCGAAGAACTCCTCCATCCCGTCTGTGAGCGCCGCCCCTCGCACGAGCGCAAAGTCCATCCCGTCGCCCTCGCTCCACGCGTTTGAACGGAGCAGCAGGCCGTGCTTGCGCGCGAATCGGGCGGCGAAGCCCCCCGTCGCGAGCACGACGGGAGGCTCGGGCTCCGTCGGGAGTGGCCGATCGAGGTGCACGTCGCGCGCGGCGCGGGCGAGAAGCTCGGTCAGGTCGACTGGATCGAAGCGGCTGCCTGCGGTCAGGGGGTTACGGGTCTCGCGGGTGAGGACCCAAGCCCCCAACGATTCGAGCCAGGCGAGCGCGTCGTCGAGGCGCCCGTGGACGAGCTCCTGGAGGCGCGGATCGCCACCGGGGCACTGGGCGCGGAACTCGTCGAGAGACCGGTAGCGCCAGACGACGCCGCTCGAGAGCAGCATCGATCCGCCCGGACGGCTGCCCTTCTCCAGCACTACCGGCTTCGCGCCGAGCTCGCGCGCACGAGCCGCCGCGACGAGCCCGGCCATGCCGGCGCCCGCGATCAGCAACTACGTGAGAGAAAAAGTCGGCTTGTGCTCGACGTATTCGATCTTGACGTGCTCGGGGCCCCAGAGAAAGACCGCGTACGTGTTCGGCGCGTCGACGACGTCTGCAATCTCGACGCCGAGCTCCTCGGCCTCGGCGATGTGCTCGTCGGCCGAGTCGACGAGCACGGCGAGGTGGTTCAGGAGCGGCCGCTCAGCCTCCTCCACCTCGCCCTGGTGAAACTCGACGTATGCCCCGCCGACCTCGACGCGTGGGACCCCGTCGCGCGCCGGTGCCTCCTCGAAGCCGAGCCGGAGATACTCGCGGGCGGTCTCCTCAGGGGACGACGAGTAGAGCGCGACGTGGTCGAGGTCGTAGTCGACGTCGGTCTCGCCGCGGACGACCTTGATCACGAGACCCTCGCCGGGATCGTGCTCGGCCTCGTCGCCGTCCTGCACACGCAGTGCGACGTGCTTCAGCGCGCCGCGCGCGCGCGGCCCCTCGGCGACGAACAGCGTCAGCTTCCCGCGGCGGGCGTCCGAGCCGAGCAGGGTAAAGCGGTCGGTGCGCTCGATGACGTGCATCCCGAGCTGCTCGGTGAGAAAGTTGGCGATGCGGTCGCGGTCGGCGACCCAGAGTGCGACGTGGTCGAGAGTCCTAGGGGTCACGGCGGGCAAGAATAGCTGTCCGACCCTTGCCCGCCGCGAGCTGAAGCCGGTTCGTTACCTTCGGCGATCGAGCGCACGCTGGAGCTGCTGCTTCGTCATGCGCGACCGACCGGAGATCCCCCTCCGCTTCGCTTCGTTGTAGAGCTGCTCCTTCGTCCGGCCCCTGGGACCGGTCTTCGTCTGTCCCTTCTGCGCCCGCTCCTTGTTGACCGTGCGCGCGGCGATCTCCTTCGCGCGTTTCGTCGAGCGTCCGTGCCCGCGCTCGCTCTGCTTGATGTGCTCGTACTTCCGCTCCTGCTTGGCGGTCCATTCCTTGCGCGGCATGGTGAAAACCCCCTTGACGTTCGTGGATGAACGGGAGGTTGTTAACCGCGAATGCGGTTTTTAACCGCTATTCGAGAGGCGGGTTCTGGACATTGTGCTCGGTGGCGTAGTCGTCGACCAGCTTGTTCACGATGTCTGCGCCCTCGCCGTACGCGTAGTTGATCTTCACGAACGGCTCCCACTTGTCGGGGAGCGCGTCCTCGGGGAAGATCGCCTCGACCGGGCACTCGGGCTCACAGGCCCCGCAGTCGATGCACTCCTCGGGATCGATGATCAGGATGCGCTCGAACTCGTGGATGCAGTCGACAGGGCAGACGTCGACGCACGAGAGATCTTTGATGTCGATGCACGGCTCCGCGATGATGTACGTCACTGCGCCCGAGTCTATCTAGTACTAGTAGGCGGGCTTTCTAGCCGACCAGCTCCTCCACGATCGCAGGAGCACGCTCGTCCAGCGCCGATTTCACAACCACCTGATCGAAGCCGGCTAGATGGGCCCGGCGAAGCCCCGAAGTATCCTTGTGGCTGCAGAAACCGACGATAGGAACCTCCGGAAACGCGTCCGCCACCTCTTGCGGATCGATCCTGGCAACGTCCGCGATCACGAGATCCGGTGGATCGACGCTGTCCTGGGTGACGAGATGATGGCCCGGCAAGAGGCCCTCGAGCTTGCCCCGAAAGAAGACGTCGACTCCCGCCAGCAGAATCGTCGCCACGGCCCGTCCAGCGTAACACCTCGCGCGAACCTCGAGAAACGCCGCAGGCCCACCGTTAGCGTGCGCCTGCGTGGCTGAGATCACCGAGTTCGGCCGAATCGTTCTGATCGTCTCGGGCGGCTTCGCGCTGGCCGTTCTCTCGAACAAGGTCGCGGACTGGCTCCCGATTCCGGCACCCGGAATCTTCCTGCTTGCGGCCGCCGTCGCCTCGGACGTCTTCCCGTCGCTCGGGCGTGCACTCTCGATCAAGGACGTCGAGCGCGTCGCCGTCGTCGCGCTCCTCCTGATCCTGTTCGACGGGGGAATGCGGATCGGGTGGCGACGATTCCGGCGCGCGCTCGCCCCGATCGTCTCGCTGGGCGTGCTCGGGACGTTCGCGACTGCCGCGTTGATTGCGCTTGCCTCGCGCTACCTCTTGAACTTCAGCTGGACGACCTCGGGAATCCTCGGCGCCGCGCTCGCGCCCACCGACCCCGCTGTGATGTTCTCCGTCCTCGGGCAGCGGGGCGTCGGCGGCCGGACGGGCGTGATCCTCGAGGGCGAGTCGGGCGCGAACGACCCCGTCGGAATCGCGCTCATGATCGGGATGATCGACTTCGCCACGAAGTCGCATGCGTCCGCGTGGGTCGTCGTTCGAGAATTCTCGGTCGAGATGAGCGTCGGCCTCGCGATCGGCGTCGCCGGCGCGGCGGTTCTCCTACCTGCGCTGCGGAGGATCGCGCTCCCTAACGAGGCCCTCTACCCGCTCCGGACACTCGGTGCGGCCGGGGTGGTCTACGGCGCGGCGGCACTCGCCCACGGATCCGGTTTCCTCGCCGTCTTCGTGGCCGGGATTCTCCTCGGCGACCGGAATCTTCCGTACAAGCACGAGATCGAGCGCTTCCACACCTCTCTTGCGAGCCTCGCCGAGATCGTCGTCTTCGTTGCGCTCGGCCTGACGGTCGACCTGGCCGCGCTCGGCCGCCACCATGTCTGGGAGCACGGGCTCGTGCTCGCGGTCATCCTCGCGTTCGCGGCGCGGCCACTGGTGATCGGAACGCTCCTCGTGCCGACGCGGCTTCGTCGCGGCGAGCGGTTCTTCGTGATGTGGAGCGGGCTCAAGGGCGCCGTCCCGATCCTCCTAGCGGCCTTCACCCTGCTCGCAGGAGTCGAGGGCGCGGACCGGATCTACGGAATCGTATTCGTGGTCGTCGCCTTCTCGGTGGTGCTCCAGGGCATGACCATCCCTCTGCTAGCGTCTCGCGCCGGTGTCCACGGGGGAGTTCCAGGCGATCGCACGGGTTGATGAGGTTCCTCCGGGGACCGTGACCGAGGTCATGGCCGGCGACGAGCCGATCGCGCTGGCGAACGTCGACGGCGAGCTCTACGCCGTCCAGGGCCACTGCCTTCACCTCCACGGGCCCCTCGGCGAAGGCCGGCTGGACGGACACGTGCTCACCTGCCCCTGGCATGGATGGCAGTACGACGTCAGAACCGGCAAGAACGTGTTCGACCTGGCGATCCAGCTGCGAACGTACGAGGTCAGGGTCGAAGACGGAGAGATCAAAGTCACAGTTTGAGCACGGCCTAGAGCTGATCCGGCGCCGCGAGTTCTTCGCCGCGCACGAGGAGCTCGAGGACGTCTGGCGCGCAGCGGAGCCCGCCGAGCGCGACTTCTTCCAGGGGCTCGTCCACGTCGCCGTCGCCTGGTACCAGGCTGGGCGCGGCAACCGGGTCGGTTGCGAGCGCCAGCTCGAGAAGGCGGCTCGGCGACTCGGCCCGTACGCGCCGGAGCATCGCGACCTCGACGTCGCATCGATCCTCGGCCAGCTGCAAGAGGCTGCTGCCGTGGTCGCAAGCGGCTCGCTCGAGCTCGCGCCGCCTCGGCTCTAGCCGAACACGTGGCCGAGACCCGCCCGCAGCCACCAGAACCGATCGAAGAAGAGCAAGAGGCCGATGGCGACGAGCGTGGCGCCGCTGACGGCACGGATGTAGACATAGTGGTTGCGAAACCACCGGAACGCGCCCATCGCGTGCGCGAAGACGATGCCGGCCAGCAGGAACGGAACCGCGAGCCCGGCCGAGTAGGCCGCCAGGAGCACGGACCCCTTCGCGACCGTGCTCGAGTCTGCTGCGAGGACGAGAATCGAAGCGAGCACCGGGCCGACGCAGGGCGCCGCACAGACGGCGAAGGCGGCACCGAGCAACGCGTTCGAGCCGCTCCGGCGCGCCCCGCCGACCAGCCCGGGCGCCATGAGCCGCTCCGGCCACGGCAAGAGGCCCATGAACGCGAGCCCGAAGACGACGGTGATCAGTCCCGCGACCTCGAGCAGAGAGCGGCTGTTCGGGCTGATCGCGCCACCCGCGGCGCCGGCCGCAGCCCCGAGCGCGACGAAAACGACCGTGAAGCCGAAGACGAAAGGGACGCTCGCGCGCACGACCCGAGCCGCGACGCCGCGCTCTCCGAGCCGCTCGGCCTCGACCGCCGAGACCGCCGAGAGGTAGCCGGGGACAAGGGGCAGCACGCACGGCGCCACGAACGAGATGAATCCCGCCGCGAAGGCGACCGGGATTCGGCCGGCGATATCACCCATCGAAGCGCGCGAGCTCCTGGTCGACGCGCTGCTCGAGCTCCGGGTCGAGGTGAGGAGCCCCCGGGGCAGCCGGAGCCGGCTCGCGCGAACGGCTCCAGCGCCATGCGAGCGCGCTCAGGACCGCCGCTCCTGCGACGACACCGGCGATCGGCAGCCACCAGACGAGCAGGTTGAAGCCCTTCTTCGGCGGAGCCGCGAGCACCGACTCCCCGAAGTTGGCGACGAGCTTGTTCTCGATCTGGCTCTTCGTGTCGCCCTGGGCGATCCAGCGGGAGATCTGCTGCTTCATCCGCTGCGCGACCGGCGCGTCCGACTGCGCGAGCGTCTCCGGCTTGCAGACCGGACAGATGATCTCGTTCTCGAGCTCGTTCAGCGTCGGATGCCGCTCGCTCGCGGCGGCCGGCGCGACGAGGACGAGGACGGCCAGAGCGGCGGCGATCTTCACGAGCGCAGGGCTTCCTGGATACCGGAGGAGAGTGACTCGCGCTTCACCGGGCCGAGGACGTGCTTGACGATCCGGCCACGTCGGTCGACGAAGAACGTCTCCGGCAAGCCCGTCAGGCCGTAGGGCCCGTAGGTCTTGCCGGAGCCGTCCTGGACGACCGGATACGTGATCCGGTGCGTGCGCATGAACCGGCGGGCGTCGCCGGAGAGATCTTGAGCGTCGATGCCGAGAACAGTCACCCCGCGGCCCCGCCATTGCCGCCAGGCCCGCTCGAGGGCAGGCGCCTCCCGCTTGCACGGGTCGCACCACGACGCCCAGAAGTTGAGCACGACCACGCGGCCTCGCAAGGAGGCGAGGCTGAGTCTCCCGGGACGGTCGAGGCGAGAGAACGTGAAGCCCGGCGCCGGCTTGTGCAGGGCCGCCCGCTTGCCGCTCCCCTGCGACACCTTCCAGATCAGCAGCGCGAGCAACGCAGCTACGAGCGCGACCGCGAGCACCTGCCCCGCGATCTTGAGGCGCACGGCCATCCTGCGACCAGTCTAGGCCGCGACGATGAACACGGTCGTGCCGATCCGGACGCGGTTGAAGAGCCACTCCGCGTCGGGGATCCGCATCCGGATGCAGCCGTGCGAAGCCGAGTAGCCGATCGACGCGGCGTCCGGAGTGCCGTGGATCCCCACGCCCGGCGCCGAGAGGCCCATCCAGCGCGTCCCGAGCGGGTTCCCAGGCCCCGGCGGGACCGGCTTCAGCCCCTGCGCCCACGGGGACGCAGGCGGGTACCACCAGGGATTCCGCCACTTGACGACGATCGTCCAGCGGCCTAGAGGCGTCGGATAGATGCTCTGGCCGGTCGCGATCGGGAAGACACTCCAGAAGCGCATGCCGTTGTAGAGGAAGAGCCGGTTCGAGCCACGGCGAATTACGATCACAGGGCCGAAGTTCTTGCGGGTGACCGCAGGCGAAGTCGCCTTCTGGACGAGGCGAAGCGGGTTGCGCCGGTTCGCAAGCAGCGATACCACGATCGCCTGGACGGCGCGAGTGCGCTCGAGCACGAGCGCGCCGCGTTCGGGTGTGAGGTATGGACGCAAGTGCCGGAGCGAGAGCTGCGAGTCGACGGCCTTGCGGTCGAAACGGCGCGCGACGAGCGTGACGTAGGCACGGACGGCGGGGCGCTTGACCTGCACCGCCAGCGGGATCGAGGTCCCCGGCGCCGCGGTCTCGGCTTGCGCGACCGCCCCGGCGACGTCCGCGCTCGCGCCGACTGTCTCCGGCGCCAACGCCAGTCGGTGCCGGTCGACGAGGAGCAGGAGCGGCGTCTCGAAAGCCGTCTGGACGGCGCTCGTCGCCTGGTCGGGCGTCAGGTTGCCGACATCGATGCCGCCGATCTTCACTCCGGGCGCGACCGGTCCTGACGGCTCGGTCGCCGTCGTCGCGATCGTGGTGCTCATCAGACCGCGCGGCCCGGCGACAACGGTTGCCGAAAATGCGCCGGCGGCCGCGAGCCCCACCGTGACCAGCGGGAGGAGGCCGCGTTTCACGCCCGGAGTCTAGTCGGACGCACGGGCAAGGCCCGCACGTCCTTAATTGGGCGGCGCCGCCGAGTCGGCGCCTTGGGCCCCGAAGATCCGCGGATCGTTCGTGATCACACCGTCGATGCCGAGCTGATCGAGTCGCTCCGCGAGCGCGGGCTCGTCCACCGTCCAGGCAAAGACGGCCGCTCCGCCGTCGTGGCAGCGTTCGACGGCGGCACGCGAGACGACGGCGTAGTGGAGCATTGCCGCCGATGCGCCCGCGCGGCCGAGCAGGTGCACGATCCGCCGCGGCAACGCCCGGCGTAGCGCCGTGGCGACTCCTGCGGTGACCGGTGCCAGCCCGGGACGCCGCCCGAGGCCGGAGCGGTCCCGAGGGTACGTCAGGCCGAGCTGGAGGCCCGGCTCGAGCGAGCGAAGCGCACGCAGGACGCCGGCCGAGAACGAGCTGACGACCGTCCGCTCGACGAGCCCATGCCGCCGAAGCGCTTCGACCACGTCGCTCTCTCTCCCTCGGCACTTGAAATCGAGATGGAGCCCGACGTCACGCTCGCCGAGGAAGGAGAGCGCGTCGTCGAGCGTGGGCAGGTCGGGCGCGAGCTCGCGGAGCTCGGCGAGCGTTCGGCGGCGGACTCGCCCGGAAGCGGATCCATGCGCGATCTCCGCGAGGCGCGTCGAATGCGCGAGCACGAGCGTCCCGCACACGTCGATCACGTCGAACTCGACCAGGTCGACGCCGAGCTCGATCGCGAGCTCCAGCGAGCGCAGCGTGTTCTCGGGAGCCAGCGCGGCCGCCCCGCGGTGACCGATGCGCAGGACGCGGCCCTCCCGGCGGAGCTCGATCACACCCGCTTGAGGACGACGACGGCGCAGTCGTCGCGCAGCTCGCCGCCGCTGAAAGCGCGGCAGTCCTCGAGCACCGCTTCGGCGAGCTCCTGGGCCGAGAGTGTCGGACTACCCGCCAGCAGCCGGTCGAGCCGCTCCTCGCCGTAGAGCTCGCCGTCGCGCCGCGCTTCGACGACCCCGTCGGTGAAGAGGACGACGGCGGCGCCGGCAGGAAGCTCTCCGCGCACCTCGTCGTACGTCTGGTCCGGCTCGATTCCGAGCGCGACGCCGTTGGTCTCGACCGGCTCGACTACGCTCTCGGGCAGCAGCACCCGCGGCGGCGGATGGCCCGCACACGCGCACGCGAAGGCGCCGCGGGGGTCGAGCGTCAGGTAGAGCATCGTGATGAACTTGCCGGCGCCGATCTCCTCGACGACGACGTCGTTCGCCGCCGAGAGGAAGTCGGCCGGCTCCGGGTGTTCCCGGGCAAGCGAGCGGAAGACGAACTTCGCCATCGCCATGTCGGCCGCCGCGTCGATGCCGTGGCCGGTCACGTCCCCGAGCACGACTGCGAGCCGCCCGTCGCCGAGGACCGCGAAGTCGTAGACGTCCCCACCGACGTCCACGCGCGCCGGTGAGGCGTACTTGTCGCCGAGCTCGAGCCCGTCGAGCTCCGGACGTGCGCGCGGGAGCAGGGAGCGCCGCATCGTGTCCGCGAAATGCTTCTGCTGCTGATACAGACGAGCGTTGTCGAGCGCGAGCGCGGCCTGACCGGCGAGCGAGAGCGCCGTCTCGAGCATCTCCGGAGTGATCGGGCGCGCGGGATCGAGCGAGAGGATCGTCAGGGTCCCAAGCGCCTCCGCCTCCGGCTGCGTCGCTACCGGCAGTACCGCCGCGGTCGATCCCTTCTCCAGGAACGGCGTGAGCAGCTCGTGCGGCGAGCCGTGCTTCCGCGCAACCGCGGCGTCGAGGATGAGCGGTCGCCCGAGCCGAAACGCGGGCGCGGCCGGCAACTCCTGGGGACGGGCGAGGATCGCGCGGACGGCTTCGCCGACCCGCTCGTCGGCGACGTGAAGCGCGCCCGGCACCAGCAGATCGCGCCGCTCCGCCGGCATCCTGAGCACGGCCGCGTCGACGCCGAGCAGCTCCACGGCGCTCCTCGCGACGGCCTCGAGCGTCGCCTCGAGCGAGAGGCTCTCGGCGAACGAGCGCGCGATCTGCGAGAGGGCGTCGGTCCGCGCCCGCTCACGCTCTGCCTTCTCCTGCTCTTCCTCGGCGCGTTCCTTCAGGCGCTTCGTCTCCTCGTGGAGGCGCGCATTCTGGACGGCGACGGCGAGCTGGGTCGAGAGCGCCGCCAGAAGCGCCGTCTCCTCTTCGGTCGGCTCGTATCCGCGGGGGCCGTAGACCCCGAGCAGGCCGATCGTCTCCTCGTGCGCGAGCAGCGGCGCCGCGAGCGCCGCCTCGATTCCGGCCTCCGCGAGCGCATCGCGCACGCCCGTGAGCGCCGCGGAGCGCTGTGCGTCCGGGAAGGAGAGCACGGGCCGGCCGCGATCAGGGCCCAGCGCGAGCTCGAGCAAGCGCTCGGCGACCCTCACGTGGGGACCGGCGAGCCCGCGGCCCGCGGCGGTGGAGAGCTGACGTTCATCGTCGAGCAGATAGACCGCTAGGCGGTCGGAGCCGAGGAGCAGCGCCACCTGCTCCGTCGCCGTCTCGAGCGTGTGCGCGAGGGAGAGCTGTGCGATCGCCTGACCGAGTATCGACAGGAGCGCACGCGTCCGCTCGAGCTCGGCGGCCCTGAGCCTCGACCGCTCCCCAGCACGCAACGCGTGAGCTGCGCGGGTGGCAAAGACGGAAAGAGCTCCGAGGTCGGGCTCCCCGATGTCGCGTCCTGCCTCGAACAGGAGCTGGACGAGCCCGAGCGGTGGCTCGCCGAGGTGCAGCGTGGCCAACGTCCCTCCGCCGTCGACGGTCGAAATCGAGACTGTGTCCCGCTCGGCCAGCGCCCAGTGTGCGGCGTCCGCGGCGGTCTCGAGCTCTTCGGCGTCCTCAGCGAGTCCGTGCGTCGCGATCAACTGCGGGGCGTCGTCTTCACCGAGCCGCCAGACGAGCGACGCCTCGGCGTCGGTGACCTCGGCGGCGACCCGCGCGATCTGCTCCGCCGTCCGCGTCTCGTCGGAGCCGGCGGCCAGTGCGTCGCCGGCGAGCCGGAGAGCCTCCGTGCCGAGCGCTCCGGAGGCCCTGTAGCCCCCGCCGAGGACGAAGCCTGCGTGGGCCGCCCCGAGGCGCGCGAGCGCCCGCTCAGCGGGCGAGAACGCCTCACGCCGCCGTAGAAGCTCGAGAGAGCCGACAGGGCGGCCGCGCACGGAGACCGGCAGGGCCAGCACTGCTTCCGCACGCGCGCGCTCGGCCGCGCGGCGCAGGTGTTCCGGCAGCCGCCCCCCCTCGTCGGCTTCGTCGTCCGGCAGCGCACCGCGCTCTACACGCGATCCCTCCAGCTCGGCTGCGAGCGCGGCGGACCGCGCCGCGACGGCGCGCGCTGCGGCCGGCGCACCGCGTCCATCGCAGACGCGGACGACCACGGCGTCCGCCGAGACGGCTGCGGCGAGGCCGTCCACGAGCTCCCGGAGCGCGTGATCCGCGTCCGTAACCGAGGCGAGCGCAGCCGTCGCCCGGGCGAGCGCGCCGATCCCCGCGACGAGCGCCGTCGTACCGTTCGACTGCTCTGCTCGCGCCTCCTGACCCGGCTCGACGGCCATGCACCCCCTTCTGCCCTAAGTATGGCGTGGCGCGCACCGGTAGGCCTACTAGACTCCCCGCATGGCCCAGCCGGCGAGACACGGGCCCGAGAGTCCGCCGCCGCTCCCGGACGCCGCCGCGGTCGAGCGGGCTTACCGGCTACATCGGGCGAAACGGCGCGTGCTCGAGGAGCGCAAGCGTGAGCGCCAACACGCGAACTTCCGATTCTGGGGGATCGTGCTCGTACTGCTCGTAGGCTGCCTCTACCTCAGCCTGACCATCTGGCACCAGGTGCAGCACCTGTTCGGGCTCTAGTCTCATACTGCTCCAGTGCAAACTCCCGAGTCATATCCTCCGCCGGAGCCTCCGCCCTCGCGGAGAATGCGGACCGAGGCGTTCCTCCGACCCGGCGCAGGCATATGGGCAATCGGCGAGCGGCTCACCTGGCTCTCGGGTCTCGTTCTCTGCCTCTCGTCGTTCATGGACTGGTATGCCGGCTCCGACTCGGTCGGGCCGACGATCGGGGTGATCGGCTGGCACACGGGCGCACTCGGCAAGCTCGTCTTCTTCATCGGCCTTGCCGTGCTAGGCCTCGTCGCGGCGCGCGAGGCCGGCATCGAGCTTCCGGCCACGGTGCCCGAGAGCCTGATCGTGATCGCGCTCGGCTCGCTCGCGACGATCTTCGTGCTCATTCGGCTGATCTCGATTCCGGACCAGTTTCTGCCTGCGAGCGGTCGCGGGATCGGAATCTGGATCGCGTTGCTCGCTGCCCTGGCGGTGATCGGCGCGGGAATCCTGCGAGCAGCCGAGGAACTGTAAAACCCACGAGCACCCCGAGGATCGCGCCGCCGACGACGTCGGCTGGGTAGTGGACTCCGACGTAGACCCGAGAGAACGCGATCCCGACCGCAAGCAGGTACAGCGCCGGTGCCGCGCGCGGCACCCACCTCGCGAGCACGGTCGCGCAGGCAAACGCCGTTGCAGCGTGACCCGACGGAAACGACCCGTCTTGCGGTATGTGCACGAGAGGCTTCGGCAGCGGGTAGACGACCGGAGGACGCGGCCGATCGGTCCACGCCTTGAGGCCATACACGACGACGTCTGCGACCACGTCGGCGATCACGACCTGGCCGAAGACGGTCGCGCGGCGCCAGTAGAGCGCGAGCACGAGCGCAACGCCGAGCCAGACCACGCCCCAGGAGCCGATCCGCGACAGCCAGACGAAGATCGGATCGAGCCACCCCGCACGGTGATGGACGACCCAACGCTCGACGTGCCGGTCTAGCTGCGTCAGGCGGGGAGCAGTTCCTTCGCGCGCTCGATCAGCTGGCCTGGATCGAACGGCTTGCCGATGAAGCCCTGTGCGCCGCGTGCCGTCGCCTCGCGCATCGAGTCCTCGTCGACTTTGCCGCTGAACATGACCACCGGAATCGTGCCCACGCCGTGCCGCTCCTGCAGGCGGCTCAGCATTTCCCACCCGTCGACTCTCGGCATCATCACGTCGAGCAGGATCAGGTCGGGCGAGACCTCCTCGAGCACGGCCAGGCCCTCCTCGGCGTCGGCGGCCTCGCGGACGGTGTACCCCTCCATCTCGAGGTTGACGCGGACGTACTCGCGGAGGCGCTCGTCGTCGTCGACGATCAAGATCAGCGGCTTCTCGTCGCCGATCGAGCCGCGGCCAGAGCGCTCGAGGAAGAGCTGGAGGTCGTTGCGCCGGTAGCGCCGGTGGCCGCCCGGTGTCTTGAAGGTCGGGATTCGCTGCTGGTCAGACCACTTGCGGATCGTGCTCTGGGCGACCCCGAGATACCTCGCCGCCTGCCCGAGGGTCAGCCAGTCGGGGTCGCTCGAGATCGCACGGTCGTCGAAGAGCCTGTTTCGAGCTCGAGCCATCCCCAGCGAACCTACCCAAAGCTCTCTGTTCTTAAATCCTTACGGCGAAGAAGTCGTGATGGTCACGGTTTCCGGCGCGACGGTCACCGTCAGCGGCCTCAGCGTCGTCTGCGTGCTTCCGGGCTTCGGGTTGTCGTGCAACGCCTCGCCGAGGGCGACTCCGATCGCAAACGCGACCGCGAGCGCGACCAGGAGAGCGAGCAGGCGTCCGGCGTTCCGCCGGCCGGGGCGTTCCGGCCTGATTCGGTTGGTCGGCTCGGGCTGAACGCTCACGGGCGGTAATCGACGGCACCGCGCGAGTAGCGGTGGAACGCCGCGTCGGTGACGATCGCGAGCCGGCCCGGCCAGCCGGGACCAGCGCGGCCCTCGGCCACTGCCTCTCGCGTCCAGCGCTCGGCGCCGCCGTAGAGGGTCACGAGCTCACGGAGCGTGAAGTTCTGGCCGATGCGCCGACGCAGCTCCGCAGTCACTGCCTCGAGCTCGGCCAGGAGCGTCTCGGTGCGCGCCGGATCGCGCGCCGCCTCCTCGAAGCGGCCGTGGCCCTCCTCCCACTCCCGGCGGGTCTGGTCGAACCCCGACAGCATCGCCGCATGCTAGATCGAGGTGCAACAGCCGTCCGTGGGCCAGAGCGGCTCGATCTCCGCGAGAATCCGCTCCCCCAGCTCGTATCCCGGGCGGGCGAGCGCGAACGCCGCGTGCGCGTGCAGGCACTTGAGACTCCCCGCTTCGGAGTGGGCGCCCCCGATCCCGAGGTCGAGCTGCGGCCTGATCCGCCGCTGCTCCGCGTGCGCGCGCTCGAGGCTCTCGTGCAATGCGGGATTCTCGGCGGCTGCCCGGCTCCAGCGCTGGACGCCGCCGACTGCCTCGAGCCGCGCGAGCACGGCGACGAGGTGAGGGCAGGTCAGGTAGTAGGTGGTCGGAAAGGGCTCGCCGCTCTCGTCGTGCGGCGCCTGCTCGGTGACGGCGGGACGGCCGTAGGGGCAGCGGACGACGACCTGCCGAAACGCCCGCGGCGGGCGCCCGAGCTGCCGCTCCACGACCGCGCGGTCATCCATGCCTCCGGATCGTAGACCGGGCGCGCTGCCAGGCCTCGATGCCCTTGACGATGAAGAGCCGCTCACCACGCCGAACGAGCCCAAGCCTCCGCGCCTGTCGGATCAGCGCGTCGTTCGTCCCGGTCGCCTCGAGCCGGCGCTCGAGCGTCTGCTTCTCCGCTCGGAGAGAGCGGACCTCCGCTCCGCGCTGCGAAAGCGTTTGCCGGGTCTGGAGATACGTATGCAGTGGGCGGTAGTAGAGAAGCGCGACGAGCGCGACCGCCGCGAGGGCGAGCCATCGCCGCACAAGGCGTCGGCGAGGAGGTTTCCTGCGGGCGGGCACGCGGCGGGGTTCGGCATGTTCTTGTCGCCTCCTGCGTGAGCCGTGAGGCCGGCCAGGGGCGAGCTAGACGACGTCGATCTTGATCACGTCTGTCGTGCCGGGCCTGTTGACGGCCGTACCTCCGGTGATGACGACGCGCTCGCCGCTCGAGACGAGGCCGCTCGCACGCGCGGCGTCGAGCGCACGCTCCCAGAGATCCTCGACATCCCGCGCTTCCGGAATCAGCACCGGGGTCACACCCCACTCGATCGCCATCTGCCGCACTGCCTCTGGCTTGTGCGTCAGACCGAGGATCGGGCGCCGGGGCCGCAGGCGGGCGACAACCGAGGCAGTCCGGCCCGAGAAGGTCGGCACGAGCATCGCAGCCGCGCCCAGGGCCTCCGCGAGGTCGCAGGCTGCGTTGGACATCGCCTCGCCGACGCTCGGCTCCTCGCTCTGATCTGGAAGCTGGTGCCGGTAGCCGAGGCTCGGCTCGACGGCGCACGCGATCTGGTCCATGTACGCGACCGCCTCAATCGGGTACTGGCCGAGCGCAGTCTCGCCCGAGAGCATCACCGCGGAGGTTCCGTCGAGGATCGCGTTCGCGACGTCGCTCGCCTCGGCGCGCGTCGGATCCGGATGGTGGATCATCGACTCGAGCATCTGCGTCGCGGTGATCACCGGCTTCCCCTGCTGGAGCGCGGCGTTGATGATCCGCTTCTGGAGCAGCGGCACCGACGCGGCCCCGATCTCGACGCCGAGGTCGCCCCGCGCGACCATCAGAGCGTCGGCGTCGGCGACCACCTCGTGCAGCGCGTCGATCGCCTCCGCCTTCTCGATCTTCGCGATCACGTGAGCCTTCGAGCCGGCATGCTCGATCAGGTCGCGCAGGTCGCGCACGTCAGCGGCCGAGCGCACGAAGGAGAGCGCGACGAAGTCGACCCCGAGCTCGAGCGCGAACTCGAGGTCGTCCAGGTCCTTACGTGTCAGCGAGGGAATCGGGACCGGGACGCCGGGCACGTTCACGCCCTTGTGCGAGCTGACCGAGCCTCCCGCCAGGACGGCGCAGCGTGCGCGGCCGTGCTCGATTCCGACTACACGCAGCCGGATGAGGCCGTCGTCGATCAGAACTTCATGCCCGGGCTGGAGCACCTCGCCGATCACGGCCGGGCTCACCGGAACCCCGCCGTTCCGTTTCGTCTCGTCGCCGCCGACGACGACCTCGTCGCCGCTTACGAGCACAAGAGGCTCGTCGAGATCGCCGACGCGGAGCTTCGGCCCCTGGAGGTCGGCGATCAAAGCCAGCGGACGCCCGATCTCCTCCTCGACGGCGCGGACCACGCGCGCGCGCTCGGCGTGCTCGTCGTGCGTCCCGTGCGAGAGATTGAGGCGCGCTCCGTCCATCCCCGCCTCGACGAGGGCGCGCAGTACCTCGGGCGACGAGGACGCGGGGCCGATCGTCGCCACGATCTTCGTGCGACGGGGAGGCGCGACGGTCATTGCTCCAAGCGTAGCGAGCGCGTCTCACGGCGCCAGTCGTTTGTCCGCTTCCTTTAGTTCAGCCGACGTTCTCGATGATTCGAATCAGCTCGTCGAGCTCGTAGCCCTGACGGCGAGCGAACCGCACGAGCTCCCGCGCGCATGCGGTGACGGCGCCGCGCTCAGGCGTGCCGGCCACCGTGATGGCGCGCCCGCGGCGGAACTCCAGAAGCCCCTCGGCGCGCAGTCCGCGGAGCGCGCGCAACACGGTGTTCGTGTTGACGCCCAGCACGGCCGCAAGATCGCGGGCCGGCGGAAGGCGCTCGCCCGGCCGCGCCTCTCCGTTGGCGATCGCGCGCCGGATCTCCGCCGCGACCTGCTCATGGAGATCCGTGGACTCTCGCCTGTCGACCTTGACAGGGAACATGGTGCTAGCAATAGTAGCTTCATCCTGTGACGGTCATCGCGCCTCCGCGTCCGCCGAGCGGCGGAGATCCCGAAGCCCTGATCGAGGAGGCGCGCCGTCGGCAACGCCGGCGACGGCAACGGCTCATCGGTTTGGCAGCATTGCTTGTCGCCGCTGGTCTCTCTGCGTACTTCGTCGTCGATCGCGGCGGCGGCGGGCATCCTCGCCTGTCCGGCGCCGGCAAACGACACTTTGCGAGTCGCCGCTGTCCCGGCATCGCGCTGGGCACCGTCGCCTTCGTTCGCGACGGGGCGCTCGCGACAGTCGACCTTCGCACCTGCACGACCCGGGTGCTTGTCTCAAGCGGTGTCGCCGGTCCGGTTCAGTTCAGCCCCGACGGCCGGTACATCGCATTCAAGGGCGGCTACGTCCCGCGCGGCGGCGGCGCGGTCCGTCGTACGCCGTCGGGCGTCTTTCCCACGCCGGCAGGTGTCTGGTCCACGCGCGGCGACTCGCTTGCCTTCGCGACGGCGAAGGGCGGCGCCGAGCTCCTCGGACCGAATGGCAAGGCTCGCGTGCTCTTGCCAGACGGCTGGGGTGCGACAGGCTTCGCCTTCTCTCCGGACGGCCGGACACTCGCGGTGTCGCGCTCGCTTTTGACGATTCGCACGAGTCCGCCTTATCACCAGGAGATCTGGGGCATCGATCTGGCGACGGGGAAGCGGCGCGAGCTGTTTCGCGTGCACAAAGAGCCGGCGAGCATTTCCGGAGCCGTGTTGCAGAACGGGGTCGCCTCCCCGTTGCTCGTCGGATTCTCACCGGACGGCCGCTGGCTCCTGTTCCGCGAGTACATCGGGGCCTCGCTCGCCGCCGACGGCGCGGCGCTGCTCATCCTGCCGGCCGCGGGCGGACGCGCCGTCGCAATCGGGCGCGAGCTGCTCTACCCCGACTTCGTGACCTGGTGCGGGAACAAGCTCGTCTTTGTTGTCAACCACGGCGGCAGACAGGTGACGCTTGGAGGCGGAATCGCCGCCGCTGCGCGGCCGAGCTGGCGACCGCGCACGATCCTGCGCGCCGGCGGCAAGACGAGCTGGAACTCGGTGGCCTGCCCGACCCCGGTCGCCGCCGCGCGCGGCGGTGGCGGGCTCGTCGTCGCGGGCGGACCTACGTCGGACAACACACCCTTCGGGCAAGAGCACCGCTCGCTCTGGCTCGTCTCGCCGACGAAAGCGGCGCGACCACAGCTGCTCTCGCAGACCGTGCCGCCCCGCCGCGAGACCGACGAGCTGCCGATGTGGTCCGGCGACGGACGCTGGATCGTGTACGTGCGAACGAAGGCCGGAGGAATTCAAGCCCGCGGCAGCCTCTACGCGATCGATCCCTTCGGCGGCAACCAGATCGGCCCAATCGCCTCGGTCGGAAAGACCGGGAACTACTACGGAGCCTACGGCTGGTCGAGCCAGCTCGACTGGCACCGCTGAGCGGCTAGCGCGAGCGGCGAAAGCGCGGAAACGCTTCCCAGCCGGGATACTCCGCCCGCGCTCCAAGCTCTTCTTCGATCCGCAGCAGCTGGTTGTACTTCGCGACGCGATCGGTGCGCGAAGGCGCACCCGTCTTGATCTGGCCGGCGCCCGTCGCAACCGCCAGGTCGGCGACCGTGGTGTCCTCTGTCTCGCCCGAGCGGTGCGAGATCACGACGCCGTAGCCGTTCGAGCGGGCAAGCTCGATCGTGTCCAGCGTCTCGGTCAGCGTCCCGATCTGATTCACCTTGACGAGGATCGCGTTCGCGACGCCCTCGTCGATGCCGCGTCGAAGCCGATCGGGGTTCGTGACGAAGATGTCGTCCCCGACGAGTTGAACTCGCTCGCCGAGGTGCTCGGTCAGCTCGGCCCAAGAGGCCCACTCGTCCTCGGCGAGCGGATCCTCGAACGAGAGGATCGGATAGCGGTCGAGCAGCTCGCCCCAAAACTCGTTCATCGC
>JBARRS010000133.1:0-7392 GCA_049644345.1 Gaiellaceae bacterium
TCTCGAAGTAGCGCGCCATCACGTGGCGAAGGCTCTCGGGATCGATTCGCTCGCCGAGCGCGGTCGAGCCGGTGACGTCGCAGAAGAGGACGGTCACCGTCTTTCGCACCTCTCGAGCGGAAGGAGCCGCAGCGAGCGTAGCCCCGCAGGAATCGCAGAAGCGCGCGCCCTCTCGGTTCTCCGCCCCGCAGCTCGCGCAGACGGTCACGGTGTGAGTCTAGGACGAACCTCTAGCCCGGAACAGGCGGCTTGATGTCTGGATTCCACAGGCGAAAGCCGCCTAGCAATGCGTTTTCGTTGTCACCAAGACGGACGTTCGAGGGCAGGCTGTCGAGCTTTTCCGCGTCTCCACCGCCGAGCACGACGTAGTCCGGTTCGAGTGCGGCCGTCAGTCGCTCGATCGTCTCGCGAACCGCCTCGCTCCACTTCTTCTTCCCGAGTCGCTCTCGACCGCGTACTCCGACGTACTCCTCGAAGGTGGCCTTCCTGAACGGCAGATGACCAACCTCCATCGGTTCGACGATCCCGTCGACGACGAGTGCCGACCCAAGCCCGGTGCCAAGCCCGAGGAAGAGCATCTTGCCGCCCTCATAACTGCCAAGCGCCTGCATCGCGGCGTCATTGACAACCTTTGTCGGTTTCCCGAACGCCGACTCGAAATCGAAGCCGACCCAGCCGCACCCAAGATTCACGGGCTCGGAGACGACCCGGCCCGCATGCACCGGCGAGGGGACACCAGCCGAGACGAGATCGAAGCGCCAATCGCTCGCGGACGCCAGGACTGCGGTGACCATCGCCTCGGGCGTGAGCTCGGGTCCCGACGGGAGTCGACGTCGCTCTCGCTCGGTCGAGACGAGGATCTTCACGTGCGACCCACCGACGTCGACCGCGAGCACGGGAGCCGAGGCGCTCGAGGATTTCTTCTCGTCCATAGGCCTCGAGCGAGGATAGTGGACGCTCTAGCGGTGGACGCCCATCGTGATCGAGGCGACATAGAGGCCCCCGCTCTTGCGGACGCCCAGCATCGAGCGCTTGCCGCCGTTGCGGAAGACGGAATCGGTCGCGTTGCGCGTGTCGCGGTTCGGGCGGCGGCTGTACGGCGCCCGCCGGAAGACCGCGTCCGTCAGCTTGTCGGGGAAGTACAGCTGGCCCGTGTGGATGATGTTGCCGCCGAGGTGCACCTTCACGTGGATGTGGACCGTCCGGCCGCGATACCAGCCCGGGTAGATCGTCCGGAACCGCGCGAGGCCACTCGCGTCCGTTCTCTGGAGTCCGCGCATGAAGGTCCGGCTCGCGGCTCCCGCCCCGAAGCCGGAGTAGACGCCGCTTGCGTCCGCGTGCCAGATGTCGACCGCGGCGCCTTTGATCGGGCGGCAAGTCGAAGCGTCGACCACGCTGGCCTGTAGGACGAGCGGCACTCCGGGCCTGCCCTCGGTGATGTTCCGGCGGACGCGCTCGTTCGGGATGTAGTACGGGCCCTCCGTCTGCTCCGGCGTCAAGACGCAGCTGATCTCGCCGGACGCGACACCGGCCGGGCCTGCGCCCTCCGACGGCGCGACCTTCCAGCTGCCGGCGCCGAGCGCTGCGGCCATGAAGCCGCCGAGCCTGACGAGCGACCCGCGCCGGGTGAACCTGGTCTCATCCATGCTCATGCGCTCTCCTTTCGGATCGTTTCGCAGGATTTCACCAGCGGGAACTGAGAAACGCCTGTAGGGCAGCTGGGAGTTTGAGCGGCAGGCCGTTTTCGTACCGACTTCTTAGGCCGCACTCATGGCGGTCTCAGGCGCGGGCGCCACCCTCGCACGAGGAAGGAGGTGAGAGCAATGACGATTGCAAGGAAATGGATACTCGTCGCCGTCGTCGGGGGCTCGCTCATCGGCGGAGCGATCGGCGGCGGCGTGTTCAGCGCTGCGTCGGGCAGCGCGGCGTCGAACAACGGCTCGCGCAGCAGCTCGAGCAGCTCCAGCGGCGCCGCGCCGAGCGGCTCGTTCAAGCCGATCGAAACAGCGAGCCACGAGGCCAACGAGAGCAAGGCGCGAGAAGCCCAGGAAGACGCGGGGCAAGTCCCCACCGTTCCCTAGGGCCGAACCCGTGCGGGTGGACCGACGCGGTCGGTCCACCCGCGCCATTCCGGTCGGCGTGAGCTCGACCTGAACCTAGAGCAGCTCGAGAAGCGCTTCCTCGACCGCCGGCCACTGGCGCGCCTGCGGGTCGATCGGCTCGAAGTGGCGGGCGCCCTCGAGCGTGAGCAACCCGGTTTCGCCTCCGGCGGCTGCAACGTAGCCCTCGCTCATCGTGTAGGGGACCTCGTCGTCTTCCGTGCCGTGGACGAGCAGCTGGCGAACGCGGAAGGGGAGCAACTCGCGCGGTGATGCCTCCGCGTAGCGCTCCGGGACTTCGTCGGGCATGCCGCCGACGAAACGGGCGACGGCGCCGTCAGAGCCGACGCGCTCGGCGGACTCGCGCAGATCCGATACCGGCGCGAGCGCGACCACGGGTAGCTCCGCCCGCTTTGCCGCCCACAGAGCCAGGTGACCCCCTGCGGAGTGGCCGACGAGAACGACCCGCTCCCGATCGAGCGGACGCCCCACGAAGAGCTCCTCCACGAACTCGACCGCGCGCGCGACGTCGTCGCCCGTTCCGGGCCAGCCGCCGCCTACGTCGCCGACGCTGCGGTACTCGGCGTTCCAGGTCGCGACGCCGGCTTCGGCCAGCGCGACGCACATGTGTCCCATATGGATCAGGTTGTACGTCGCCTTCCAAGCGCCGCCGTGGAGCACGACCGCGAGCGGCCACGGCCCGTCCCCGGCGGGCAGACGGAGGTCGCCGAACTGCTTCGGCTCGGCCCCGTACACGAGCCGAGTGTCAGCCGCGGGCGGCGGCGTGTCGGTCAAGATCTCGCTGCTGTCGCGCGGCACCGCGCGATGCTACGCGTGCGGGCGGCGCTTGATGTGGAGGGCGCGCGCGAAGTGCTCGCTCGCGCCCTCGACCGACCGTCGGCAGCCGCCGCCGATGACCTAGCCGCGGACCTGAATGCTCCCATGCTCGACTTGCCAGGGATACTTGTACGGCGGCGTCTTGTCGCAGAACGCTTGGGCCGTACCCGGGCCCCCGGCTCCGAGCAGGGTCGTGATGTCCGGCGGAGCATTCGCGCCCTCGCCGTTGTCGGTCACGTGCCACCACGTGTCGAGTCCGACAAGACTCGGGTCATTGCTCGCTACGAACGTCCCTCCGACCCATGCGTCGTTCCCTTTTACGGCGATGCACGTGACGTCGCCGCGCGCCGTGAAGAGAGCTCCATCCTCGACATCCTGGTAGTTGAACCATCCGTTCACGGTTCCTTGTGGATTCTCGGACGCGCTCCACGAGAAGTCGCGAACGACGATCGTGTTCAGCCCGAAGAAGTTGTGAATCGTGAAGTGGCTCGCTCCGCTCGCCGACACGACTCCTCCGCCGGCCGCCGCCGTCGAGCCGGCGGCGACGCTTATCGCCAAGGCAGCGGCGACTACGAACCATCGTGCTCGTTTCCCCATCTTCCCTCCGATCAGGTCGACGTCACGACGGTAGGACGGCGTCGTGGAGCTTGTCTTGCACGGGTCAAACGGCTTTTGGCACGAACCGAGCGCGGGCGAACTTCGTCGCGCGGCAGGCGTCTTAGTTGACGCGTGGACGGCAGCGCGACCCTTCCGATCAGCGGCGGAACGGTTTCCGCTCTCACTGCCACGGCCGGACGTTTCACGGTCTCGGACCTCTCGTTCGCACCCGGTAGCTACCTCCCGACCCATGCGCACGAGCTGCCCTGCCTGGCCTTCGTTCTCGACGGCTCCGTTGACAAGCGCTTCGGATCGTCGGCCTATGTACTTGCTACTCCCGGCGCCGTGACGATGCCCGCAGGCGCCGAGCATGCGGACCGGTTCGAGCGGGCCGGCGCGCGGATGCTCGCCGTCGAGCCGCTCGACGGCGAGGCCGACCTGCGCTCCTGCGCACCGCTCTTCGACCACGTTTGCGTCTTCTCGGAGCCGAGCCTGAGCAGCGGCGCCCGACGTCTCGCGGGCGAGCTGCGGGCAACCGACGCCGCTGCGCCTCTGGCACTCGAGGCGCTCGTGCTGGACGTCGTCGCGCGAGCTGTCCGGCGGCTCTCGAACGAGACGGACACACACCGCTCGCGCACACCCGCCTGGCTCACGCACGTCGAAGAGCGACTCGCGGACTGGCAACTCGGGCCCATGCGAGTCACGGAGCTCGCGGATGAGGTCGGCGTTCACCCGGTTCACCTGGCACGAGTCTTCCGCTCGCGCCACGGAATGCCGATCGGCACGTACGTCCGGCGGCTCCGCCTCGACTGGGCGGCGAAGGAGCTCGCCACCTCGGAGACGGCGCTCGCCGAGATCGCCGCCGATGCGGGCTTCTTCGATCAAAGCCACTTCACCCGGGCGTTCCGGAGCCACACCGGGCTCACACCGGCGCGCTATCGCGCCGCTTGTGCGTGACGGCTAGCGGAAGAGATCGCGGTCGCGCGGCATCACGAGCTCGTGCGCCGAGCCCTCGCCGGCCAGCGTGAGACCGCGGGCGATCGCCGCCGGCACGCCCGCGGTCTTGCCCATCACGAGCTCCGCGGCGCCCGCGATCTCGTCGGCGACGGCGATGACCGTGGCGTGCAGCTTGTAGCCGGTTGCGTCGCGCTCGCCGCGGAGGTCGAGCAGGGGCCGGATGCCGGCGACTCCGATCGCCACGTCCGTCGTCCCCTGCCGCCACGCGCGCCCGAACGAGTCGCTGACGATCACGCCGACCTCGACGCCCGCCAGGTCGCGCAATCGCTCGCGGAGGCGCGACGCCGAGGAGTCCGGATCGAGCGGCAGCAACACCGCCTCGCCGGGACCCGCTGCATTCGAGGCATCGACCCCCGCGGAAGCGCAGACGAAGCCGTGCCGCGTCTCCGCGATCACAAGCGGCGCGCGCGTGCGGACGACCTCCGCCGCCTCGCGCAGGACGAGCTCGAGCCGCCGCGGATCTTCCCCGTCGACCGCGAGCTCGCGTGCCCGCTCGGACGGCTCGACCTCAGCGAGCCGCACGACGCGCCCCTCAGCCTTCGAGACGACCTTCTGAGCGACGACGAGGACGTCCCCGTCCACGAGCTCGGCGCGCCCGGCGATCAGAGCCGCCAGGTCGTCCCCCGCTCGGACCTCCGGCAGGCCCTCGACCGGCAGCATCCGGAGCTCGGTCACGGGATGCCGGTCAGCTTGATGCCCGCGTGGGCGTGGTAGCGCCTGTTCACGTTCAGGATGACGGCGGTCATCGCCTCGAGCGCGCGGGAGTTGGCGAGCGGTCCGGCATCGATCGCACGACCGGCGACGAGCTGCTGGGCGAGCTCGAGCGCCGGTTCTTTCGCCCGCGGGTCGTCGCCGCAGATGAGCGCGTCCTGGTCGGAAGGCTCCGGTTGCGCCAGCGCGACTGCAGGCAGCGACTGCAGGCCTGAGGCGACGGGCGCGGAGATCGCCTCGGCCAGCTCCTCGGCGAGCGAGCGCGACTCGCGTCCGGGCAGCACCCCGTTGTCGGCGAAGATCAGGTCGCTGGCGACGCAGAGCACCGGCGTCTCGCCGATCGCGTTTGCGAGCCCGCGCGCAGTGTCGATCGTGGCATTCGACTTCGTGGCGAGAACGACCAGATCGGCACCGCGGACAGCATCCTCGTTCGAGCCCCCGTCGCACCCGAGCTCGATGCCACGCTCCCGGCCGCGCTGCGGGTCTCGGGATCCGATCGTGACGTCGATCCCGAGCATGCAGAGCCGCGAGCCGAGGGCGCGACCGAAGCCGCCCGTGCCGCCGACGATCCCGACCCTCATCGCAGCGCCGCGACGGCCCCGACGGTCGCCTCTGCCAGGCGGCGGCGAGCCTCCGCGTCTCGCATCAGCGTCTCAGTCACGATCGGACGCACGCCGAGCGCCTCGACCGCGGCGCCGCCGGCCGCGTCGGCCGCGTCGAAGACGAGCGCGTCGATCAGCCCTTCGTAGCAGCCGGCGACGTGGACTGGGTCCGTCCCGCCGGCGAGGCGCGTGAGCATCGCGTCGGCGGGCCCCTTGACAGCGCGGCCGGCGATGAGAGGGCTAACCGCGACCGCGTCCCTGACTCTCTCGCGGATCCCGGGCACCGCCAGGATCGGCGCGATGCTCACGAATGGGTTGCTCGGCGCGAGCACGATCACATCGGCGCCTTCGAGCGCTTCGAGCGCGCCCGGCGCGGGGCGGGCGAGCTCAGCGCCCTCGAAGCGGACGCCGGTCGCCTCGTCGCGGTGGCCGCGGCGCACGAACCAGTCCTGGAACGGGATCTCGCCCACCGGAGTCTCGATCCACGTGCGCAGGCGGTCGTCCGTCGCCGGCAGCAGCGTGAGCTCCAGGCCGAGCGCGGAGGCGAGTCGCGCCGTCACCGTGGAGAGGGGATCGCCTGCGCGCAACGCTTCCGCCCGCACGAGGTGGAGGCCGATGTCCTTGTCGCCGAGCCGGAACCATGCCTCGGCGCCGAGCGCCGCCGCGGTCTCGAGGGCGTTCCAGGTCTCGCCGGCGCGGCCCCACCCCTGCTCCTCGTCGCCGACCCCGGCGAGCGTGTAGAGCAGCGTGTCGAGGTCGGGCGAGACGTGCAGCCCGAAGACCTCGAGGTCGTCACCGACGTTCCCGATCACGGTCACGTCCGCTGGGTCGACGACGTCGACGAGGCCCCGGACGAAGCGCGCGCCGCCGACGCCCCCGGCGAGGACTGCGACCTTCACACCCGCACCTCGACGGCCGCCCGCGTGTGTGGCCCGAGGCGGCCGTGTACCGGGACCAGGTCCCGGGACGTGTCGACGTCGGACACGAGGCCCGGCAGATCGAGGCGGGTTGCGCCGAGCGCGCGTTCGAAGCGTGCGGCGCTGCCGGAGCCGTAGAGCGGCTCGAAGTCGCGCGCGTCACGGAGCGAGATCGCGTTGGTCGTCCCGTCGGCGGCTGCGACGAGTGCAGGCGCGGCCGCGAGCAACCGCTCGAGCTCCTCGGTCGTCGCGCACGGAAGGTCGGAGTTCACGATTGCGACCGTCCCCTCCACGTCGGCGAGGGCCCGTGCGACCGCTTCGCCCTGCCCGACCGGCTCGTCCGCGACGATCACGCGGCCGAGCGGCTCGCAGGCGGCGACCACGTCGCGGAGCATCGCCTCGGCCACCTCCGGGTCGCCGAGCCGCGTCTTTCCGCCGACTTTGAACGGCACGACGAACGTCGCCATCGCTCACGCAGACTACCGAGGTGCCCGAGCCCGACAACGCAGCGATCGCCGATCGGCTCGAGGCCTTTGCGGCGTTGCTCGAGCTGGCCGAGGCGCAGCATCACGCCGTCCGCGCCTACCGCCGCGCGGCGGAGCTGATCCGCGC
>JBARRS010000134.1:0-12188 GCA_049644345.1 Gaiellaceae bacterium
CTGAAAGGGGTTTACAACCCGAAGGCCGTCTTCCCCCACGCGGCGTTGCTGCGTCACGCTTTCGCGCATTGCGCAAGATTCCCCACTGCTGCCTCCCGTAGGAGTCTGGGCCGTGTCTCAGTCCCAGTGTGGCTGATCGTCCTCTCAGACCAGCTACGGATCGTCGCCTTGGTGAGCCGTTACCTCACCAACAAGCTAATCCGCCGCGGGCCCATCCACGGCCGGAAGCCGAAGCCACCTTTTCTATCAGCCCCAAGGAGCCGACAGGCCATCCGGTATTAATCCGGGTTTCCCCGGGCTATCCCGGTGCCGAGGGCAGGTTACCCACGTGTTACTCACCCGTTCGCCGCTGTCCCCGGCCCCGAAGGGCCGGTTCTCGCTCGACTTGCATGTGTTAAGCGCGCCGCCAGCGTTCGTCCTGAGCCAGGATCAAACTCTCCGTGAAGATTGTCGTCAGCCTACGGCTCCTGGGATCCACAATCCGTGGTTCAACAGTCCGCAAGCCGACAAACTTCTTCGTTTCGAGCTTGTGCTCAAAGTGTCCCTACGGCATCGCTTGCGATGCCTTCGGGACAACGAGGTTGAAGCCTCAGAGCGATGCTCTGAGGTCTCGACGTTTGCACGCTGCTGAGTTTTCAAAGACCGTTGCCGCTGTGACTCCGTAAAAAAGCCTCCGACTCGCACCGGAGGCCTTCGACTGCTGTCGGAAGTGACGTCGTATCCGATTGGCGTCCGAAGGCGCTCCTGATCGAGTTACAGGGACTCTTCAACGCAGCCCTGTCCGGGCGGCCGGAGAATGATAGCAGCGTCCGGAGGGGTGTTGTGTCAAGCAGGCCGAATCCGCAAGAACTGGCGCTTTCCGGCCTGTATGACAGCCCCGGCGATTGAGCTCGTCTGGAGATCGTAGGAGTCCACCGGTCGACCGTCGACCTTGACACCGCCTTGGTCGATCACCCGACGCCAATGGCTAGACGACTCGCCAAGGACGTGAGCCAGGAAGGCAGGAAGGTGAACGACAGGGTCCGGGTGAACGACTTCCTGCACCTCTTCGGGCGGCCTGCGCTCCCGTACCACGCGCGTGAAGTACTCCTCTCCACGCCGCACACCCTCCTCGCCGTGGGAGCGCCGAACGATGAACCTGGCGAGCGCGAGCTTCGCCTCCATCGGATCTCCGCTCGGCTGTTCCTGCTCCATCACCAGCCGGTAGTACTCGGGCAGCATTTCGTCCGAGATCCGCATCGCCTTCCCGAACTGCTCTTCGGGCGGCTCTGCGAGGCCGATGTAGTTCCCCTTCGACGCACTCATCTTGTCGCCGTCGAGCCCGAGGAGGAGCGGGGTCGTCAGTGCGACCTGGGGCTCGAGTCCGTACTCCTCCATCACTTCCCGGCCGGCGAGCAGGTTGTAGAGCTGGTCAGTGCCGCCGAGCTCGACGTCGGCCTGCACGGCAACGGAGTCGTAGGCCTGCATGAGCGGGTAGAGCAGCTCGGAGACCGAGATCGGCGCGTTGGCAGCCATCCGCTTCGCGAAATCGTCGCGCTCGAGCAGACGCGCGACCGTGGTCGTCCGGGTCAGGCGGAGAATCTCGGCAAAGTCGAGCTTGCCGAGCCACTCGCCGTTGAACGGCACTTCGAGGCGCTCCGGCGAGGTGTCGATCACCTTAGCCGCCTGGTCGAGGTACGTCTGCGCGTTTCGGTCGATCTCCTCGTCCGACAGCACCGGTCGCTCGCTCGAGCGGCCGGACGGATCGCCGATCCGCGTGGTGTAGTCGCCGACGATCAGGACGCCCTTGTGGCCCTCGCGCTGGAAGGCCGCCATGCGCTGGAGCGGGATCGCGTGGCCGATATGGACGTCAGGGGCCGTGACGTCGATCCCGAACTTGACCCGAAGCGGCCGGCCTGTCGCGAGCTTGCGCTCGAGCTCCCCTTCAGGGAGCACGTCCACGGCGTTTCGGGTGAGCTCCGCAATGCCCACGGTCAGCCGAGTCTAGCCCCCGAGGACGCCGCTAGACTCTGCCGGTTCTGGCTTTCCGTCGACGCAGTTCCACGGCCCGGCCGCAGCCCAGGCGTCGGATTCGCAAGCTCCGTCTCTTCGCGCTTCTGGTGGTCCTTGCGGTGCTCGGCTCGGTGTCCTTCGCCTTTGGGCTCGTGACCGCGATCGCGGCCGAGATCCCCTCACTCGACCCGGCGCGCCAGCAGGGGATCGAGGTGGACGGGTACATCTACGCCGGCGACGGCCAGAGCGTGCTCGCCGTGCTTCGTGGCTCGCAGAGCAGGATCCTGCTCCGCTCGAACCAGATCGCACCGGTGATGAAGCAGGCGATCGTCGCGATCGAGGACAAGCGCTTCTACGAGCATCGGGGCGTCGACCTGCGCGGGATCATCCGCGCGGTCTGGGCCGACGTCACCCATCAGGGCGCCGTCCAGGGCGGCTCGACGATCACCCAGCAGTTCATCAAGAACGTCTATATCCGCAACCAGCGCTCGATCGGGCGCAAGCTGCGCGAGGCGGCGCTCGCGTGGCAGCTCGAGCAGCGGTGGTCGAAGGACCGCATCCTCACCGCGTACTTGAACACGATCTACTTCGGAAACGGGGCCTACGGCATCGAGCAGGCCGCGCAGACGTACTTCCACCACGACGCGCGCAAGCTGAAACTCTGGCAGGCGGCGCTGCTCGCCGGGATCCCGGAAGACCCGAGTCTCTACGACCCCGCGACGAACCCGAAGTCAGCCCGCGAGCGGCGAGACGTCGTCCTCCAGCAGATGCTTCAGCAGGGCGACATCACGCAGGCCGACTTCGCCCGCGCGACCCGGCAGCCTCTGCCGAGGCCGCAGGACATCCGCCTACCGGGTCAGGCGGGCAAGAACAAGGCGCCGTACTTCGCGAACTACGTCCAGCAGCAGCTGATCGACCACTACGGGGCCGGCCGGGTGTTCGGCGGCGGGCTGAACGTCTACACCTCGATCGACCTCGGCCTGCAGAAGCTCGCGCGAGCGGCGATCGCGAAGTCGTTGGCGAGCCCACTCGGCCCCTCGGCGGCGCTCGTGGCGATCGACCCGCGCAACGGCCGTGTGCTGGCGATGGTCGGTGGCAACAACTTCCGGAAGAGCCAGTTCAACCTCGCGGTCCAGGGCGAGCGGCAGCCCGGCTCGTCGTTCAAGCCGTTCGTCCTCGCGACGGCGCTCAAAGAGGGCGTCGCTCCCTCGACGACCTTTGTCTCGAAGCAGATCGACATCCCCATCGGCGGTCGCATCTGGCACGTCCACAACTACGACGGCGCGTACCTGGGCCCGATCACGGTCGAGACCGCGACGCAGTACTCGGACAACTCCGTCTTTGCGCAGCTCACGTCGGTGATCGGGCCGCAGGGGATCGTCCGGACTGCGAAGTCGCTCGGGATCCAGAGCCCGCTGCGGGCGTACTACGCGATCGGGCTCGGGGCGCAGGCCGTGAACCCGCTGGAGATGGCACGCGCGTTCTCGGCTTTCGCCAACGGCGGGCGCCGAATCGACGGCTCGCGCTTCGGGAACAAGCCCCGGGCGATCGTGCGGGTCACTGACGAGCACGGGAGGACGATCGCCGACAACGCACCGGTCTTCCGCCCGGTCCTCGGCGCGAACAACGCCGCGATCGTCACTGAGCTACTCCAGCGGGTGATCGCCGGCGGGACGGGCGTTCGCGCAAAGCTCGCGGACGGACGACCGGAAGCCGGCAAGACCGGAACGACCGAGAACTACGGAGACGCATGGTTCGTCGGGTACACCCCGCAGCTGGTCGCCGCCGTGTGGGTCGGCTATCCGAACAAGCTCGTCCCGATGCTGACGGAATTCCACGGCGGCGCGGTCGCCGGCGGGACCTTTCCGGCATTGATCTGGAAGAGCTTCATGGAGCGCGCTCTCCCGTATCTCCACGACGGTCCGGAGAGCTTTCCCTCCGCGGCGATCCCTTACGGCTCCCCGCGGAACGTGGTCGTCCGCAACGGGCAGCTGATGCTCGACAACGGCAACTGCCGGTACGTGCACACGGTCCTCTACTTCGGCGGCGAGGGGCCGACGCACCAGGCGAACTGCAAACCGAACGAGGTCGACGTGCCGAACGTGGTCGGCGACACGCTCGCGAAGGCGAAGGAGCGGCTGGCCGGGCAACCACTGAGGGCCGGCTATGTGTACAGGCCTGCGATCCCCGGTAAGCAGCTCGACATCGTGCTCGCGCAGTTTCCACGCACGGGGACGCTCTCGGCCTACGACAAGGTGACGCTCGTGCTCGCGAAGCCGTTGCACGGCGTCGTGCCCAAGGTGGTCGGGCTCCGGCTCGACAGGGCGAAGGCGAAGCTCGCGCCGTTGCGGCTCGACCTCCACGTCGACGGCGGCTCGGACGGCGCCGCTCGCGTCGTCTGGCAGTTCCCCCGCGCCGGAGTCGCGGCCGGGCCCGGGATGGCGATCACGCTGCGCGTAGCGGCCGGCTCAGGAAGCGCGATCCGGCGAGCGCGTAGCGCCACGGGAACTCCTTCGCGCGGGTGATCCCGACCCGCGCTCCGGCAATGATCTCGGCCTTGCCCCGGCGCTCTTCGAGCAAGAACGGAGGCCGGTTGAGCGCGAGGCCGTCGTGCTCTCGGGTGATCCCGAGCGCCTGACAAAGGCGCCCGGGGCCGGAGCAGAGAAGGCGCACGTCGTCCTGGCCGCGGCGCCGGTGCATCTCCTCAACGCCGCGCGTCGGCTCGAGCGCCCGGATCAACACTGCCGCCGCGACCTCCTCCGGCTCGCAGACGAAGTTGACGCACCAGTGGACCCCGTAGGAGCGATAGACGTACGCGCGTCCGGGAGGCCCGAACATCGACGCGTTCCGGGCAGTGCGCCCGCCGTAGCCGTGCGCCGCGGGATCCTCGGGGTGGTACGCCTCGACCTCGACGATAACTCCGCCGACGCCCTCGACGAGGAACGTGACGCCGATCAGGTCCGGCGCCACTTCATGGACGCTGCGCGCGAAGAAGTCCTGAGAGATCAAGCCTGCACGGCCTTCCGGGAGTCGTAGCGCAGGAGCTCCGGGATCGCCGCTGCGAGCAGCGCCGTCCCCACCACGCAGGCGACGCCCCCGGAGACGACCGAGAAGCGCAGGCTCGTAACCGAGGCGACCGCGCCGGCTTCGACGTTCCCGAGCGAGGGCGCGCTCGCAACCTGCGCGAACTCGATCCCGGTGACGCGCCCGCGCATCGCATCGGGCGTCGCCGCGAGCGCGATCGCGCTTCGGAGCACGGCGCTGACGAAGTCGGCTGCACCCGCGAGCGCGAGCAGGATCAGCGCCAACCAGAGTGCCCGGGCGAAGCCGAACGCGACGATGGCGACGCCCCAGAGCGCCGCGGCCATGATCACTCCCAGCCCTTGCCGGCGCATCCGCGTCGCCCAGCCGGAGACCAGTGCCGCCGCGAGCGCGCCTGCGCCGGGGGCCGCGTAGAGAAGCCCGACGACCGAGGTTCCGCCGAGCTTCGCCCCGATCGCCGGAAAGAGCGCCATCGGCATGCCGAAGATCATCGCGTTCGTGTCCACGAGGAAGATCCCGAGGAGCTCGCGTCGCGTCTTCACGTAGCGGAACCCGTCCAGAATCGAGCGCACGCTGACACGGTCCTCGGCTTCGGCCGGCAACGCCGGCGGCAGCCCGACCACCGCCCAGAGCGCAGCCGCGAAGGTGCCGAGGTCGAGCGCATAGGCGCCGGTCAGACCGATCGCCGCAATCGTCACGCCGGCCAAAGCCGGCCCCGCGACGGAGTCGAAGTTTCGGTACACGCTCTCGAGCGCCGAGGCGGCGGCAATCCGCTGAGGGCCGACGAGGGCGGGGACGAGGGAACGCTCCGCGGGAGTCAGGAGCGCGAACGCGCTCGCCGCGATCAGGTTGATCGCGTACAGGGCTCCGACCTGGGGGTGCGGCAGAGCGGCGTTTGCAAGCAGCGCCCCGGTCGCCGCGATCGCCGTCCACACGCTCACGAGCAGCAGCCGGCGCCGGTCGACGACGTCGGCGATCGCGCCGCCCACGATCGGGACGGTCAGAAGCGGAACGAGGTCGGTGACGCCGAGCAGGCCGACTTGAAGCGTCGAGTGGGTCAGCTCGTACATCTGCACCGGGATCGCGACGAACGTGATCTCGCTGCCCAGGTACGAGATCGCCTGCCCGAGCCAAAGACGCCTGAAGGGTGGCGAGACGCGTAGTGGCTCGGTGTCGACCGCGACGGTCCGCACCCAGGAATAGCGGCCTGGCCGGCCGCTCGGGCTCGGCTCCTCCAGGACCGCCTGCTCGGCCGCCGCCGGATCGAACGGATCGGGCGGAAACGGATCGCGCGGCACTAAAAGAGCTGCTCGGACTCCTCGCGAGGAACTGTGTACTCGAGCAGTCGCCTCGCGCGGCGTGCGAGGTCGGCGAGGTCGACGCGGCCCTTCTCCGTCTGCTCGAGGATCCGCTCGGCGAGCTCGAGCGCCTCGGCGACGATCGGGGCCGCCGAGTCCGCCTTCATGCCCATGTCGAGCAGGATCGTCCGCTCCGTGCGCGACGCGACGATCGGCTCCGGGATCCCCTCGACCCAGACGCGCGTCCGACGGCCGTGGCCGCGCTCCCCCTCCGGCAGGCGCTCGACTGCGTAGACCCGGTCGGCGCGGACATACTTGCCGTAGCCGAGGAAAACCATGCGCTGGGTGTCCGCCATCTAGGCGATTATGTACACGATGAAGCGCAGCCTCCTCGTTCTCCTTGCCGGCGTCGCGCTTGTCGCTTCCGCCTGCGGCGGCACCCAGAAACGCGCGCAGGCGCCGCGAACACCGACAACCGTGGAGACGATGACGTTGCGGGCCTACTTCCTTCTGAACGGGCAGGTCCGGCCCGTTGGCCGCGAGGTGCCGAAGACGGACGCGGTCGCGGCCGCGGCGCTCCACCTCCTGGCGGGGTTGACGTCGCAGGAGCGCGATCTCGGGCTCGAGTCCGCGATCCCGGCCGGGACGACGTTCACCCGGCTCGACGTCAAGGACGGCGTCGCCAGCCTCTCGGTCGCACCCGCATTGCCGAAGCCGGCGCTCGCCCAGGTCGTCTACACGCTGACGCAGTTCCCGACCGTGCGCGCGGTCGAGCTCGGCGGCAAGCGGCTCACGCGCGCGGACTTCGAGGAGGAGACGCCTCCGATCCTCGTCGAGTCACCGCTCCCGTACGACTCCGTAACGAGCCCGCTGCGGGCGCAGGGAACGGCGAACACCTTCGAGGCGACCTTCGAGTACGACCTCAAGGATCCCGACGGGAAGCTGGTCTCCCATCACTTCGAGACCGCGACCTCGGGCAGCGGCACGCGCGGCACGTTCGACTTCGCGGTGCCGTTCACCGTGGCGCGGAAGGGCCTCGGCCACTTGATCGTCTACGAGATCTCGGCCGCGGACGGCTCCCGCATCCACGAGGTCGAGATCCCGATCCAGCTCGGGTCCTAGGCGCTTCTTCAGGCGATTGCGGCCCGCAGCGCGTCGACCACGCGCTCCTGGTCATCGGGATCGATCCGCGTGTGGAACGGGAGCGCGAAGGTCCGTGACGCGGCATCCTCGGCGACCGGGAACATCCCTTCCCGGAAGCCGAACCGCTCCCGCATGTACGGCTGGAGGTGGACGCATGGGATGTACTCGGCCGTCGCGACGCCGCGTGCGCGCAACTCCTCCATCACCCGAGTCCGGTCGAGCCCGGGCGCGAGCTTCGGCACGTAGACGAACCACGAACGGCGATGATCCGCGTCGTCGGCGAGCGGAGGCTCGACACCTTCGACCCCGGTGAGTAGCTCCGTGTAGCGAGCTGCCGCGCTCGCACGGATCTCGAGGATGCGGTCGAGCTTCTCGAGCTGTGCGATTCCGATCGCCGCCTGGACGTCGGTCCAGCGGTAGTTGAAGCCCATGCGCACGTGGTCGAACCACGCACCGCCGTAGGCCCGTCCCTGGTTGCGGAGACTGCGCAGCAGCTGCCACTCCTCTTCCGAGTGGGTTGTGGCGACGCCTCCCTCTCCCGTTGTCATCTGCTTGTTCGGGTAGAAGCCGAACACCGCGGCTGGGCCGTGCGACCCGAGCGGCCGGCCCTTGTACTCGGCGCCGAGCGCCTGGGCGGAGTCCTCGATCAGCCTCAGCCCGTGACGCTCTGCGATCGCGCTCAGCTCGTCCAGTTCGCACGGATAGCCGAAGATGTCGACGGCGACGAGCGCTTTCGTGGCTGGAGTTACAAGGGATTCGACGGCCCGGGGATCCAGGTTGAGCGTGCGCGGGTCGACGTCGGCGAAGACGGGGGTCGCGCCCTCGATCATGAAGCAGTTCGCCGAGGCGACGAAGGTGAGCGGCGACGTGATCACCTCGTCTCCGGGACCGAGCCCCGCGATGTGCGAGAGCAGGTGCAGCGCCGCCGTGCCGCTCGAGACCGCGGCGGCATAGGGCGCGCCGACGCGCTCCGCGATCAGCTCCTCGAAGCGGTCGATCGCCGGTCCGAGAGAGAGCCGGCCGGAGCGGAGCACGTCGAGCACGAGCTCCTCCTCACGCTCGTCGAGCCACGCTCCCGAGAGCTCGATCCGGCGTGTCCTCGACGTCGCTTGCGATGTCGAGTAAGAGGCTGTGCGGGCTTTGCCCGTGCGGCCGTCGGCAGCGCTCACGCCTCGGCGGGCGTGCGCTCCGCGTACTCGAGCCAGCCCTCCCAGCGCTCATCCATGCCGCGCGCGGCCGCCAGGTACGCCTTCTGGATCTCGAGCGTGATCGGCCCGACGCCGAGCTGGGCGTCGTCGACAGCGCGAAGGGGAGTCACCTCTGCGGCGGTGCCGGTCATGAATACCTCGTCCGCGAGATAGAGGTCGGAGCGGATCAGCTGCTTCTCGACGACCTGGTAGCCGAGGTCGCGTCCGATCTGGATCACGGTCTCGCGGGTGATCCCCGGCAGGATCGATGCGGAGAGATCGGGCGTGTAGACGATGCCGTCCTTGATGACGAAGACGTTCTCGCCCGAGCCGTCCGCGATGTAGCCGTCGGCCGTGAGCAGGATCGCCTCGTCGTAGCCGGCGCGGTTGGCCTCCATCACGGCAAGCATCGAATTGAGGTAGATGCCGGTCGCCTTGGAGACATGGGGGATCACGTTGGGCCCGATCCGCTGCCAGGAGGAGATCTTCGCGCGAATTCCGCTCTTCAAGCCCTCCTCGCCGAGGTAGGCCCCCCACGGCCAGCTCATGATCACGCAGTCGACGGGATTGCCGACGGCCGAGACGCCGAGCTCGCCGTAGCCGTAGAAGCAGATCGGCCGCAGGTAGCACTCGGGGAGGCCGTTGGCGCCGATCAGCTCGTGACACGCGGCGCGCAGCTCCGCGATCGAGTGCGGAAGCTCCATCGAGAGGAGCCGCGCCGAATTCTCGAGGCGCTTGAGGTGGTCCGTAAGCCGGAAGACGGCTGTGCCCTTGGGCGTCTCGTACGCGCGGATACCCTCGAAGACCCCGGAGCCGTAGTGCAGCCCGTGCGTGCCGACATGGATCGTCGCGTCGGCCCAGTCGACGAGCTCGCCGTTCATCCAGATCTTCTCGGTCTCGCGCATCCGCAGCCTCCTGTCTACAAGGAATCTTAGACGGACGCGCGGGCGACGCTCAGGTGTCGACTTCGACGGCGTCGATCGGCTCCGCCCGCGAGAGGCGGACGAGCTCGGCGGGAGGAAGCGCCGCCAGATGGTTCGGCGAGCCGGCGCCGATCCACACGATCTTGTTGGCGAGCAGCGTTCGCTCGACGAAGACGCGCTCGACGCGGCGAAGGGGAAACGGCGCCACGGCCCCAGGCGTGAAGCCGGTCGCGTCCTCGACCTCCTCGGCGCCGGCGGTCCGGGCGGAGCGGCAGTCGGCGGCGGCCGCGACCTTGCGCCGGTCGGCGCGCCGGTCGCCGGGGACCATCACCACGACCGGCCTCCCGTCGCAGACGAAGACGAGCGATTTGACGATCTGGGAGAGCTCGCAGCCGGCGGCTTGGGCGGCGGCCTGCGCCGTGGGCGTGCCCTCCGGGAACTCCTCCACGCGCGCCTCCGCAGCGGCGTCGCGGAGGAAGCGCGTCACCCGCTCGACCGGCTCCGGCCACGTCACCGCGAGAGCGTAGCCCGCGGACCTCAGTACAGGCCGGGCAGGAAACGGCTCGGCGTCCGCGCGCGGTAGCCCGCGTAGTCGGCGAATCGCTCTTCGAGCCAGGTCTCCTCGCGCTTTGCCTTCAGGTCGAAGAAGACGGCGAGCAGCGCCGTGGGGATCAGGCCGAGCGGCGACTCGGCGAGCGACCAGCCAAGCGCGACCAGGATCACACCGCCGTAGACCGGGTGCCGGACCACGCGGTAGATCCCGGTCTGGACGAGCTTCCCTCCTGCCCGCGGGCGCGGGAAGACAGACACGAGCGCGCCCAGGGAGAGCGCGGCCGCGGCGATCAGTAGGAGGCCGGCGGCGATCGCCATGAAGCCGAGCACGGCGAGGATGCCGCTCTCGGCACCGGGCCAGTAGATGCCCGTGAAGGCCGTGCCGACGACCGCGCCCATCAGGACGAGCTGCAGGGCGAACCACCCCTCGCCGCGGGGTCCCAGCTCAGGTAAGCGAGATGAAGCGCGCGTCATCGAATCCCTGCGCGCGGAAATCTTCCACGAGCTCGGCCGGCGGGGGCGAATCGAGCGACAGCGCCATCAGCGCCTTGCCGCCGCGCCGCGTCCGCGAGACGGCCATGTTGGCGATGTTCACGCCGGCCTCGCCGAAGAGCGTGCCGACGCGGCCAATCACCCCGGGAACGTCGTCGTAACGGAAGAAGACGAGCAGAGGCGCGACCTCCATCTCGAGCTCGAAGCCGAGCGCGCTGACAAGCCACTGTCGGTGCTCGCGGCCGATCGTCGTTCCCGCCACCCGCACCTCGTCGCCGTTCGACCGGACGGAGACCCGGACGAGGTTCGTGAAGTCGCGCGAGCCGCGGCGCCGCTCCTCGGTCACCTCGATCCCTCGCTCCGCGGCGATCAGCGGCGCGTTCACGTAGTTGACCGGCTGGTCGGATCGGCCCTGGAAGACGCCGTTCAGCGCCGCCACCGTCAGCAGGCGCGTGTCGTAGCCAGACAGGGTGCCGTAGTACGAGAGCTCGATCCCGTCCGCGCGGCCGCCGGCGAGCTCCATCGCAAGGCGTCCCAGCTTCGCAGCCAGCGGCACGTACGGCCCGAGCACTTCGAGGTCCTCGGCCCGGATCGCGGGGATGTTGACCGCGTTGGTGACGAGCCCGCCCTCGAGCGCAGCGGCAACCTGCTCGGCGACGATCACGCCGGCGCGGTCCTGCGCCTCGGCGGTCGAAGCTGCGAGGTGCGGCGTGACCACGATGTTGTCGAGCTCGAGCAGGGGCCCGGAGTAGGGCTCCGCCGAGAAGACGTCGAGCGCGGCGGCCGCGAGCTTGCCGGAGCGGAGTGCCTCGGCGAGCGCCTCCTCGTCGACGAGCTCGCCCCGCGCCGCGTTGACGAGCCGGGCGCCGTCGCGCATGGCCGCGATCGCGCCGCGGCCGAGAAAGCCGCGCGTCTCGTCCGTCAGCGGCAGATGCAGCGTGAGGAAATCGGCCGCGGCGAGCACGTCTTCCTGGCTTTCGACGCGCTCGACGCCGAGCTCGCGGAAGCGCTCCTTCGCGACGAACGGGTCATAGGCGACGACGTGCATGCCAAGGCCGAGCGCCCGCCGTGCGACCTGCTGCCCGATCCGACCGAAGCCGAGCACGCCGAGCGTCTTGCCGTCCAGCTCGAGCCCCGCCCACTGCGACCGCTCCCATCGACCCTGCTTCAGCGCCGCGTGCGCCTGCGGGATGTTCCGCGAGAGCGCGACGAGCAGCCCGATCGTGTGCTCGGCGGCCGAGACAACCGTCGACTCGGGCGCGTTCGCAACGACGATTCCGCGGCGGGTCGCCGCCTCGACGTCGACGTTGTCCACGCCGACGCCTGCGCGGCCGATCACCTTCAGCCGCTCGCCCCGCTCGATCAGATCGGCGGTCAGCTTCGTCGCCGAGCGGATCACGATCGCGTCGTAGCCCCCGATCGTGGCTCCGAGATCGCCGTTCAGCTCGACGTCGACGTCGAAGCGCTCGCGCAGGAGCTCGACGCCGGCGTCGGCGATCTCCTCGCGGATCAGGATCCTCGCGCGGTCGCTCATAGGCCGCCTCGCCGCCTATGAGCGG
>JBARRS010000135.1:0-32121 GCA_049644345.1 Gaiellaceae bacterium
CTCAGCGAGGGCCCGGCGTGCGGCACCGGACAAAGCCTGGAGCCGCGATCGGCGTCTACGTCTCGCCGAGGTAGGTCTTGCGGACGTCCTCGTTCTCGCGGAGCTTGCTCGCCTCGTCGGCGAGGGCGACGTGTCCGGTCTCGAGCACGTACCCGCGACTCGCGACGTCGAGCGCCATCAGCGCGTTCTGCTCGACCAGCAAGATCGTCGTCCCCTGCTCGTTGATCTCCTTGACGATCTCGAAGATCTTCTCCACGAAGATCGGTGCCAGCCCCATCGAGGGCTCGTCGAGGAGCAGCAGCTTCGGGCGGGCCATCAAGGCTCGGCCGATCGCGCACATCTGCTGCTCGCCGCCCGACATCGTCCCGGCCTTCTGGTTCTTCCGTTCGGCGAGGCGCGGGAAGAGCGTGAAGACGCGGTCGCGATCCTCGCGGATGGCGCCGCGATCGGTGCGCTGGAAGGCGCCCATCTCGAGGTTCTCGAGCACGCTCATCCGCGGGAACAGGCGCCGGCCCTCCGGTGCCTGTGAGACACCCCGCTTGACGACGTCGTGCGGCGGCGTATTGGTGATGTCCTTGCCCTCGAAGACGATCCGGCCCTCCTTCGGGTGGTTGAGGCCGTTGATCGACCGCAGCATCGTCGACTTGCCCGCTCCGTTCGCGCCGATCAGCGTCACGATCTCGCCTTCGAGGACGTCGATCGAGATCCCCTTCAGCGCCTCGATCGAGCCGTAGAACGTGTGGATGTCCTGGACGTCCAGGATCCGGCCGTCAGTCTTCGGCGCCGAGCTCACGCCTGCACCGCCTGGTCGCTCGCCTTGGTCTCGCTCCCCTCCACACCCAGGCGGCGCCGGTTCACGCCTGCACCGCCTGGGTCCCGAGGTACGCCTCGATCACGCGCGGATCGCGCTGGACCTCCTGCGGCGACCCTTCGGCAATCTTCTCGCCGTAGTCGAGCACGGTGACACGATCGGAGACGCCCATGACGACCCGCATGTCGTGCTCGATCAGCAGCACAGTCAGCTGCTGCTCGCGTCGGAGCCGGTCGACGAAGGCGGTGAAGTCGGTCGTCTCCTGGGGGTTCATTCCCGCCGTCGGCTCGTCGAGCAAGAGCAGCTTCGGCTGCGTCGCGAGCGCACGCGCGACCTCGAGCCGGCGCTGGTCCCCGTACGAGAGGTTGCGAGCGAGCTCGCCGTCCTTGCCGCGCAGGCCGGAGTAGACGAGCAGCTCGCGCGCACGTGCGTTCGCCCCGCGCTCCTCGCGGCGGATGCGCGGCGTTCGCAGGATGCTGCCGAGAATCCCGCCTTTGAGCCGTGAGTGCATCCCGACCAGCACGTTCTCGAGCGCGGTCATGTGCTGGAAGAGCCGAATGTTCTGGAACGTCCGGCCGATCCCGCGCGCGGTGATCGCATGCGGCGGCTTGCCCGTGATGTTCTCCCCATCGAAGATGATCCGCCCTCCCGTCGGCTTGTAGACGCCGGTGAGCATGTTGAAGAACGTCGTCTTGCCCGCGCCGTTTGGGCCGATCAGGGAGACGATCGACGCACGAGGGATTGTGAAGTCGACGTCGTTGACGGCGATCAGGCCGCCGAACTCCTTGCGGACGTCCTGAGCGACGAGGAGGGTTCCGTTCTCCGCCATCACACCGTTACGTCGTAGAGGGGTTCGTCCGCGACGCCGCGATGCAGCTCGGCTTTGCGCCGCGAGCTCGGGATCAGGCCTTCGGGCCTGAAGAGCATGATCACGAGGATGATGATCCCGTAGATCAGGAACGAGTACTGCTGCACGTCGATCGTGATCCCGAGGTTCTGGTGGATCCAGCCGCCGATGTTGCCGAGGCCTGCTTCGTTCAGGTAGGCCAGGAATGCGCCTCCGGCGATCACCCCCCAGATCGATCCCATCCCGCCGAGGATGACCATGCAGAGGATGAAGACCGAGATGTTGAAGGAGAAGTCGGTCGAGAACGTCGCCTGCTTATAGGTGGCGAAAAAGGCCCCGGCGATCCCACCGAAGAACGCGCCGCAGGCGTATGCCCAGGTCTTCGTCCGCATCAGCGGAATCCCCATCGCCGCCGCGGCGATCTCGTCTTCCCGGATCGCGATCCACGCGCGCCCGAGCCGCGAGTCGCGGAGCCGCCACGAGCAGAAGACCGTGAAGAGGACGAGCACGATCCCGGTCCAGAAGAACAACTCGGTGGAATTGCCGCTGTCGAAGAAATTGCTCGGCAAGAACGGGAGCGCGTTGTGGACCGTGTGGCCGAAGCCGGGCCCGTCGATCGGAGAGATCCCGGAGGCGCCGTTCGTCAGGTTGAACCCGGTGCCGAAGAAATTGTCGCCGTTCGTCGCGACCTGGGGCATGATCTCGCCGAAGCCGAGCGTGACGATCGCCAGGTAGTCCCCGCGGAGGCGAAGCGTCGGCAGGCCGATGATCACGCCGATGATCGCGGTGAAGATGCCGGCCAACAGCAGCACCAGCCAGACGTTCAGGTGCCAGCCGATCGTGTTGCCGGGAACTCCCGCCGCAAGGAAGTGGAACGTGTGCTTGGCGAACTGGGGCGATGCGAACCACGCCGCGGTGTAGGCGCCCATCGCGTAGAACGCGACGTAGCCGAGGTCGAGGAGCCCCGCATAGCCGACAACGATGTTGAGCCCGATCGCCATCATGATGTAGACGAGCATCACGACGGCGGTGTCGATCGAGGGGAACTGGCCGAAGAAGGGGACGCTCCCGATCGTGCCTAGATGCCCGAAGCCGTGGCCGATGTTGGCGGTCCGGTCGTAGTACCTCGGATAGAGCACCGCTAGCAGGAGCACGGCAACAGGCAGCACCCAGACGCGCGGGCGGCTCCAGAGCCGGGCATAGGGCACTCGCTCGGGCACGTCGATGTGCTGTGGCACCCACGTCAGCGCGAAGATGAACGCGAGCAGCAGCGCAAACGCGGTGTAGAACGGGAACAGGGCCGCGACGACGCCGACCTCGGCGCCGCGGAGTACTTGGCGCCGGCGGTTCTCCGGCAACTGCCGCCACGCCTGCCGCGGACTTGGAGTCCGGTCCCGGAACGAGATTGACGGTGTCGCCACGTCAGCCTCCTTCCGGCGTCCGCTCGCCGAGCAGGCCCTCCGGACGGAAGACGAGGATCAGGATCAGGATCGCGAAGATGATCGAGCTCGTCCAGTCGCCGCCGGGCGCGTGCCAGTTGAGGCCGTTGTTGAAGGCCTCGACCAACCCGATCACGATCCCGCCGAGCACCGCGCCGGGTAGGTTCCCGATCCCGCCGAGCACCGCGGCTGTGAAGGCGAAGAGCCCGAGCCGGAAGCCGGTGTCGAACTTCACGTTGGTCGTGTAGAGCGCGAACATCACGCCCGCGGCACCGGCGAGCCCTCCGGCGATCAGGAACGTGAACGAGATTGTCCGGTTGACGTTGATCCCCATCATCGCCGCGGCGTCCATGTCCTGGGCGGTGGCGCGCATCGCCTTGCCTTGCCGCGTTCCTTGCACCAGCCAGATGAGGAGAACGAGCACCGGCGAGGTGATCAGCAGGATGATCAGCTTGTCCCACGTGTACGTGGCGCTGCCGACGGTGAAGATCGTGCCGTGCGGCAGGATGTTGGGCGGGGAGACCGGGATCGGCGTGCCGACGAGCTTGGTCGTCCAGATCAGGCCGACGTTCTGAAGGATGAACGACATCCCGATCGCGGTGATCAAGGGCGCGAGTCGCGGCGCACCCCGTAAGCGTCTGTACGCGATCAGCTCGACGCAGACGTTGAGGAGGCCGCAGAAACCCATTGCCGCCACGAGCAACAGCAGAACCACCGGCAGCACGTACCAGCCCGTCTTGTTGTCGGTGAGCCCCAGGACCCAGTGACCCGCGAGCGTCACCGTGAGCACGCCGCCGAGCATGAAGACGTCGCCGTGGGCGAAGTTGATCAGCTCGAGGATGCCGTAGACGAGCGAGTAGCCGAGAGCAACGAGCCCGTAGATCGCGCCGTTGGTGAGCCCGATCAGGAAGTTGTTGAAGAAGAGGCTCGGAGTCTTGACGAGATTGACCCCGAGCCAGAGGAGAAGCGCTGCGACCAGGAGGCTCCCGATCACCGGCAAGACGCCCGGGACGTAGCGCCGTCGGAGGAGTGCCGGTGCCGCGCGAGCCTCTGTCGCCATGGAGAGGAAAAGGATAACCCGGGGGAGGAAAACCTCCCCCGGGTTGCGGTTCTCTTATGCCGACTTGACCAGCGAGACCGGCGGGGTGATCACCTTGAGGGTCGTCTGCTTCCCGCCCTTGATCTGGTAGATCGTGACCGGGTTCGCGTTCGTGTCGCCGTTCGCGTTGATCTTGAAGTTGCCGAGAATTCCGTTCGTGACGTTCGTCTTGAACAGGTTCGCGGTCACCGCGGCGCGCGTTCCGTCCGAGCTCCCGATCGCGGTCAGCAGCACCTCTGCCGACTGGGCCGCGTAGACGGAGTACGGATCGGGCTGCTTGCCGCCCTGGCTGCCGGCGAAGCCGCTCACGAACGCCTTGCCGGCGGTTCCCAGCTGCTCGTTCGGCAGACCGGCGACGCTGACGGTCATTCCCTGGGCCGTCGTGCCTGCGCCCGAGACGACCGCCGAGATCGGCGTGAATCCGTCAGGAGCCAAGATCTTCACGCTCGGGCCGAGACCCGTGCGCAGATCCTTGACGAGCTTGCCGCCGTTCTCGCAGATCAGGCCGCCCACGAAGACGCCGTCCGCGCCCGTCGACTTGACGTGCGTGGCGGTCGGGGCGTAGCTCGACGCCTTCGCATCCCACGCTGTGAACCCGGCGATCTTGCCCCCGAGCTTCTGGAAGGCGTTCTTGAAGTTGGTCGCGACGCCGAGGCCGTACGTCTGCTTGTCGTTGAGCACGTAGACCTTCTTCAGGCCGAGACTGTTCTTCGCCAGGAGCGCGTCAGCAGCGCCCTGGAAGTCGTCCGCCGCGACGATGCGGATGTAGTTGCGCTTGCTGGTCGGGTAGTAGATCCCCGGCTCGCCCGCCACGGTACCGGGACCGGTGTGCGTCAGACCCACGTACGTGTTCGCCGGGCTGACCATACCGAGCGGCCCCTTCGGCGCGCGGTTCGCGATCGGGATCTCGAGCTTCGCGCAGCCCGAGTTGAACGTGCCGATGATGCCGATCACGTTCGGATCGTTCGCGTAGGAGCGGCCGTTGGCCGTGCACTTCGCGGAATCCCAGGTGCCCGCCTGAGCAGTTGAGTCGTCGCACTCCTGGTAGGCGACCTTGTACTTGCCAGCCTTGAAGTTGTGCTGCTTCAAGACGTAGCGAATCGCCTTCCCCATCTCGACCGTCTGCGCACGGCCGGAGCCCTGTAGGGGTAGGTCAGAGGCGATCAGGAAGTTGGCCTTCCCGCTGCCCTGGTAGTAGACCGGCTTGCACGACGACGACGGCAGCGCTTGCACGCCGGCGCTTCCACCGCCGCCCTTCTTACCGCCGCCACCGCCGCAGCCGGCGGCGACGACGGCGAGCACCACGACACTGAGGCCGAGTGCGCCGAAAAGGGTTCGTCTTGTCACGTTCCTCCTCCGTCGACCCGCGTGTTGTTTTCGTCTGCCGACCCCGTCCTTCGGAGCCGAAGCGCCAATACGTAGGCGCAAGTATCCGGCTCGGAGCGCGGCACCGCAAGCCCGAACGCGCTGCCAGCGTCCGCCGCGCAAGGGCGCGTGCCTTGCTTCGCTCGCCGAGACCGCTCATCCGTACTATGAGCAGGCGCCGAAGTGGCGGAACTGGCAGACGCGCTGGACTCAAAATCCAGTGGCCTTCGGGCCGTGCGGGTTCGACTCCCGCCTTCGGCACTCTCACCGATCGAACTCCGGCGCAGGCTCGGCCGCGCCATGACGACTTCGATCGGTTTCGTCTCTTCCATCGGTCTCAGCCGGCCGACGCCGGCAAAGCCGGCATCGGCGGTGAACTCGTTATCGTCGGCTGGTGCGAATCGGCGTCCTCACCGGTGGGGGCGACTGCCCTGGGCTGAATGCGGTTATACGGGCAGTCGCCCGGCGCTCGTTCGATCGTGGCCACGAGGTTGTCGGCGTGCTCGAAGGCTGGAAGGGCCTCGCCGAAGGGCTCTTCATGCCGCTCGGGCGGCGTGAGACCTCCGGGTTACTGCCGCGCGGCGGGACGATCCTCGGGACGACGCGGACGAACCCTTACAAGCTCGACGGGGGCGTCCAGCGCGTGCTCGAGCATGCAGGAGCAGAGGGCCTCGATGCCCTCGTCGCGATCGGAGGTGAGGACACGCTCGGCGTGGCTGCGCGGCTGCACGCGGAGCACCAGTTTCCCGTCGTGGGCGTCCCCAAGACGATCGACAACGATCTCGCCGCGACCGATTACACGTTCGGTTTCGACACCGCTGTGTGGATCGCGACCGAGGCGATCGACCGGCTGCATACGACGGCCGAGTCGCACAACCGTGTGATGGTGGTGGAGGTGATGGGCCGGCATACCGGGTGGATCGCCGTCATGAGCGGGATCGCCGGCGGCGCAGACGTGATCCTGATCCCCGAGCACCCGATATCGATCGAGGAAGCCTGCGACGATATCCGGCGCCGGCACGAGCGAGGCAAGGACTTCTCGATCGTCGTTGTCTCGGAAGGCTACGAGCTGGAGGGCCTTGCCGACGAGGGCGAGCTCGACGAGTTCGGCCACGTCCGGCTCTCGCAACGCGGTGTCGGCGACGCGCTCGCCCGCCAGATCGAGGAGCGCACGGGCTACGAGACGCGGGTGACCGTCCTCGGGCACGTGCAGCGCGGCGGCTCGCCGACGCCCCGCGACCGCGTGCTCGCGACGCGCTTCGGCCTCGAGGCCGCCGACCTCGTCGAGGGGGGGAAGTTCGGACGGATGGCGGCGCTCCAGGGCGACCGGATCGTCGACGTCTCCCTGCTCGAGGCGACGGCCGAGCTCAAGACCGTGCCGCCCGAATGGTACGAGGTCGCTAAAGCGTTCTTCGGCTGAGACGGACGCACGGGCAAGCCCGCACGTCCTCTTCTGGTCGGCGCCGCCGAGCCGGCGCCTCAGAGAAGCTCGGCGAGCGGGAAGCTGCGGTGCTTGCGGGGCGGGACGAGGAAGTTCTGGCGGTGGGTGGTCCGCAGGACCGAGTTGATCCCCTGGCCGCGGGCGCGCGCCGCGAGCGGCAGCCTCGTGCCGTCGGGGAGGACGCCGTCCATCGCGAGGCGGTTGCGGTGGAAGTCGTCGCTCGTCGGGTTGAAGACGACGAAGTGGACCCCCGCTGCGGGCGTCTGGCTGAACCCATCAGCCTTCGGGTCGGCGCTCCAGAAGAAGGGATTGTCGAGCGTGTTGAAGTCGGCGCGGTGCGGGATCGCGGTGCCCTTGCGGTAGACGGTGCCGTCGGCGCCCACGACATCCTGCTGCAGGCGCGAGCTCAGCTGGATCGCGGAGCTGTGGCCGATCGACCCATAGCGGTGGAAGTCGCGGACGACGGCCGCGTTCGTCGAGACGTCCTTCGGCGCCTGCCGGACCGTCTGCGTCCCCGGCTGGACGCGGAGGGCGGGACGGAACGCGGTGTTGACACGGTCGCGGAAGTCGAAGTTGAGGTACCAGGCCTCCAGGTCCTCCAGCACGTGCGAGACGTGCATGTGCGTACCGTGGCGAAAGTAGCCGGGGTGCGTGTAGCCGAGCGTCTCGAGGTTGGCGATCCGCGGTGGGCCAAGGCCCTCTCGCTGGGTCGACGTGAAGCCGAGGAACAGCTCCGCCCCGTCGGGGATCAGGTCGGCGCCGCGCACGCCGGCGGCAACCGCCATCTGCTTCGGCAGACTCGTGCCCCCACCGAAGCCCCCGCCGGCGAAGCCCTTTCGGACGCTCGTCATCCTGAAGAGGTCGCCGAGCTCGCCGAAGATCGCGTGCGCCGCATAGGCGATCGCGCCGAGGTTGTCGCTGCGCAGAAGGACCGCGACGTCGTTCTGTTCGAGCATCGTCTCGTCCGGGTCGCTAGGGAAGCGGATCGCGTCGAGCAGCGCGGACGTCCGCCGGCGGCGCTCCCGTGAGGCACGAAGGTCGAGGGGGACGTGCTCGGCGGCGAGGGCGGGAACGTAGCGGCGGAAGTAGGGCAACCCCCAGCCGACCGTCACGCCCAAGCCCGCTGCGCTCGCGACAAACTGGGCGTCGAGCTTCGTCAACACGTCTTCCAGCTCTCGCTGCGCCTTCCGGAGCGACGCTCGATCCGAGCCGACGACCAGCTTCGCCGTCACGACCTGGTGGTGGAGCGGGGGCACGACCACCTCGACGGCGTTGTCCTCGATGACCCGCTGGTCGAGCAGGTGCTGTTCCGGCAGCGACGTGCGGGTGTCGGGGCGCTCGGGCGAAGAGCTGAGCCGATCGACGAGCTCGTAGATCCCCGCTGCGCCCAATGCCCCGGCCGCGGCGCCGGCCAGCAGCTCTCTCCGCGTCACGCGCACCGCTAGCTCTTCGCGTGAACGAGCACGAGCGACGCGAGCTCGTGCCTCAGGTTCCCGAGCACCTGTCCGTACGAGAGCGGGGGCGCGACGTGCTGGCTCAGCGAGTAGAGCGAGCCGTTCTGGCGCCACGCGTACAACAGATGCCACTGGTCAGCGCCGTGGTTCACCGTGTACAGCGTCGCCTTGATCCCATTGGCTCGGAACGTCCCCGCCGGGTCCTCGAAGCACGGCACCCGCGAGCGGTTGTCCTCGCCGATGCACGTGGGGAGCCGCGCGCGCCCGGGGTAGCCGCGGAAGTTGACGTGCTTCTCCTCGCCCTGCTCGAACCAGGCGAAGCTGATCAGGTAACTCCGGTCGCCGCTGACGGAGTTGACGTTGTTCCACTGGCCCTGGATCTTGCCGTCGAGCGGATCCGGCATCCAGGAGGGGCAGTAGACGTCGGCCTGGATCCGATCGGCGAGCTTCTGCCAGCCGTCTCGCCAAGCAGCCGGGCACGCGGTTGCGGCTGCGGATCGGCTCTGGTCCGACCGGCTCACATCCTTTGCGGTCGAGCCGCAGCCGGCGGCGAGGAGCGCCGCGAGCAGCGGCACGAAGACGGCCCAGGCCTTCACGGCGCTTAGGTTAGACAGTTACACAGGAGGTGGGGTGATGCCGACGAGCTCGGCGACGTTCCCAGTTGCGACGAGCACTGCATCGACGCCTGCCCGCTCGAGCGCGACTACCTCGTCGCGCGTGACGACACTGACACCGGCGATGGCGAGCTTGCCCGCCGGCACCGACGGGAGCAGCTCGAGCACGTGGTCCAGCGCCTCGTCGCCTGGTTCGAGCTGCCGCGCCGATAGGAGGACGATCTCGGGATCGAGGCGCTCGAGCGCCAGCTCGAGCTCTTCCTCGTCGCGGACGTCGACGACGGACTCGAGCCCAAGCTCGCCGGCGCGCGCGTGGAGGTCTTCGAGCCGACCGTCGTCCTCGCGGATCCGCACGACGGCGAGCATGACCGCATCGGCGCCGAGGTCACGCGCCTCATCGGGCTCATTGTGAGCGTCGAGCAGGATCGGCAGCGAAGTCGCCTCGCGTACGCCGTCGACCCGGCGCGCGATCGCGATCCCCTCGGCGCCCTCCTGCTCGGCGACGCGCGCGGTGTCGGCGTCGTCGACGCGCGCGATCACCGAGATGCCGTCGCCCTCGGAGATGGCCTGGCTGAGCCGCCGGCCGCCGTTCACGAGTTGCAATTCTGGCGCATTCCGTCGCAGACGCGTGAACTCGCGCTCGTTACGCTCGCAGCGGGGAGGAGGCGGGATGCACCATAGAAGAGATGCGTCAGACGCCGATCGGGTGCCAGACTGTCTTGAGCTCGAGGAACGGCTCGATTTCCCAAAGGCTCTGCTCGGCCACTCCACCGCGCACGACCCGCTTGACGTTCTCGGCCGCCAGCCGCTCCAGCTCGACCGCATCGACGCCGCCGTCCGCTCCCGACAGATCGATCGCGTTCACGTCCATGTGGGAAGCGAGCACAGGCGCGAGCTCGCCACGATGGCCGGTCAGCAGGTTGACCACCCCGCCGGGGAGATCCGAAGTCGCCAGCACCTCGGCCAACTCGGCCGCCGCGAGCGGCCGCGAATCCGAAGCCACAACCACGAGCGTGTTGCCGCCGACGAGCGGCGGCGCCACGCGTGAGACGAGGCCCTCGAGCGCCGGCCCCTCCGGCGCCAGCACACCGACGACGCCGGTCGGCTCCGGCACGGTGAAGTTGAAGTAGGGCCCGGCGACCGGATTCGAGGAGCCAAGCGCCTGCGCGAGCTTGTCCGCCCACCCTGCGTACCAGACGAAGCGATCGACCGAGCGCGCGACCTCGTCCGGGCCGGAGCAGAGCTCTGCGAACTCGGTCGATCGCGCCTCCAGCATCTCGGCGACGCGGTAGAGCACCTGGCCACGGTTGTACGCGGTCATCCCAGCCCACTTCGGCAGGGCGCCCCGCGCGGCCCGGACCGCGTCACGCACGTCTTTCCTCGACGCGCGCGCGACGTTGGCGCCCTCGGCCTCATACGTGCGGCCCGATTCCGAGCGCGGGAACTTGCCGTCGATGAAGAGCTTGTACGTCTTGCGGACCCGCAGCCGCCCCACGGTCAGCCTCCCGGCCCTTCGCCGCCGTCGAACTCGAGGTACGGCTCCAGCCCGTGCAGCCCGCCCTCGCGCCCGAAGCCGGACTCCTTGTAGCCGCCGAACGGGGAGGCTGGATCGAAGCGGTTGTACGTGTTTGCCCAGATCACTCCCGCGCGCAGCCGCTGCGCCATCGCCAGGATCCGCGAGCCCTTCTCCGTCCACACTCCGGCCGAGAGTCCGTAAGGCGTGTTGTTCGCCTTCTCGACCGCCTCGTCCGGCGTCCGAAACGTCAGCACCGAGAGCACGGGCCCGAAGATCTCCTCCTGCGCGATCCGGTAGCTCTGTGCCACGTTCGTAAAGACGGTGGGCACGAACCAGTAGCCCTTCTCGGGCAGCCTGCACGGCGGCTGGTAGATCTCGGCGCCCTCGTCTTTCCCCGTGCGAACGAGCTCCTCGATCTTGTCCAGCTGCTGGCGCGAGTTGATCGCGCCGACGTCGGTGTTCTTGTCGAGCGGGTCGCCGACTCGCAACGTCGCCATCCGCCGCTTCAGCTTTCGGATCACGTCGTCGTACACGGACTCCTGCACGAGCAGACGTGAGCCGGCGCAGCAGACATGGCCCTGGTTGAAGTAGATCCCGTTCACGATCCCCTCAACGGCCTGGTCGAGTGCCGCGTCGTCGAAGATCACGTTCGCCGCCTTGCCGCCGAGCTCGAGCGTCAGCTTCTTGCCGGTGCCCGCGACCTCGCGCTGGATCGCCTTGCCCACCTCGGTCGAGCCGGTGAACGCAAGCTTGTCGATCCCGTCGTGCTTGACGAGCTCGGCGCCGGTCCGCCCGTCGCCCGTGACGATGTTGACGACACCCGCCGGAAGCTCGGCTTGGCGGAGGATGTCGCAGAAGAGAAGCGCGGTCAGGGGCGTCGTCTCCGCAGGCTTCAAAACGACCGTGTTTCCGCAGGCGAGCGCGGGCGCGACCTTCCACGCGAGCATCAACAGCGGGAAGTTCCAGGGGATGATCTGCCCCGCGACGCCGACCGGGCGTGGCCGCCGGTTCGGGAACGCGTACTCGAGCTTGTCCGCCCAGCCCGCGTAGTAGAAGAAGTGCGCAGCCGCCAGCGGCAGGTCGACGTCGCGCGACTCGCGGATCGGCTTGCCACCGTTCAGCGATTCCAGGACGGCGAACTCGCGCGAGCGCTCCTGGATGATGCGCGCGATCCGGAACAGGTACTTCGCCCGCTCTATCGGGGGTCGCTCAGCCCAGCCGTCCTCGAACGCGGTCCGTGCAGCCCGGACGGCGAGATCGACGTCCTCCGCTCCGGCCTGCGGCACCTCCGCGAGCACCTCCTCGCTCGAGGGCGCGATCGTCGAGTACCACTCGCCCGAACGAGGCTCGACGAACTCGCCGCCCACGAAGATCCCGTAGCGCTCCTCGAGCCGAACGATCTCACGGCTCTCTGGCGCGGTCGCGTACTCCCACCCGGACGGGATCGGAGTGCGGTCGCCTCTCTTCTGGAGCTCAGTCAATCGTGAAGTAGTCGGGGCTTTGGTAGCGACCCGTCTTCTCCTTCCGGAGCTGCATCAGCACGTCGTTCAGGAGCGACGAGGCGCCGAAGCGGTAGAGGTCGGGCGTCAGCCAGTCGAGGCCGACGGTTTCGTGAGCGAGCACCAGGTGCTGCACCGCCTGCTTGGCCGTCCGGATTCCGCCGGCCGGCTTGAAGCCGACCCGGCGGCCGGTCTCCTCGTGGACGTCGCGGATCGCCTCGAGCATGCAAAGGGCGACGGGCAGCGTCGCCGCAGGCGAGACCTTCCCGGTCGAGGTCTTGATGAAGTCGGCGCCCGCGGCCATGGCAAGTAGCGACGCTCGCCGAACGTTGTCGTAGGTGCCTAGCTCGCCGGTCTCGAGGATCACCTTCAGCGTCGCGTCGGCGACGGCCTCCTTCACCTGGACGATCTCGTCGTAGGCCTTCGCGTAGCGGCCTGAGAGGAACGCGCCGCGGTCGATCACCATGTCGACCTCGTCCGCCCCGAGCTCGACGGCCCGGCGCGCCTCCGCGACCTTGATGTCTGTCGGGCTCTGGCCGGAAGGGAAGGCAGTCGCGACCGAGGCGACCTTGACGCCGGATCCGCGGAGCCTCTCGACCGCGGTCGGGACGAGGTTCGGGTAGATACAAACAGCGGCCACCGACGGGATGCTCGCGTCGCCGGCGTCCGGACGCACTGCCTTTGAGCAGAGAGCGCCGACCTTGCCGGGCGTGTCTGCGCCCTCGAGCGTCGTCAGGTCGCTCATCCGAACCGCGAGCTCGAGCGCGAGCACTTTCGCTTCGCGTTTGATCGAGCGGCGCGAGAGGGTTGTTGCGCGCTCCTCGAGCGCGACCTCGTCGATCGAACCGATGCGAGGCAGCCGCGGCTCGAGCGGCAGCTCAAATCCGGCCGGAAGGGCTGGCGCCTGCGGCATTTGTTGAGTGTAGCCCGGGCGACCAGGGGTCAGAATAGGGGCGTGCGAACTGCGGCCGCACTTGTTTTCGCCTGCTTGTGCGCCCTGGCCGCGACCGCCGCGACCGCCTCGGAGCAGTCGTTCACCTTCCGCGCCTACGTGAGTGGGCGCATCGTCGAGACGTGGAGCTACACGAAGTCGGACCGCACGCCCGCTTGCACGCGGAGGACGCGGAGTAAGGGCTCACGAGTCGTCCTCTTTCGAAGCGCGGCTCCCGCGCGCGTCCAGCTGGCACCGGCGAGGCGCCCACGAGACCCTGCGCGCCTCCCTCCCACACAGATCACGTCGATCACCGGCACGCTGCAGTACCGCCCCGGCAATGCGAGCACGACCTCCACCTGCGAGCCGAGCACGGTCATCGAGTGCACGACAACCGTTCAGCCCTTCGGCCAGGGCGCTCTCCGCATGAGGACGCGAAAGAACGGCACCGTCGCGCTCGGCCGTATCCGTCACCCGTTGCTCGGCGGTCCGCTGCGCGGGTGCGGTGCCGTCGTCAACAGGCGGACCGGCGACGTAGACCTCGTCGACGGGCAGTCGATCCCGACTCGTGAGCTCGGGAATGCGACGATCGAGCTCCGAGCGAGATATACGGCCACAACGCTGCTCGAGCTGCAGGGCTTCGACTCAGGGTCCCTGTTGACGACGGTCGACTGGAAGCTGCGGCTGGTGCGCGGCGCAAGCTGACCGTCGGGCGGAGGACTCAGATCCCGAGCCGGGTGAGCATCGCCTCGTCGTGGCGCCAGCGCGGCTTCGGCTTGACGCGCAGGTCGAGATGGATCGCGTGGCCGAGCAGCTGTTCGATCTCAGGCCGCGCACGTGTACCGATCTCCCTGATCACCCGACCGCCCCCGCCCACCACGATCTGCTTCTGCGACTCGGTCTCGACGTAGACGGTTGCACGCACGACCCTGTCCGTCAGCTCCTCGACTTCGACCGTGATCGCGTGCGGTAGTTCTTCGCGCGTCAACTGGAGCGCCTTTTCACGAACGAGCTCGGCAATCTGGAGCTCGAGCGCCAGGTCGGTTCGATGCTCGGGTGGGAAGTACGCCGGCCCCTCTGGGAGCAGCTCGACGAGCTCCTTGCGCAGTTCACCGACGCCGTCGCCGGTCTTTGCACTGACGGGATGGAGCGCGTGGAAGTCGCCGAGCCCGGCCGCGTTCTGCATCTGCTCGGCGATGTGCCCAGGCTTGAGGCGGTCGATCTTATTCAGAGCAATCACGACCAGAACGCCGAGCGAGAACGTGCGCTGCGCGACGAACCGGTCGCCCGCGCCGATCCGTTCACGGGCGTCGAGGACGAGTGCGACTCCATCAACGCCTTCGAACGATGCGTCGACGGTGCGCTGCATGTGCTCCGTCAGCGGGTCGCGGGGCCGCTGGAACCCGGGCAGGTCCGCGAGCACGAGCTGGAAGCCGTCCCCGTTCGCGATCCCGAAGATCCGACGACGCGTCGTCTGCGGCTTGTCCGAGACGATCGCGACTTTGCCACCGCAGAGGGCGTTCACGAGCGTCGATTTGCCGACGTTCGGGCGGCCGGCGACCGCGACGAAGCCGCTTCTCAAGAGCGCGGGTTGCTCCGAGTTCGTGCGACGGGCGGCCGTCCGCCCGCCGCACGTGACCTTCCCCTACTTACCGCGCACGATCTGGCCGCGGATCTCGCCGTTCCGGTGCTTCGTCGTGTACACCTCGACATAGGCTCCGCCCCCGAGAATCGCACGCCGCACGGCGGGCTTGATCGGACGCTGGCCGCCCGCCGCAACATGGCACGGCGTCGGCGGCGCACAAAGCGCGAGGAGGACCGTGCCGTCATGCCCGGCCGTTCCGAGGCGAACCTTCGTAGCGATCGCAAGGCTCGACAGGCGCCGGTAGGAGATGCTCCACTTGAGGACGTAGCGCTTTTTCAAGAGAAGGACGGTGCCGTGGAACGCGCCGGTCGCCCGCACCGAGACTGAGGGCACCACTTGACGCCCGTCCATCGCCGCGTGGACGCGGGTGGGACGAAACTTGACGTTCGCGCCGCTCGTGACCGCCACGACCGCGAGCGCGAGGACAGCAAAGACCCCTGTGATCAGAGAAACCCTCTTCAACGATTGACCTCCCTCGGATTCACGGCTTCCACCGTGCCGTCCAACTGTATCGCCTTCCCCAACGAGTCGCTAACGAACCTCCACGGATGGGCAGGCTACAGGCTCCAAGCCTCAGGAAGAAGCTCCGCAGGAGTGTACGAGACTAAGGCCCCGTCGCCGTTCCGGAAGGTGACCTGGTCGAGCTGGAACTCATACAACCACTGGCGGCAGCCGCCGCAGGGTGACGCCGTGATCGCGATCGCCTCCACGTCGCCAGGCCTGCAGCCCTCGGCGACCGCCCGTGCCAGCGCCGCGCGCTCCGCGCAGATTCCGAGCGGGTAGGAGGCGTTCTCCACATTTGCAGCCTCGAACACGCGCCCATCGCGAGCCCTTACCGCCGCGCCGACGTTGTAGCTCGAGTACGGCGCGTATGCCCGCTCTGAGACCGCGACCGCACGTTGGAAGAGCTCGTCTGTCACGAGAAGAGCTGGAAGACGGCGAGAGTGACCAGCGCTCCAAGCAGCGCCCCATAGGTCACTTCGAGCGCCGAGTGGACGCCGGACTCGACCCGAGTCTGAGCCACGAGCAGGGCCATGATCAGCGTGAGAGAGGAGATCAGGAAGCGGTGCGAGCCGTCGACGAAGAACGTTGCTGCCATCCAGCCGGCGAATGCGACCGCCGCGTGCCCGGAAGGCAGCCCGCCGCGCAGCGGCGTGCCTCGCCCCGTCCACGCCTTCGTCGCGATCACGAGCAGGATCGTCAGTACGAGCGCGACGAGAGTCAGCCTGGCCGGCACGTCGCGCAGCTGGTCGAGCAAACGCGTCGAACGACCTGAGATCTCGCCCGAGAAGACGAGGTAGCCGACGGCTACGGCGTTCACTGTTGCGATGAGGACCGCCCCGGCCGCGACGTCCTTCGCCAGCTTCGCGAGTGGATCGAAAGTCGTGGTCGCAACGTCGATCGCCTGCTCGAGCGCCGAGTTGATCATCTCGGTGATGAAGACGAAGGTGATCGAAAGCAGCAGTGCGATCAGCTCGAGCTTCGAGACTCCGAGCGCGAGCGCAGCGATGAGGATGGCAATCGCGACGGCGAAGTGCACCCGCATGTTCCGCTGCGTCCGGAGGACGTGGATGATCCCCTCGAAGGCGAAGTTGAAGCTTTCGAAGACGGAGGGGGCCCGCCGGCGGCCGCCGGTTACGCGGGTGAGAGGCGCTCCCGCCCGTCCGTCCTCACCGCGTTGGCGCACGCGCAGCCGTGGCACGCTCACCGGCTGAGCTGCTCCTCGCGCGCGGTCATTTCCTCGCCGTGGTCGTACCCGAGCAGGTGAAGCAACCCGTGGATCAGCGGGCGCCGCCAGTCGCCGCCGACGACCTGGGGACAGAGGACAGCGTCCCCGAGCTGCCGCGGGATTCCCACCGGCAGCCGCGCGCGGGCGTCGATCGGGAAGGACAGGACGTCGGCCTGTTCGTCGACTCCGAGATGCTCCCGCTTCAGCGTCCGAATCTCATCCGGTCCGACGAAGTGGAGCCCGAGCTCGCCCTCGTCGATTCCCTCCGCCGCGAGCACTGCGCGAGCCAACTCCACCGCCGCCTCGGACTCGACGGTGACGCCGCTTCGATTGTCGACCTCCACGGTCACCACGCTATTTCCGGCGTTGGGTGCCCGTCTCCTCCGCGTGCAGCTTGTACGCCTCGACGATCCGCTGGACGAGCTTGTGGCGCACGACGTCCTCGTGCCCGAAGCGAATGAACGCGATGCCGTCGAGCGCGCCGAGGATTTCCTGCACTTGGATCAGGCCCGAGGCCTGGTCGCGCGGTAGATCGACCTGGGTGACGTCGCCGGTGACGACGACCTTCGAACCGAACCCCAACCGCGTCAGGAACATCTGCATCTGCTCGGGGCTCGTGTTCTGGGCCTCGTCGAGGATGATGAACGAGTCGTTCAGGGTCCTTCCGCGCATGAACGCGAGCGGAGCGACCTCGACCGTCCCCTTTTCCATGTACGCGGCGAGGCGATCAGGCTCGAGCATGTCGTAGAGCGCATCGAAAAGCGGGCGCAGATAGGGATCGATCTTCTCGAGCAACGTGCCCGGGAGGTAGCCGAGCCGCTCGCCGGCCTCGACGGCCGGTCGCGTGAGGATGATGCGGCCGACCTCACGGTTCGAGAGCGCAGCGACCGCCAGCGCCATCGCGAGATACGTCTTGCCCGTCCCGGCCGGCCCGATCGCGAACGTGATCGTATGGCCGCGGATCGCGTCGACGTAGCGCTTCTGCATCACCGTCTTCGGCGCGATGTCCTTGCCGCGATGGCGCCAGACGACATCGTCGAAGACCTCGCGAATGTCCTCGGTCTGGTCGAGGGCAGCGAGGACAGCGTCGACCGTGGCGGGGCCGATCTCGTGTCCGCCCTCGACGAGCTCGGCGAGCTCGTCGACGACCGCGCGCGCCTGTTCGACGTGCGTGTCGTCGCCCTCGATCGTGAGGCGATTCCCCCGAAGGTGGATCGCGCAGCGGAGCCGCTCGCGGAGCGCATCGAGCACCCCGTCGCCGATTGTCGCGAGCTCCGCCGCAACGTCGTTCGAGACCGACAGCACTTCTTGCACTCGGCTCAGTCTAGGGACCGTTCTCACGAACGGTGGCCGGGGCTCCGAAGCCCCGTGGTTGACACACTTTCGGCGCACCCGCGTTTCCCACCCGTGCGCCCCTCCTCGATAGGCTGACAGCGGGGAGGAGGTCGGCGGTGCCGTCTTTGAGGCCGCTTCAGGCGAGCTTCTCGCGCACGAGCTGGCTCACGACCGAGCCGTCCGCCCGCCCCGAGACCTGAGGCATGACGTCCGCCATCACACGTCCGAAGTCGCGCATGCTCGTCGCGCCAACCTCGGCGATCGCATCGTCGACGATCTCTTCCAACTCCTCCTCGGACAGCGGCTCCGGCATGAACTCCTCGAGGATCGCGAGCTCGTGCTCCTCCCCCTCCGCCTGCGCATCCCGGCCCGCAGAGCTGTAGGCCTCGATCGCCTCGACCCGCCGTTTCCGCTCCCGCTGGAGCACCTGGAGCTCCTCGTCGTCGTGCAACGGGCGCTGGAGCTCCTTCTCGGCCGAGCGCAGGCTCGCCAGGATCAACCGCAACGCGTCGCGGCGCTCGGCGTCGCGCGCGGTCATCGCTCGCTTGAGCTCGTCCTCGAGGCGCGCGATCAAGCTCATCAGGGCATCCCCGCGATCCGACCGCCCAGCAGGTGCCAGTGCAGGTGGAAGATCGTCTGGCCGCCGCCCGGACCAACGTTGACGACGACCCGGTAGTCCTCGAGCCCGGCCTCGAGGGCGGTCTCGGCGATGAAATCGAGCATGCGCTTCGTCTCGTCAGGCGGAAACTCGCAGATCTCGCGGAAGCTCTCGACGTGGCGCTCCGGGATGATCAGCAGATGAGTCTCCGCCCGGGGATTGATGTCGCGGATGGCCACGAAGCCGTCGCCTTTTCGGACAGGGTCCCCCTCGCGGTAGAGGCGGCAGAAGAGGCAGTCGTCAGGCAGCGAGGATCCCCTCCTCTGTGACCCCCGCCGCCCGGACGCGGACGAGCTCTCCGATAGGCCCGTCCAGAAGCCACGGCGAATAGTCGTCGCCGTACCCACGCCCTGGTCGGTCGATCAACACCAGATCCTCCGAGCCGATCTTCCCATGCCACCGCTTGAGACAGGCCGCGTGCGAGAGCTCACGCAGCCGCGCGCTTCGGTCTTTTTTGACGACCCCGGGGACTGAGTCCTCGGCGGCCGTGGCAGTTCCCGGGCGCGGCGAGTACGGGAAGACGTGCACCTTCGTGATCCCGGCGTGCTCGACGACCTTGACGGTGTTCGTAAAGGCCGACTCGTCCTCGCCGGGAAAGCCGACGATCACGTCGGTGGTCAGGTTGAAGTCGGAGAGCTGCTCAAGCCGACGCAGGAACGTCGCCGCCGTGTAGCGGCGGGCCATCGCGTCGAGCACGCGGTCGTCGCCGGACTGAAGCGGGACATGCAAGTGCCGGGCAACTATCGGTGTCTCGCGCAACGCCCGCACGAGGTCGTCGCTGACGTGGTTCACCTCGATCGACGAGAGCCGCAGACGATCGAGCCCCGGCGTCGTCCCGGCCTCTCGGACGAGGCGGGCGAGCGTGTATCCGGCAGCACGATCGCGGTAGCAGCCGAGGTTGATCCCCGTGAACACGACCTCGCGATGTCCCTGCTCTGCTCGGCGGCGGACCTCAGCGAGGACCGCGGCTGCGCTGCGGCTGCGCGAGGCTCCTCGGACGAGCGGAATGACGCAAAAGTTGCAGGAGAACGAGCAGCCGTCCTGGATCTTCACGAACGCCCGCACGCGCTCGAGCCGAGCGTCCGCCTGGACGCATCCAATTGCACCCACCGCACCGGCGACCGCGGCGGGCGTCTCCTCACTACGGCGGCGGACGACGACGACGCGCTCCGGCATCCCGTCGAAGGCTTCCGCAGCAAGGTTGGCGCCGCAGCCGGTCACGAACACGCGCGCGTGCGTTCGCGCAGCGCGCGAGACCGCATGGCGCGATTTGCGCACAGCCTCATGCGTGACGCAACAGGTGTTGACGACGGCGACGTCCGCCGCGCCAAAGCGCTCCTCGTGGCCGTCTTCGAGAAGCTGCTCACGCACCTCCTGTGCGTCGGTCTGTGAGACCTTGCAGCCGAGGAAGCGAACCGAGAACGTCGCCATCGAGGCGCGAAATCTACTCGCGCTCGTGCAGATCGGCCGCCCAGCCGGCGTGGGTGCGCCGTTCGATCCGTCGGAATCCGCTGAGCTCGGGCTCGTATCGCTCGATGTACCCCGAGGTGATCGCGCGGGAGACGTCGAGCTTCGGCCCAACGGCTGCGACCAGTTCGGCGGAGAGGTTCGCGACCGCAGCGTCGGCCGCGGGAAGCCCCTCGACGTCGAAGTCGCTGAGCCGCACGTCGAGGCTGACCGCGTTCGCCTCCGCGTTCAGCCTCGTCGCCTCGACCGCCTGCGGATCGTGGTCGAGCGCGACGACGGGATCGAAACCAAGCTTCGATGCGGCGATCGCGAGCACGCCGGACCCGCAGCCGACGTCGACCAGAGAGCCCGGCTCGAGCTCGAGCAGGAGCTCGAGGCACAGGCGCGTCGTCGCATGGCCTCCCGTGCCGAACGCGCGTCCCGGGTCGACGACGATCGTGACTGCGCCGGGCGCCGGCTTCTCCCAGGGCGGTCCGATCCAGAGCCTGCCGACGCGAACCGGCTGGTGGAAGCGCCGCCAGCGATCGGCCCAGTCGCCGGGAATGTCGGCCGTCCTCGCGCCCTCGAACACGGCGCGCAGGCGCTCCTCACCGCCTGCGTCCGTGTAAGCGACGAGCTCGACCCCCTCATGGTCTTCGATTTCCTCGAATCCCTGGGGAAACAGCTCGAGCATCAGCGCCCGTGCCGGCTCAGCGCGCTCAGCGGGAACGGTGACGGCAACGCGGCGCAGACAGCTCAGCGGAACGCGCTTTTCAGCTTGTCGAAAAACCCCTCGTCGACCCGGTACGTGTCATCGCGCGCAAGGCGCTCGAACTCCTCGAGCAGACGCCGCTGCTCGTCGTTGAGCCGCCGAGGGACGGCGACGTTCACGAGCACGCGGTGATCCCCGCGTCCGAACCCCTGGAGAACCGGCATGCCGCGACCCCGGAGCACGCGGATCTCGCCGGGCTGCGTCCCAGCGGAGAACTCGAGCTCGGCGTCCCCGTCGAGCGTGGGCACGATCAACGTCGCACCGAGCGCAGCTTGCGTCATCGTCAGGTCGACGGTCGAGAACACGTCGTTGCCCTCACGGACAAACCGCGGATCCGGCCTGATTCGAACCTGGACATAGAGGTCACCCGACCGACCCCCGACCGCACCGACGTGGCCTTCGCCGGAGATCCGGATCTGCTGACCGTCATGGATGCCCGGTGGTACCTCGACCGTAAGAGTCCGCTCCTCGAGCCTCCGCCCCTCACCACGACAGTCCGGGCACGGATGCTCGACGACACGTCCGGCACCGGCGCAGGCGGGACAGGTCTGCGCGCGGATGAATTCGCCGAAGGCGCTGCGCGAGACATGCTGGACCTGTCCCGAGCCGCCGCAGGTCTGACACGTTGTCGGCTGCGTCCCCGGCGCCGCCCCGCTACCGTCGCAGGTCGCGCACGCGACCGTGACCGGAAACGGCACCTCTCGCCTCGCGCCGCGCGCGGCCTCGACGAGGTCGATCTCGATCTGGGCGACGACGTCGGCGCCGCGCGCCCGCCGCGGCCGGCCGCCGAGGCCGAAGAGATCGTCGCCGAAGAAGGCGGCGAACAGGTCGCTGAGTGTGCCGAAGTCGAACTGCGTCGGTTGAAAGCCGCCGCTGCGCAGGCCGGCATGGCCGTATCGGTCGTAGAGCTCACGCGTCTCCGGCTTCGAGAGCACTTCGTAGGCCTCGGCGACCTCGCGGAAGCGCTCCTCTGCGTCGGGAGCCTCCGAGACGTCTGGATGCAGGTCGCGGGCGAGCCGACGAAAAGCCTTCTTGATCTCGCCGTTTGCGGCCGAACGCTCGACGCCGAGAATTTCGTAGTAGTCGCGTTGCGTCGTGGACATGTACCGAACCGTAGCGCCGCGCTCAGTTGTCCCCGTAGAAATCCTCCACGAACCTCGAGAGCTCCTGCGCCGCGCCTCGGACCGAGCGGATCGCCTTCTCGTAATCCATGCGCACCGGCCCTAGCAGACTGACCGCACCGAGCGTGCGATGCGCGACTCCGTACGCGGCGCCGACGAGAGAGAGCTTCGTTAGGCCAGGGTGGTCGAGCTCGACGCCGACTCGCACGAACGGCCGCTGGGGGTCGAGGGCCTGGTCGAGGATCTCGACCAGCGCCGCCCGCCGCTCGAGCGTCTCCATGAGCTGTTGGTAGCTCTCGAGCTCGTCGGCGCGGACGGCATCGAGGAGAGCCGCCGCACCGCCCACGAACAGGCTCTGCTGCTCGCGTTCGAGTGGCTCCGTGAAGGCAGGGCGAACCGATGCCAGAAACTCGCGCTCACGCTCGCCCAGGCTTGGTTCCTCGAAGCGCTGGCGAAGCAGGCGCGGGCTCAACTGGTGCCCGACCAGCGTCTCGTTCAGATACTGCTTCGCCCAGGCCGCAAGGCCCGCGTCGACGGGCTCGTCGAAGGTGTAGATGCCCTTCGTGACCGAACCCGTGGTCGTGATCACGACCACCATCACGACCTGGGGCTGCAGCAGAAGCACCTCGACGTGACGGAGCGAAGCGGTTCGGAGCGGCGGCGCCGAGACGAGAGCGAGCAACCGCGTCACTTCCGAGAGCATCTCGGTGGTCGCCTGCAGCGCCGCGTCCACCTCCCGCTCGGCCGCGGCGAGCTCGAGCGGAAACGGTGCCGGCTTGGGCTCGAGCCCGGCGAGCAGCTCGGCGACGTAGATGCGGACGCCGGCCTCCGTAGGCACTCGCCCGGCAGACGTGTGCGGATGGGTGAGGAGCCCGAGCGACTCCATCCCTGCGAGCTCGGAGCGCACCGTCGAGGATGAAGCACGGACTCCGCCGCGATCGACGAGCGTCTTCGAGCCGACCGGTTCACCGGTCGCGATGTACTGCTCGACGACGCGCCGCAGGACCTCCCGCTGGCGCTCGCTCAACTCCAGGTGCGTCGGTTTCATCTCCGTTGCAGGAATTTTAGGCGAGCAACTCGGCAGTCACGGCGCCGCCCAAGAAGCGGCCTCGCGGCGTCAGCGAGATCGAGTCGGCGCCGCCATTCGCTCGCCCGCGCCGGACCAGGCCGAGCTGCTCGACGCGCGCGAGCGCGCCGTGGTCGAGGGCAGTGGCAAGCTCCGCGGTCGGCAGCGGCTCGTCGAGCCTCAGACCTAGCAGCAGGCGTTCGCGCAGCCGGACCTGCTCGTCCAGCAGCTCGAGCTCGCGCGGAGGCGGGTCTCCGGCCGCAACTGCGCGCAGATACGGTGCCAGCCGCGGTGCGTTGCGACGCCGGACGCCGGCAACAGTCGACACGGCGCCGATGCCCAGGGCGAGGTAGTCACGGCCACGCCAGTAGGCGAGGTTGTGGCGCGCACGCAAGTCGCGTCCGTCCGCTCTCGAAGCGGGCAAGCAGAAGTTCGCCGTTTCGTACCACCGGTAACCGGCGCCCGTCAGCCGCTCGACCACTCGCTCGAAGTAGCCCTCCATGGCATCGGCTTGCCGGGCGAGCCCCTGGCCATGCGCGTGGCTGAACCGCGTGCCGGTTTTGGCCTCGAGCTCGTAGCAGGAGAGGTGCTCGGGCGCAAGCGCCAGCGCTTCGTCGATGTCGGCGTCGAGGTCGGCGGTGCCCTGGCCCGGAATTCCGTAGATGAGGTCGAGCGAGATGTTGTCGAATCCGACATCACGCAGAACGTAGTAGGCGCGTCGGATGTCGTCCGGCCCGGCAACGCGCTCGAGCACGTCCAGAAGAGCCCTGTTGAAGGTCTGCGCTCCGATCGACACGCGGTTGACCCCGTTTCGTGACAGAAGGCGTGCAAGCGCCGGGGTCACCGTCTCGGGGTTCGCCTCGACCGTCACCTCAGCCGCGGGCGGCAGCGCCCGCAAGAGCCGTTCCAGCTCGCGAGGCTCGGTGAACGTCGGCGTGCCGCCGCCGAGGAAGACACTCTCGAGCTGCGGCGCCAGCACCTCGCGCTCGAGCTCGAGCTCCGCGAGCAGCGCGTCGACATACGCAGCGTGCTGGCCCTGCCGCCCGACCACGGTGACGAAGTCGCAGTAGCCGCACCGTTGAGCGCAGAACGGCAGGTGGACGTAGAGATGCCCGACCGATCCGGCGTTCATTTCCGGCCCCCGTCCAGGTTCAGGACCGCGAGAAAGGCCTCCTGCGGGACTTCGACAGCGCCGACCTGTTTCATGCGTTTCTTCCCCGCCTTCTGGCGCTCGATCAGCTTCCGCTTGCGCGTGATGTCGCCGCCGTAGCACTTCGCGAGCACGTCCTTGCGCTTCGCCTTGATCGTCTCCCGCGCGATCACCCGCGAGCCGATCGCCGCCTGCACGGGCACGTCGAAGAGCTGCCGCGGGATCTCCTCGCGCAGCCGCTCGACGAGGGCTTTCCCGCGGGAGTACGCGCCCTTCTGGTGGACGATCATCGAGAGCGCATCGACCGGCTCGCCGGCGATCAGGATGTCGACCCGCTCGACTGCGCCCTCGCGGAATCCGACGACGTCGTAGTCGAAGCTTGCGTACCCGCGCGTGCGCGACTTCAGCTGGTCGTAGTAGTCGAGCACGACCTCGGCCAGGGGCAGCTCGTACGAGAGCAACACGCGGCTCTCCGAGAGGTACTCCATGTGGTCGAAGCGGCCGCGCCGCTCTTCGTTCAGCTCCATCACCGCGCCGACGTGTTCCTTCGGAACGATGATGGAAGCCTTGATGTAGGGCTCCTCGACGAGCTCGACCTCGCGCGGCATCTCGGCCGGGTTGTGCACCTCGACCTCCTGGCCCGCCTTCGTCAACACCCGGTAGGCGACGTTCGGGGCGGTCACGAGCAGGTCGAGGTCGAACTCGCGCTCGAGCCGCTCGCGGACGATCTCCATGTGCAGCAGGCCGAGGAAGCCGCAACGGAAGCCGAAGCCGAGCGCCTGTGAAGTCTCCGGCTCGTAGAAGAGCGCGGCGTCGTTCAGCTTCAGCTTCTCGAGCGCGTCGCGGAGCGCCGGGTAGTCGTCCGAGTCCGTCGGAAACAGCCCGGCGAAGACCATCGGCTTCACGTCCTTGTAGCCCGGCAGCGGCTCCGCCGCCGGCCGCTGCTCGGCCGTGAGCGTGTCGCCGACGCGCAACCGGCTGACATCCTTGAGCCCGGTGACGACGTAGCCGACCTCGCCCGCTCCCAGCGCGCCGGCAGGTCGCATCGTCGGCGAGAAGAAGCCGAGCTCCTCCGCCTCGAAGCGCGTCCCCTGCGCCATCGCGCGCAGCGGCTCGCGCGCCGAGAAGGAGCCGTCCACGACGCGGACGAACGCGACGACGCCCCGGTACTGGTCGTACGACGAGTCGAAGATCAGCGCCCGGGACGGCGCCTCGACGTCGCCGGCCGGCGACGGGATGCGCTCGACGATGGCGTCGAGCACGCCCTCGACGCCCTCCCCGGTCTTCGCGGAGATTCGCAGCACGCGCTCCGGCGAGTCTCCGACAAGCGCGGCGAGCTCCTCGGCGGCACCGTCCGGGTCGGCTTGGGGCAGGTCGATCTTGTTCGCGACGGGCACGATCTCGAGCTCGTTCTCGATCGCGAGATACGCGTTCGCGACCGTCTGCGCCTCGATCCCCTGGGCTGCGTCGACGACGAGCAGCGCCCCCTCGCATGCCTGGAGCGAGCGCGAGACCTCGTAGGTGAAGTCGACGTGGCCGGGCGTGTCGATCAAGTTGAGCTGGTGGCCCTTCCAGTCGACGCGCACCGCCTGAGCCTTGATCGTGATCCCGCGCTCGCGCTCGAGCTCCATCGTGTCGAGCACCTGCTCCCGCATCTGGCGGCCGGTGACCGCCCCGGTCAGCTCGAGGATGCGGTCGGCGAGCGTCGACTTGCCGTGGTCGATGTGCGCGATGATCGAGAAGTTGCGAATGCGTTCCTGGTCCATGGGCGATCAGCGCCGGTTGCGGCGCCCTCGCAAGGCTAGCAACGCCTCGAGCTCGCGAACTCCCAGCAAACGGCACGAAACGAGGTAAACGAGGATGCCCGCAGCGAGCGCCAGCCCGACGGAGACGATCTGTTGGCCGATCGCACGCCCGAGCGCGCTGTCGAGGCCGAGCCAAACGGCGAACGAGACGCCGGCGAGAGCGGCCGAGGCCACCGTGATGCGGGCGAGGGCGCGGGCCGTCTCTCCCGTCTCGATCCGGCCCAAGCGCCGGCGAAGGAGCAGGAGCAGCGCCCCAGTGCCGGCGATGTTCACGACCGAGGTCGAGAGCGGGAGTCCCCACGTCCCGAAGCGGTAGAAGGCGGCGTCGAGCGCCGCGTTCAGGCCGAGGTTGGCGAGCGCGACGAGCGTCGGGATCCAGTTCGACTGGAGGCTGAAGAAGGCGCGGTTCAGCATCAGCATCGTCCCGTTGAACGTGAGCCCTGCCGAGAACGCGGCGAGCGCAGCGGCGACGACCGGTGTCTGGTTCGGCTCGAAATGCCCGCGCTGGTACAGCAGCCGGACGATCGGCTCCGCGAGCACCGCCGCGAAGACGCTCGCCGGCACGAGCAGGAACGCGATCTGGCGAAGGCCTAGGCCGACCGTGTGGCGAAAGCCGTCCATGTCTCCGCGGGCGGCGAGGCGTGAGAGCGAGGGGAACAACACCGTCGCGACCGCGACCGAGAACATCCCCTGCGGCAGCATGTAGATCCGGAACGCCTTGTCGATCGCGGTCGGCGCCAGCCTCGGGTCGATCAGCCGGGAGGCGAAGAGCGAGTCGACGACCGCGTTGAAGTTGATCAGCCCGAGACCGAGCGTGACCGGGATCATCAGCGCCAGCACACGCCGGACGGCAGGGTCGCGCCAGTCGATCACGAGCCGCAGCTGCCCGTCCAGGCCCCGCAGCCACGGAAGCGGCAGCAGCACCTGGATCACCGTCCCGACGAGGATCGACGCCGCGTACACGTAGAGCTTCGCGCTCATCCCGTGCGCGTGCGGGACCCCGATCACGAGGCCGACGATGATCGCGAGGTTCCAGAAGACCGGCGTCAGCGCCGGGACGGCGAAGTGCTCGTAGCTGTTCAGGATCCCGACGACGATCCCGGAGATGCCGAGCAGCGCCACGATCGGGAAAAGCACGCGCGAGAGGCCGATGGCAAGCCCGCGGTCGCCGCCGGGGTTCCCGAACGGAATCAGGACCCACGGCGCGAGCACGATGAAGAGGGCTGTGATCGCGCCGAGCCCGAGCAGCATCAGCCAGAAGAGGCTCGAAGCGACACGCCAGGCGCGCTTCCGATCGCCCTTCTCGAGGAGCTCGCTGAAGACGGGGACGAACGCCGACGAGAGCGCGGCGTCCGCGACCAGTGCTCGGACGAGGTTCGGGATCTGGAAGGCGACGGTGAACGCGTTGATCCGGCCGGCCGCTCCGAAGTAGTAGGCGGCCACGATCTCGCGGAGCAGACCGAGAATCCGGGAGACGCCCGTCGCGAGCGAGAAGATCGCCGTCGCCCACGCGAGCCGACGCCGACGTGCGGCCGCGCCCGAGTGGGGCTCTGTCACCTCCGCGCTCACTCGAGGGAGGATAAGAAGACCGGCCGCTTGCGCGGCCCCGAATTGGCCGTCTGCTACGATCGCGGCCGCCCGCGTTGCGGGCTTTTTCGCGAATGCCGAACATCAAGCAACAGAAGAAGCGTGTCCGGACCGCTGCTCAGGAGCGGTTCGAGAATCTCCGCTACCGCTCGACCGTGAAGACGCTGACGAAGCGGCTCGAGCGCGCGATCGAGGACGGCGACAAGCAGCGAATCGCGGACGAGCACCGCACGCTCGTCCGCTGGATCGACAAGGCCGTCGCGCACGGCGCTCTGCACCAAAACACCGCCGCGCGCAAGAAGTCGCAGGCCGACCGGCTGACCGCCGACCGCAGCTAGGCGGCGCGCGGGCTCGTCAGCTCGACGAGCGCGCGGTCGAACTCGAGCTCTGAGGGCAGCCGGCTGCCGCCCTTGAAGGCGAGGTCGAGCTGGGCGAGCCGGACGATCGCATCGCGCAGCTCGTCGGCCGTGAAGTTGGCGGCCTGCTCGAAGAGCTTCTCCACGTAGTAACGATTCTTCTTTATGCGCTCCGCCGCCTCCTTGGGCGAGACCCCTTCTGCGGCGAAAGCCTGACAGTCCGCCACTCGTCGCACATGGCTCAGCAGCAGCCCGACGAGCCGTGGAAGGGCGTCCCGCGCCGGCTCACCGGTGCGCTCGACGAGCTGCACGCCGGCAGCGAGCACGGCACCGACGTCGCGCCGGCCCCAGGCATCCGTGAGAGCGAAGGGAGGCGTCTCCGCCCGCGGCGCCACGAGGAGCGCCACCGCGTGCTCGGTGATCGGCTCCCCGGATGCCCAGGCGGTGAGCTTGTCGACCTCGGCTGCGAGCTCGTCGAGGTTCTCGCCGACGAGGCCGACGAGCGCGCGACAGGCGGACGGATCCGCCTGCGCCTCCTGCGACGCGAACTGCACCGCGACCCAGCCGGCCAGATCGACCTTGCGTCCGCGCTTCGGCAGTTCGAACACGAGCACCTCGCCGGCGCGCGCAACGGCTTTCGTGAGTGGAGCATCGGCACGAACGTCCGCTCCGACGAGCGCCAGCACCGTCGCGGGCGCCGGATCGTCGAGGTAGGCAGTGACCGCATCGACGTCGCCAACCTTCCAGCCCTCCACATCCTCGACGACGACAAGGCGCCGCTCGACCGCGAAGAGGCCGAGCGCGTTGGACGCGGCTACGACGTCCGCGCCGCTCGTCTCCAGCGCGGAGAGGCGCTCGGTGGCCTCCTCGCCGACGCGCTCGCGCAGGCGCCGCAGCGCTCGCACCACCTTCGGCCGGTCGCTTCCGGTCAGGAGATATGCGGGCTTGAGCTCCGCCACCGGCGCCAAGCATAGGCGGAGATGGTTACGGCACCGCTCACGACGGCCGCCGCGGCCTGCGGGGAGCGCGCCTGGGCGAACGGCAGACTGCCCACGACCCTGGCGCAAGTCGCGAGGTAGGCGGCGCAGAGCCCGTCGAGCTGCGCGAGCGCGGCCGCTGCCGACGGCGCGAGCGGCTGGACCACAGCCGACGCCAGCGCGAGCCCGAGCACTGGGCCGACCGCAGGCGCCGCGAGGGCGTTGGCGGGAATCGTCAGCAGCGGGATCGCACCGAACTGGAGCCAAAGGATCGGAGCGGTCGCCGCTCCGCAGGCGGCCGAAACCGCAACGACTGCGGCGAGCGAGCGCGGCAGCGGATACCCGGCGAGCACCGCCTGCAGCCGCGGCACGAGCATGAAGATCGCCGCGACGGCGACGAACGACAGCTGGAAGCCTGCATCGAGCAGGACATATGGGTTCCACGCGAGCAGCGCGAGCGCCCCGAGCATCAGGCAGTACCACCGGTCGGCGGCCCGAGCCGTCAGCCAGGCGAGAGACGTCAACGCCCCCGCGATCCCAGCGCGCACGACCGACGGCTGTGCACCGACAGCGAGCACGTAGGCGCCGATGCCGGCGAGCGCGCCGAGCTCCCCGGCCCAGCGGGAGACACCCAGAAGCCAGGCGGCCGCGAGGACGCCGCCGGCGACGAGCGCGACGTTCTGACCGGACACGGCGAGCAGGTGGTAGAGGCCCGAGGCGCGAAATTGCGCCTTCAGCTCGGGCGACAGCCCCTGATCGTCCCCGAGGACAACGCCCTCGACAACGCCACGCCGTTCTCCGTGTAAGCCGGCGGCGACCCCCGCAGCGAGCCATGACCGGACACGGTCGGGAATCCCGATTAGCCCGTGCCGGTGGCCCACGACTCGCCAGCGACTGCCCTGAAGGACGACGTGGATGCCGTGGCGACGAAGCCAGGTTTTCTCGTCGAAGCCATGCGCGGGACCTCGTGGGATACGCACCTCCGCCACGAGCTCGAGCACGGCGCCCTGCTCCGGAGGAGCCCGTCCGCGCGGCAGCTGGAGTAGCGCCGCCTCCCGCAGCCGTAATGCGCCAAAGCGCCAAACGTTCACGGGGAGCCGGATCGTGAAGCGGCCGAGACGTGGCGGTCCGGTGACGACGACGAGCGACCGCTCAGCACGGTCGACGTCGTGTAGGAGCACACTTCGGTCGAGTACAGCGAGGCGCGCACTTCCCCACCACCAGCCGAGCAGGCCGAGTGCAAGCGCAGCAAGGGCAAGTCGAGAGACACCGATTGCCGCCGCGCCAAATGTTGCCGCTGCCCAAAGCGCCACGAGTAACAGAGAGAGCCGAAAGAGGTTGGCGGCGGCGACTCCTGCGCAGAGGCTGCCGAGAAGGAGATGAGGTGCCGATCGAAGCGCCGACGGCGGGTTCACGGAGCCACCAGGTCGCGGAGCTGGTCGAGTCGTGCCGGGCCGATTCCCGGCACCGCGTCGAGCTCGTCCACAGATGAGAACGCTCCGTGCTTCTGCCGATAATCGAGGATCTTTTGCGCCGTCACGGGCCCGATCCCGGGCAGCGAGTCGAGCTGCTCGAGGGTCGCGGTGTTCAGGTGAACGGGGCCGCTCGACGCACTGGGCGCACCGGTGCCACCGGCTCCACCCGCCCCGGTCGCAGCCGCGCCCAGCCCTCGGCGCGGCACGACCACCTGCTCCCCGTCCGCGAGCGGCGCCGCGAGGTTGATCAGCGCAAGATCGGCCTTGCGCGGGCCGCCCGCCCGGGCGACTGCGTCGGCGATCCGGTCTCCTTGCCGCATCCGATAGAGGCCTGGGTGACGGACCGCGCCGACAACGTCGACGACGACCTCCGCAGCCGAGACAGATGCGCCGGGCACAGGCAGGGGCTGCGACGGGGGAACCGCGGTCGACGCCCCGCCTGCATGCAGCAGCAAACGGCCGCCGAGGAGTAGCAGCACGATCGCAGCCGCAGCCACGACGACGGCATGCCGCCGCGAGAGCGGAAGATTCGGCATGTCGTCGATGGTGGCAACAACGACGTCACGCGTGGGTGACCCGTTCGTGCCGAATCCGTGTCAGCGCCAGATGATCGAGAGCCGCCCGGCCCTCTTGGGAAGCCGGAGCAGGACCACGCCCGGACGGAATCTGTAGACCCCGTCGACCGACGGAGGCGCAGCCCGGACGATCATTGTCCCTTGCCCCGGCGGCAGCGTCGCCACGGCGACAGGCCAACCCCAAGGAGGGGCCGATAGCCCGACGAGCGGGGCGTCTGAACTTGCCTCACCTTCGGTTCGAAGCGGCCCGGACGAACTCGATTGGTACCGCCGCAGGAAGCTGAGCCCGATGCCGCGAGGAGTCTCGGTGGTGACCAAAGCCTCGCCCTCGGAAAGCCAGGCGACCCCCGTCAAGCCGAGCGCGCCGCCGGCGCAACTGATGTGCTTCCGGCCGGGATTCCAGACACCGACGCCCGTGCTCCCGTTGAACGCGAGCCGCCCGTCCCGGGGAGCGAACGCCAAACCGAGCACGCGCCCCCCTGCGCAACTCGTCGAGGCCCGGACGATCCTTCGCGATCGATGACCGAGGTCGTAGACGATCACGCGCCCACCGGCGCCGACGTAGGCGACCGCGAGCAAGTCCGAGCGCCACGACGGCTTGACAGGCGCCACTCGCGCGTCGACGAGGTGGTCGTGGTCGCCGTCGCCCTCGATCAGGCGCAGCTCATACCGTCCTCGGCGCGCGACCACGTATGCGATCTGAAGGCCGTCGGGCCTCCACGCGGCTGCCACCACACGGCCGCCTGTTTCGTGAGCCCAGGCGTGACGCTGACGGGGCGCCAGCACGACGAGCGAGGTGCCGATGCCGACCACGGCATACAGGGCGTGCGGCGACAGCTCGGCCGCTGAGACGGGCAGACCTTCGATCCGCAGCCCCCGGCGCGTAGCAAGCCAGAGCCGGCCGTCCGCGACGACGGCGAAGCCGTGGGTGCCCCGAGGCAGCACCAACCGCGACGTTGCCGTCTCGGCGGTCTGCGCCGGCTTCGACCCGAGCTGAACGTGCAGCTTTCCGGTCGCGGCGAGTGCCCCGGCGGTGACGCCGACGACCGCGGCAACCGCGAACGCGACCGCGACCACCCAGCCGCCCCGGCCCCGCCGCCGCGGCGGCAGCGTCGCAAGCACAGCCCTCCGCGCACGCGCCGAGACCTCTCGCGCCGGGCTCGGCAGCTCCTGAAACGCGTCCCTCAGCCGTTGTTCAAGATCGCTCGACATCGTTCACCTCATAGTGCGCGCGCAGGTCCTCGAGCGCCCGCGCTAGCCGTGAATGGACTGTGCCGACAGGCAGCACGAGCAGCTCGGCGATCATCGCCGGCGTGTAGCCGAGGCCGTAGCGGAGGACGACGACGACCCGCCGCTGTAGCGACAGTCGCCCCACTGCCTGGAGCAACTCCTGGTCGGCGAGTCGCGG
>JBARRS010000136.1:0-1967 GCA_049644345.1 Gaiellaceae bacterium
GGCCCCCCAGGAGGCTCGCCCCTCCCGCTGCAGCTGCGAGCTTGAGGAGATCCTCGCGGCTGAGCCGCCGCTCAATTCCCTCCTGCTTGTCCATGCTGTTCCTCCTTCTTCCTCCTAATAGCTCGGGGGGCTGATGATCCACATGACCTCTGCCAGGTCCTCGCCGACGTTCGAGATTCGATGCGGCGTCGAGCTTCGGTAGTCGATGCTGTCGCCGCTCTCGAGCTCGTGGAGCTCGCCTCCGAGCGCGAGCTGGACCGAGCCGGAGAGCACGACGAAGAGCTCCTCCGAGTCCCCGTGTGAGTACGGCTCGTTACCGGTCGACCCGCCCGGATCGAGCTCGCCGACAAAGACCTCCAGGTGCTGAAGGGGGCGCGGTGTGAGGAGGAGCTTTCTGCCGAGGATGCCGAACGAGAGCGCAGGTCGCTCGTCCCGGCGAAGCACGCGAGGTCGGGGCATTCCGCTCGGCTCGAAGAGGTCGGCGACACTGACGCCGAGGGCCTGGGCGATCCGACGCAGCGAGGCGATACTCGCGCTCGCGCGGCCAAGCTCGACCTGGCTGAGGAAGCTCTCGCTCAGGCCGGCGCGGTCCGCGACCGTCCGTAGCGTGCAGCGCCGCAGTCGGCGAAGGACTCGGAGTCGCTGTCCGACATCGACCTCGGTGGCGATGTCCGGCGCGCTCGACGGCATCCAAGATCTCCTTAGACCCCGTCGAAGAAAACCTGAAGCGACCCTACGATTCTCGTGAAGCGATGTCAACGAGGAACGGCTCGCCAGGCGCGGGAGAAACGCCGGCGCGAATCAGTTGATCAATAGTCGCTCATTGGGCGCACTTGCCCCCTAGTAAAGATCCGATCCGCGTTCTATCCTCGGCGGGCCGAGTTGTTCGAGGGGTAGGGAGGGTCCGTGCGAAACCGCCAGTCCGTCGTCGTCAGCGTTGCAGTCGCGATCGCGCTGCTCTTGATCGGAGCGGTCGCGGCGGCCGCGTCCGCCGGGGGCACCACGAGAGCGCGCACGGTTGAGGTCAGGAGAGACGTGCGCCACGACGTGTCGCCGCCGTTGCGCGACATTCGGGCGGCAAGGCCCGCCGCGGAGGACGCCGGGAAAGAGGTCAAGAGGTTCCTACCCGTGCCCGGCATCGGCACTCCGTTCGATCCGGCTCTCCAGTCGCAGCCCGGCGCCGCGGCTGCTCCTACCGCCGGCGCCGGTTTCGAGGGCGTCGGTGCAGGCCTCCCCGGTTTCACGGTCGACTCGGCGCCGCCCGACACCAACGGCGACGTCGGCCCGAACCAGTACTTCCAGCTCGTCAATTCGGGCTTCGCGATCTTCAACAAGTCATCCGGCGCGGTGGTCTACGGACCGGTGGCGACGAACACGCTCTGGGCCGGCTTCGGAGGCGGCTGCCAGACCAACAACGACGGCGACGGCACCGTCAAGTACGACCGCATCGCCAACCGCTGGATCGTCAGCCAGTTCTCCGTCTCCACCACGCCGTATCTCCAGTGCGTCGCCGTCTCGACGTCCAGCGATCCCACCGGCTCGTACTACCGCTACGCCTTCAGCTACGGGAACGTCGCCTTCCCGGACTATCCGAAGCTCGGCGTCTGGCCAGACGCCAACTACACGACCTACAACATCTTCAACAACGGCTCCGCCTTCGCGGGCGCGAAGGTCTGCGCCTTCGACCGCGCGAGCATGCTGCAGGGCCTGTCGGCGAGCCAGCAGTGCTTCGACGCGGGTAGCGCGTACGGCGGCCTCCTTCCCTCGGATCTGGACGGGGCCACGCTCCCGCCCGCGGGCTCCCCGAACTACCTGCTTGCGTTCGCCACGAACAGCCTCAATCTGTGGCGGTTCCACGTCGACTGGGGGACGCCTTCGAACTCGACCTTCACCGGACCGCTCAACATCCCGGTCGCCGCGTTCACACCGGCGTGCTCCGGGGGCGGGACCTGCATCCCCCAGTATGC
>JBARRS010000137.1:0-26944 GCA_049644345.1 Gaiellaceae bacterium
CGCCTCCCCGAGCTGCCCACCGGCGCCGGTGATCAGGACGCCGCTACCCGGTCCCGTTCCGAGAGGATCGGCGATTGCGTGCTCCAGAGGTGTTTTACGCGGGGATCGTCCCAGGGAACCCCGTGCTCGTCCGGCTCCGCGGGGTCGTACTCCTCGGTCACGTGGTAGCAGAAGAGAAGGTCGGTCAGAGCCTCGAAGCCGTGGGCGCACCGGCCGGGCACGTAGACGGCGACCGGGTTCTCGTCGCCGATGTCCTCGGCGAACGTCTCGCCGGTCTCGAGATCGAGCACGACGACGCGCGCGGCGCCCTGGAGGCAGACGAACAGATCGTCCTGACCCCGCTCGTGGTAGTGGAGCCCGCGGATCACGCCCTTGCGCGAGAAGGAGACGTTCGTCTGGCGCGTCGGTTTCGGGAGCAGGCTCTCCCGCCGGATCTCGGCGAACCAGCCGCGCTCATCCTCGTGCACACGAAAGGGAAGCCGCAAGAGCCCGTCGATCACTGCTTGTTCACCCCGTGCCCACGGACGAAGTCGTTGACCTCGTAGTAGGCGTCGATCGACTCGCCCGCGTCGCCCCAGAAGCCGTCGAGCACGTCGTACTCCATCGTTCCCTGCTCGACGTACCAGTTGTTGACGTCCGTGATCTCGAGCTCCCCACGATCTGACGGCTTCAGCTTCGCGATCACGTCCCAGACCGCCTCGTCATAGAAGTAGATGCCCGTGACCGCGAACTCGCTCGGAGGGTTCTGCGGCTTCTCGACGATCCGGACGACGCGTCCGTCGCCGTCGAGCTCGGGCACGCCGAGATGGCGGAGGTGCTCGGGCTCCGGTAGCCGGGCGAGCAGGATCCGGGCGCCTCGCTCCTGGGAGGAGAAGTTCTCGACCGCCGGTTTGATCGAACGCTCGAAGATGTTGTCAGCGAGCATCACGAGCACACGGTCGCCGGCGACGAAGCGCTCGGCGATCCCGAGCGCCTCGGCAATCCCACCCTCCTGCTCCTGGTAGCCGTAGAAGAGACGGTCGATCCCGTACTCGTGCCCGTTCCCGAGCAGCCGGAAGAATTCCCCCGCGTGGGTTCCGCCGGTGACGAGCATCAGCTCCGTGACCCCGGCGTTCACGAGCGCCTCGATCGTGTAGGTCACCATCGGGCGGTCGTAGAGAGGTAGCAGGTGCTTGTTCGTGATCCGCGTGAGCGGGTGAAGGCGAGTGCCCTTTCCCCCGGCAAGGATGACGCCCTTCATCGGGGCGGCATGGTAATCGCGCCCAACGGGCAAGACCGCCGGGATGAGCGAGCGCGAGGAAGAGAGACTGGTCGAGCCGGAGCCCGAAGTCCTCGAGGGAGACGACGAGCTGCCCCGCCAGCCAGCGCCGCTGCTCGATCCCTACACGCCGGAACCGGGCCCGAAACCGGGCGACCGCCGAGCCTTCACGGCGATGTGGCTGGCCATCTTGGTCCTGGCCGGCATCGTCGCCCTCGTCATCTGGGGCGCCTGGCACTAGCGGCCGGCCGGCCGCAGTGCGGGCCTCCCCTCGAGCGGCGACGGCTTGACCCGGATCACGCGCGCGACGTTGCGCGGCAGCCACCAGTTCCAGCGTCCGAACAGCGCCATCAGCGACGGGACGAGCAGCGCGCGAACGATCGTCGCGTCGACGAGGATCGCCACCGCGAGCCCGAGCCCGAACTCCTGGAGGCCGACGATCCGGCCGGCGACGAACCCCGAGAATGCGGCGACCATGATGATCGCGGCGGCTGTCACAATCCTGCCGGTTCGCTCGAGCCCCTGTGACACAGCCTTGACGTTGTCGGCTCCCCGGTCCCACTCCTCGCGCATGCGCGTGACCAGGAACACTTCGTAGTCCATCGAGAGGCCGAACAACATCGCGAAGAGGAAGATCGGGATCCAGCCCTCGATCTGCCCGAACTGGTACAGCCCGAGCACGGTCTGCCCGACACCCCACCGGAAGACCAGCACGAGCATCCCGTAGCTCGCCGCGACCGACAGCAGATTCAACACCACCGCCTTCAGGGGGAGCACGACCGAGCGGAAGGCGCGCATCAGCAGGAGGTAGGTGAGGGCGAGGACACCGAGGACGAGCCAGGGGAAGAGGCTGTACGAGCGCTGGAGGAAGTCGACGCCCTGCGGTGGCCCTCCTCCGGCGAGCACCTGCGTCGAGGAAGGAAAGCCTGCAGCCGGGACGATCTGGTCGCGGAGCCGGTGGACGAACTTCTGCGCCGGCTCCTCGCCGTACTCGTGCCGGCCGGCGACAATCACCTCCTCGTAGCGGCCGCTGCGGTCGACGAAAGGCGGCGCCGGGCTCGTCCGTACGGTCACGACCTCCGGGTCGCGCTCGAGCCTGCCGGCAAGCCGTCGAACCGCCGCCTGCACCTGTGGCGCCCTGACACCGCCGGCGCGGCCCGAGTCGACGACGATCTGAGTCGGAGAGACGGTCCCGGGCCCGATCGCGTGCCGCAACAGGTTGAAGCCCCGGACGGACTGCGGCGTCTGCGGGATCCCCTGGGCGGAGCCCGGGGTCAGCTGGAGCCCGAAGACCGGGATCGCAGCGGCGACGAGGAGTGCAGCACCCGCCGCGAGGAACCATGCAGGGCGCCGCATGATCGAGCCCGCAAGCCAGTGCCAGAAGCCAGTCTCGGCCTCGCCGCGGAAGCGCTTGGGCAGCAAGGGGATCCGCGCCGTGCCTTTGCGACCGTACAGCGACAGGAGCGCGGGTTGAAGAGTCGCCGCCGCAGCGATCGAGACGAGCGGGATCAGAAAGCCGCCGACACCCATCGCACGCATGAACGGCGTCGGCATGAACAGGAGCAGCGCGAGGCCGATCGCGACGGTCGCGCCGGAGAAGATCACCGCGCGGCCCGCGGTCGCCATCGTGCGGACGATCGCCTCTTCCTTCGTGTCGTTGCGCCGCAGCTCCTCTCTGAACCGGTAGACGATGAGCAGCGAGTAGTCGACCGCGATCCCGAGCCCGATCAGCTGCACGAGGTTCGTGACATACGTCGGCATCGTCAGAAGGTGCGCGACGCCGTAGACGATCCCGAGCGTGCCCATGATCGTCGCCGCGGCGAACAGGAACGGCATCGTCACGGCGACGGAGAGGCCGAAGACGGCGAGCAGCACGACGAACGCGATCGGGAGGGCGATCGACTCGCCCTTCTTCAGATCCTGGGAGAAGATCGGGTCGAGGTCGTGCTGAATCGCCGCCTGCCCCGTCACGTACGAGGTGATGCCCCGCCCGTGCGGCAGCGCGCGATAGATGTCGCCCGTGTACTTCTTCGCGTGGGCGAGGTCGAGGGTCGAGACGATGTCGCCGTAGAGGACGTGGCGTCCCGCGACGTTCAGCGCCCGCGGCTCGCCGGTCGGGAGCTTCGTCGCGGCGCGGTCGAGCGCGAGCTGGAGGCGCCGCCGCACCGCGGGGGCCTGGGCGTTCGGCACGCGGAAGACGACGTTGAACGCGCCGTCGCTGCGGTCGCCGAAGTGCTCTTGAAGGATCGCCCGGGCGCGGTCTGAGTCGGTCCCGGGAACGTTGAACGTGTTCGAGAGGAGCGCGGACAGCCGCGTCGACGACCAGCCGCCGACGAGGATGACGACAAGCCAGCCGACCAGTATCGGCCACCGGAATCGAAGCACGAGTCGCGTCCACCGCTCCATCGGGTTCCTCAAAAGCTAGCTCTCACCAAGCCAGCGAGGGCACGTCAAGCCGGAACGCACACCCAGCGTCAGACGTTACCCGGATAGCCTACGAACATGCCCCCGAAAGACGAATTCGAACGCCTTCAGAGCGAGATCCAGGATCTGGTCGACGAGCTCTGGCAGGTTCCGCGCTTCTCCCGCCTGCGCCGGGGGTTCCGCCCGCAGGTGGACGTCTACCGGACCGAAGATCCGGCCGAGCTGCACGTCGTCGTCGAGCTCCCCGGCGTCGATCCGGACGAGGTGCGCATCTTCGCCGACGACAGGACGCTCGTCGTCGCAGGCAACCGCTCCCGGCTACGGGTCGAGGGCCGTTACCAGCACATGGAGATCGAGTACGGAGCTTTCCAACGCGGAGTCTCGCTCGGCGTCCGGGTGGACCCCGGGCGGGCGCGCGCGCAGTACCGGCGGGGCCTGCTGACGATCGTGCTTCCGGTTGCGTCCGTACGCGCGGCGACCGAGAAGGTCACGATTCCGGTGGAGGGGAGGGCATGAGCGAGCTTCAGCTCGACGAACAGCCGATCGACGAGCTCGAGATTCCCGCGACACTCCCGGTCCTGCCGCTGAAGGAGACGGTGGTCTTCCCGCAGTCGATGACCCCCCTCGCCGTTGGGCAGGAGCGCTCGATCAAGCTCGTCGACGACGCGGTCGCCGGGGACCGGATGATCGCGCTCGTCACCGTCCGCAACCCCGAGGTCGAGGAGCCCAGCTGGGACGACGTCTACGAGATCGGGACCGCGGCTGTCATCCACAAGATGATCCGTGTCCCCGACGGAACGCTGCGAATCCTCGTCCAGGGCGTGCGTCGGATCCGGCTCGAGAAGCGACTCCAGGAGGCGCCTTATCTCGTCGGCGAATTCGCGGAGGTGCCGGAGGAAGTAGAAGAGTCGGACGAGCTCGAGGCGCTGACCCGGAACGTGCAGACGCTCTACGGACGCGTGATCGCCGCCGTACCGTACCTGCCCGACGAGCTCGAGATCGCGGCGGCCAACGTCGACGACCCGAGCGCGCTCTCATACCTCGTCGCCTCGACCCTGCGGATCAAGACCGAGGACAAGCAGCGTCTGCTGGAGCTCGATGACGTGTCGGAGCGACTGCGCGAGATCGCCGTGATCCTCAACCGCGAGCTCGAGGTCGTCGAGCTCGGCTCGAAGATCCAGTCGCAGGTGCAGTCGGAGATGGAGAAGGGTCAGCGCGAGTACTTCCTGCGCCAGCAGCTGAAGGCGATTCAAGAGGAGCTCGGCGAAGGTGACGAGCAGCAGTCCGAGATGAACGAGCTGCGGCAGCGAATCGACGAGGCGAAGCTTCCGGAGGAGATCGACAAGGCGGCACGCCGTGAGCTTGCGCGGCTCGAGAAGCTCCCGTCGGCAGCAGGGGAGTACGGCGTCATACGGACATACCTCGAGTGGATCCTGTCGCTGCCTTGGAACGCCGCGACCAAGGACAACCTCGACCTCGACAACGCGCGCGCGGTGCTCGACGAGGACCACTACGACCTGGAGAAGGTCAAGGACCGGATCCTCGAGTTCCTTGCTGTCGGCAAGCTCAAGCAGGACCTGTCGGGCCAGATCCTCTGCTTCGTCGGACCGCCCGGCGTCGGCAAGACGTCGCTCGGGCAGTCGATCGCGCGGGCTCTCGGGCGCAAGTTCATTCGCATCTCGGTCGGGGGAGTCCGCGACGAGGCGGAGATCCGCGGCCACCGCCGCACCTACATCGGCGCGATGCCTGGCACGATCATTCGCGCGCTCCGCGACGCGGAGTCGCGCAACCCGGTCTTCCTGATCGACGAGATCGACAAGATGGGCGCGGACTTCCGCGGCGATCCCGCGAGCGCGATGCTCGAGGTACTCGACCCCGAGCAGAACTCCGGCTTCCGGGACCACTACCTCGACCTGCCGTTCGACCTCTCGAAGGTCCTCTTCATCTGCACCGCGAATCAGCTCGAGACGATCCCCGGGCCGCTGCTCGACCGGATGGACCTGATCCACCTCTCGGGTTACACGGAGGACGAGAAGTTCTGGATCGCGACCAAGTACCTCGTCCCCAAGCAGCTCGAAGCGCATGGGCTCGACCCCAAGAAGGTGCGCTTCTCGGACAATGCACTACGGGTCGTGATCCGTGAGTACACGCGGGAGGCGGGAGTGCGAGGGCTCGAGCGCCGAATCGCCGACGTCTGCAGGAAGGCCGCCCGTGAGTTCGCCGAAGGCCGCGAGAAGCCGATGCGAATCGACGAGCGCAAAGTGCGCAGCTGGCTCGGGCCGCGCCGGTTCCCGGCCGACCCGCGCAAGCGGACCTCCGATCCCGGCGTCGCCACCGGCCTCGCCGTCACAGCCGTCGGCGGAGACGTGCTCTTCATCGAGGCGCAGGCGTACCCGGGCGAGGGGCGTCTGACCGTCACCGGGCAACTCGGCGAGGTGATGCAGGAGTCGGCGCGGGCTGCACACTCGTGGGTGCGGGCGCATGCGGAGCAACTCGGGCTGAACCCGAAGTGGTTCTCCGAGCACGACGTCCACGTCCACGTGCCCGCCGGGGCCGTGCCGAAGGACGGTCCCTCGGCGGGGATCACGATGGCCGTTGCGATCCTTTCGCTTGCGCGCGGCGAACCGGTCGCCGAAGACGTCGCGATGACCGGTGAGATCACCCTCACCGGCCAGGTACTTCAGATCGGCGGTGTGCGCGAGAAGGTGCTCGCGGCGCAGCGCACCGGCGTCAAGCGGGTGATCCTGCCACGGGACAACGAGCCTGACCTGGAGGAGCTGCCGAAGGAGACGAGAGACGAGCTCGAGTTCGTCCTCGTCGACTCGATCGACCAGGTCGTCGAGGCCGCCTTCGACGGCACTGCGCGCCGCCGCCCGCGACCCGCGGCGACCGAGCGTCAGGCCGCGTCACCCGCGCGTACCGTTTAATTCGGCTTTCGGCCGGGGTAAACGACCGGGCGACAAACGACCGAAAGGACGCACTCCAGATGGCGAAGACGAGAGACAAGGTGGCCGGGCGGGTCAGCGACGCTCGCCCGTACGTCGAGCGGGCGATCAAGGACGAGGAGTTCCGGCAGAACCTGCGCAGCGCCTACAGCACGGCGCGGGACGTCTACGACGAGCTGATCGGCCGTCGCGGCGTCACGGGCGCCGCCCGCCGCGCGGCGACCGACCGGGACATCCAGGACAGCCTCAAGCAGGCGATCGACGATCTGCGGGCAGCCTCGACCCGGCTTCAGAAGGCGGAGAGCCACAAGAGCCGCAACACGACGCTGCTGCTCGCCGGGATCACGCTCGGCATCCTCTTCAACCCACTGACGGGCGCCGAGACGCGCCGTTGGCTGAAGGACAAGGTCCTCGGCGGCGAGGACGAGTTCGGCTACGGCGGAGACAACAACCAGTAGCCGCTGGGACGGCTAGCCGACGCGCAGCGCCACGATCCGCGCGGGCACGCTGCCGATCGGAGCTTCGGAAGAGACCGGAGCGACGAGCGCGCGTTGGAGCGAGCCCGGGTCGAGCCCGCTGGCCGCGGAGATGTCCGATGCCTGGAGCAGGATGGCGCCGGGCCTGGGCGCGTTCGAGCCGGTCCCCGACGGTACCCACCCTGCGACGGCGGTGAACTGCACGTCCTGGAGATGCTTCCAGGCGGTCAGGTACACGGTTGGGTCGACCGCTCCGTCGTAGCCCAGGTACAGCAACGAGACCGGGTGGACCTCGAAGTGAAGGTGGTACGGCGTGCCCTCGGCATCGCCGGTGTTGCCGACGAAGCCGAGCACGGTGCCCGCCTTCACGTTCGCGCCGTTCTTCGCGAGCCTCGTGAACGCAGAAAGGTGGGCGTAGTAGAACTCGTTCCCCTGGTTGTCGCGAAGCCAGAGCCGGTTCCCTCCCACCGCGTTCCAGCCGACCGAGAAAACCCTCCCGTCGGCGACCGCAAGCAGGGGCGCGCCGAGCGGAGCGAAGATGTCGTCGCCGTGGTGCCAGATCGTGTCGGCGCGTGCTGCACCGAAGGTGTCCGTGAACGACGACAACCCGTAGACGGGGAAGACGTAGCGGCCGGCCGTCAGCTTCGGCTCGAGACCCTGGGGGATCGGCCGCAGCGACGGCGGGAGACCCGGCTTCTGCCCGCGCTTGGGCTCCGGGGGCTTCGGCTGCGCCGCCGCGGCCGCCTTGGCACGTTCCCGCGGACGCGGCGCTGGTCCGGACGGCTTGCTCAAATCGGAGGTGCCGGTCTGTAACGAAGTCTCCGCGTATCCGACGAGGATCTCGCTGTTCGCCGGCAGTCCGGCGTGCGCGGCCGTGAGATGGACGTCGAGGGCCGTGACAGAGCCCTTGTAGGCCGGCGCTCGGGGCGAGGACCCCGTGCTGCTCGACTGCTCGAGCGTGATCGCGTAGCCCCAGTCGCCGAGCGGAATGCGCTCGTTCGGCGTTGCAGTGACAGGCTGTCCGAGCACGATCAGGTCGGCGATCGACGCGCCGGAGAGGTCACCGGAGACATCGGGGCCTCGCGTCGATGCAAGCGCGCGGGCGGTCACCGTGCCGGCAGTCACCTCGCCGCGGAACAGCGAGAGCGCGGTGACCTGGCTCGAGGCTGTCGCACGTGCAGTGGAGAAGACGTCCGTCGCCGCCGACGACGTCAATGCGCCGGTGGAGATGTCCGAGCCGTCAGCCGGGTAGGCGAAGTCGATGGAGGAGCCGACCACTGCCGGGGGCGCTGTCAACGCAAGCCGCACGACGTCCGGCCGACCGGGGACGACGACGCGGATCGCGAACGCACGGGCGGTTGCACCCGACCGGGGGCTACGTTGCGTCGCCCCGGCGGAACCCGTGGTCAAGAGAACCCCGACGAGCGCAAGCGTGACGGAAAGCCGCATCCCCACCGGCCGCATTATGGAAAAAGTCCGCCGGTCCTGGGAGATTTGCTGCGGTTTTGCGTCCTAGCCCGATCCGAGCTTCTTGCTCAGCGTCTCACGCACACGCTCGCGCGCGAGCTCATCCGGCCCGATCGGCTCGTCCTCGGCGTACCGCGGATCACGGGCGATCTCCAGGGCGACCGCCTTCACTTCCTCGACGACACGCCGCCGGTGCATCGGCTGCCGGAGCAGCTTGTCGACCCACGTCTCGCTGCCGTCGTACGGATCGATGTCCTCGTCGACCAGCAGCTGCCCGAGAACCAGGCCGACGCGAATGTAGGCAAACGTCCGGAACGCTAGGAGTCGGTTCGGCGTCTCGACGAGGCGTCCGATCTCGGCGTCCTCCTCCTGGATCTGTTGGACGATCGAGCCGATCGGCTCGTCGACGAGCGGAATCCAGACGTCCTCATTGCCGGCCATGCTCAGGAAGCATAGGAGGCGGGCCGCCGTACACGCCACACGACCTGAGCCGCGACCGCGAGCATCAGCACGGCGTACAGGTGCCGCAGCACGTGCTCGGGCAGCGACTCGGCCAGGTAAACCCCGCCCTCGACGCCGGCGATCGCAGCCACGCCGATCACGAGCGCAGTCCACCAGCGGACGTTCCCGTAGCGGTGCTGGCGCCAGGCGCCGGCGAGCACCGTCGGCAGGATCGCGAGCAGCGACGTCGCCTCGGCGTGCAGCTGGGTGAGACCGAGCACGAGCGTCAGCGTCGGCACGAACAGGATGCCGCCGCCGACTCCGAACAGCCCGGCGAGCACTCCCGCGGCGAAACCGAGCAGGACGGCCAGCGCGACGTACATCAGATCAGCAGCCGCACCGCGACGGCAACGAGGAGGCCGGCGAAGGCGAGCGCAAGCGCCCGATTCGACAGCCGCTGCTGAGCAGCCGTACCGGCGACGGCGCCGAGGGCGGCGGGTAGTCCGACGATCGCCGCGGCGCCGGGCTTCACCTCACCGCGCGCAGCGTACGAGACGACGCCCGCAAGCGCGATCAGCCCGACGGCCGCGAGCGAGGTCGCGGTCGCAGAACGGGGCTCGAACCCGGCGAGGATCAGGAGCGGCACGACGACGATCCCGCCGCCGATCCCGAAGAGCGCGCTGAACAGGCCCGCGACGAGGCCGATCGCGACGAGCCGGACCATCGCCGTATCGTAAGCGCGTGGACGCCGATCGCCTGCTCGCGCCGCTCGCCGAGGCGCCGAAGCGATCGGCGATCCTGCTCGACGTCGACGGGACGCTCGCGCCGATCGTCGCGCGACCGGAGCTGGCCAAGGTGCCCGACGAGACCCGCGCCGAGCTCCGGCGGCTCGTGGGGCGGTACGCACTCGTCGCGTGCATCAGCGGTCGGCCGGGAGAGGAGGCCAAGCAGCTCGTCGGGGTCGACGGGGTCGTCTACGTCGGCGTGCACGGGCTCGAGCTCGAGCCGGAAGCGGAGCGCTGGCGTGAGCAGCTCGCGGACATCGCGGAGGTGCCGTGGCCCTATCTCGTCGAGGACAAAGGCCTGACCGTCGCGTTCCACTACCGTGAAGCGCCCGACGAGGAAGAAGCCCAGGCGGCGCTCCAGACGGTTGCCGATCTGGCCCGATTGCTGGGCCTAGTCCCGCGGTTCGGTCGCAAAGTGCTGGAGGTCCGTCCTCCCGTCACGGCCGACAAGGGAACGGCCGTCCGGCGACTGCTCTCGGAGCGAGACCTGCACCGCGCGCTCTATGCCGGCGACGACACCACGGATCTCGACGCCTTCCGCGGCCTCGATGGTCTCGAGGCGGCGGTGAGGGTGGCAATCGCCTCCGAGGAGGGCCCGCCGGAGCTGCGCGACGCCGCCGACATCGTCCTCAGGGGCCCCGAGGAGTTGGTGGCGATCCTGCGAGCGCTCTGAACCTAGATGCGCAGACGCTCGCGGACTGCCTTGCTTTGCCTACGCGAGACGTCCAGCTCCGTCTGCTCCGCGTCGTCGAGCGCGAGGCGCAGGCGGTCCTCGCCCGCGCGACGCACCGCAGTCACCTTCGCGAGGTTGACGAGGTGGCTGCGGTGGATCCGGACGAAGCGGGAGCCAGGAAGCCGGCTCTCGAGCTCGCGCAGCGACGACGTGCAGAGGTACGAGCGGTCGTAGGTGTGGACACGGCTGTAATCGCCGTCGGCGTCGACGTAGTGGACCGCGTCGTAGTCGAGCAGGACGGTCTGGCCTCCCGGCCCGACGACGGAGATCTTCTCGACCCGCGCCGCCGCCTCGCTGCGGGCTGTCGTCAGACGCTGGACGACGCGGGCGAGCCGCTCGGGGTCGACCGGTTTCAGCAGGTAGTCGAACGCCTCGACTGCGAACGCGTCGAGCGCGTACTGCTCGTGGGCGGTGACGAAGACGATCACCGGCGCGCCGCGCCGGTCACGGACGAGCCGCGCGGTCTCGATGCCTGTCATCCCCGGCATCTCGACGTCGAGAAAGACGACGTCGTAGTCCACAGCCTTGGCGAGCGCGAGCGCCTCCGGCACGGTCGCCGCCTCGCCCACGACCTCGACCTCGGGATGCGCGGAGAGCAGGTACCGGAGCTCTCCACGCGCCGGCGTCTCGTCGTCGACGAGCAGCGCCTTGAGCGTCACTCGGCGGGAACCTCCAGCCGGACGACCGTCCCGAAGCCGCCCGACCTCAGCCGGACGCCCTCTCCGTAGAAGGCGGCCAGCCGCCGGTTGACATTCGCGAGGCCGAGACCGTCGCCTTCTCCTCCTCCCGGCTCGAGCATGCGATCGATTGCCTCGCGCGCGATCCCCCGACCGTCGTCGCGAACGGTCACACGCAGGCGTCCTCGCCTCACCCGCGCCCGCACCATGAGCTGGAGCGTCCGATCGGTCTTGCCGTGCTTGACGGCGTTCTCGACGAGCGGTTGGACGAGGAACGGCGGCAGCTTCACGCCGAGTGCCTCCGGCGTCGCGTCGATCTTCACTTGGAGCTGCGGCCCGAACCGCGCCTGCTCGAGGGCGAGATAGCTCCCGACGTGGCGAAGCTCCTCGGCGAGCGCAATGAACTCACCCGGGCGCGCGAGCGTCCAGCGGCAATAGTCGGCGAACGCGAGCACTAGCCCGCGGGCCCGCTCCGGGTCGGTTCGGATGAAGCTCGCGATCGTGTTCAGGCAGTTGAAGAGAAAGTGCGGCTCGATCTGCGCCTGGAGCGCCTGCAGCTCTGCGGAGGCAGCGGCCCTAGCCGTACCGGCGAGCTCGGAGAGCTGGAGCTGCGTCGAGAGCTGCTCGGCCAGCGAGCCGACGAGCCCGACGTCGTCGTCCGCCAGCGGCGAGCCGTCGGTCGCGTAGACGACGAGCGACCCGACCGGGCCCGTCGAGAGCCGCAGCGGCGCGATCGCGGCGGCTCCGAGCGGGCAGGAATCGTTCCCACACTCGACCCGAAACCCGAGCGGCGCCACGCGGACCTGGTCCCTGGACATGGCCTCGAAGACAGGGCGCATCGGCTGGTCGCCGGGTCGGTGGTGGTCAGCGCCCGCTCCGACGAAGGCGAGCACGCGCTCCTGGTCGGTCACCGCGACGGCGCCGAAGCCGAGCTTCTCGAAAACCTCGTAGGCGACGGTGCGAGCCCCCGTCTCGGAGAGCCCGCGCCGGAGCTCCGGGAGCGTGGCGGCGAGCAACTCGAGGGCCGGAGCCTCGCGTCGGAGCCTGCGCACGCGTGGCACGACCGTGAGGACCGGCTAGACCTTCCGGGCGCGAACGGCTGTCCCGTATGCGCAGATCTCGGTCCAGTTCGAGCCCATCTCCGACGTGTCGAAGCGCATCGCGACGATCGCGTCGGCCCCCTTCGACTGCGCTTCCTCGACCATCCGGTCGATCACTTGCCGGCGACTGTCCGCGAGGGCCTTCGTCATGCCCTTCAGCTCGCCTCCGAGGATCGACTTCAGCCCGGCCCCGAGCTGCGAGCCGATGTTGCGCGAGCGGACGGTGAGACCGAAGACCTCGCCGAGCGTCTCCGTCACCTCGTAGCCCGGCAGATCGTTCGCGGTGGTGATGAGCATCGCGTCTCCTTTCAGACGATCGACAGCAGCTCGGTCAGCTCTCTGATCCGAGCACCTTCCCACTCTTGCGCCTCATGGGGCTGCTCCAGCAGTACAGCTTTCATTCCGACGCGCTCCGCGCCGGCGAGCTCGTCGTTCGCGCCGTCGCCGACAAAGACAGCCTCGTCGGGCCGGATTCCGAGCTGCTCGCACGCGAGCAGGTAGATACGGGGGTCCGGCTTCCTGAGGCCGACCGAGCACGAGAAGATCTCCGAGTCGAAGAGCCCGGTGAACGCAGTGCCGGGCCAGAGCATCGGTACGTCCTCGCTGCATACGGTGATCAGGCCGAGGAGGAAACCTCGCCGACGAAGCTCGACGAGGGTCTCGAGCGCGCCGGCGCGGGGAACGAGCCCCTGCTGCGTGACTGCGCGGCGCATCGCGACGACGTCGGCAAGCGTCTCAGGCGGCGCCTCGAACCGCTCGAGCACAACGGAGAGCGGGCTCGTCTCCCGCACCTCGTTCATCCCGTACCAGAGCTCGTCGAAGCGCTCGGGAGTTAGCCCTAGTCGCTCCGCAATCCGAGGCCGCGTCTCGTCCCACGCAGCGGCCGGCCACTCGGCGATCGTGTTCCAAAGGTCGAAGATCACCGCGCGCAGTGCTGCAGTACCTCCCAAGCCTTTACGACGTCGACCTCCGCCGTCTTCGCGTTTCCGATCGCGAGTCGGATCACCCGCTGCCCGCGAAGCGTCGTCGTCGCCACAAACAGCTCACCCGTGGCGTTCGCGCGCTCCACGATCGCGTCGTTGTCCGCCTCGATGTGGCGGAAGCAGACGGTCGAGAACGGGTGCGGCGCGACGAGCTCCCAGGCGGGTGCGGCCTCGACCCACGACGCGAACAGCTGCGCGAGCCGTATGTGCTCTCGAATCAGTTCCTGGAGTCCCTCGCGGCCGTGGCAGCGAAGGACCGCCCACAGCTTCAGCGCACGGAACCGCCGACCGAGCGCGGGACCGAAGTCCTTCAGGTTCAACGCGTCCTCGGTCGAGCGCAGGTACTCGGGCGACGCGGAGAACGCGGCGTGAAAGGCCTCGGGACGTCGCGTCCAGAGGCAGGAGCAGTCGATCGGGGTCACGAGCCACTTGTGCGCGTTGACGACGACCGAGTCCGCACGGTCGACCCCCTCGCGCGACCAGTGATGCTCCGGGCACAGCCACGCTGCGCCGGCGTAGGCGGCGTCGACGTGCAGCCAGGCGCCGGCCTCGGCGCAACGGTCGGCAAGCGCCGCAACGGGATCGACCGACGTCGTGGCGGTCGTGCCGACGGTGGCGACGACCGCTGTCGCGTCCTCGAACGGCAGGTCCGCGAGCATCCGGTACTCGTCGTCGACCGGGACCGTCCGGTACTCGAGGCCAACGAGGCGGGCTGCCTTCTCGACCGAGAAGTTCGCCTGCTCCGAGGCGTAGACCACGCCGCCGGGCCTGACCTCTCGCGCGGCCGCGAAGGCCGCGATCGTCGCCGTCGACGCCGTGTCCTCGATGTGACCGTGCCACTCGCGCGGGAGTCCGAGCAGCTGCGCCAGCCAGTCCAGGGCGGTCTGCTCGAGCTCCGTCGCCGCGGGCGAGGTCGACCAGACCATCGCGTTGACGTTCAGCGCCGCGGCGAGGAGCTCGGCGAGCACACCGGGCTCAGTGGCGGAGATCGCGAAGTAGGCGAAGAAGCGCGGGTGGTTCCAGTGCGTGATCCCAGGCAGCAGTAGCTCGTCGAGGTCGCGAAGGACGTCCGCGAACGCCTCGGCCTGCTCCGGCGGCGACTCCGGCAGGCGCCTTCGCACGTCGCCCGGCTCGACCTGAGCCAGCACCGGCAGCTCCGAGACCCGCTCGAGATAGCGCGCCGCCCACTCGAGCGCGGCGGCGCCGTCCTCCCGGAAGCTCACCGCTTCATCAGCTTCTTTACCTGTGCCCAGGAGCGCGTGTTCACGACCTGCTCCGCGGTCAGCCAGCCGCGCCGCGCCTGCGCGACACCGAGCTCCGCGTGGTCGAGCGCGCGGATCTCGTGCGAGTCGGTCGAGACGACCACCTTCACGCCGGCCTCCCGCGCCGCCCGCGCGTGCACATCCGTCAGGTCGAGCCGGTCGGGCTGCGAGTTGATCTCGAGGAATGTTCCGGTCTCGAGCGCCTTCTGGAACACGCGGTCGAGGTCGATCTCCGCGGGGCCCCGCTTGTTGATCTTCCTGCCGGTCAGATGACCGATGCAGTGGACGCGCGGGTTCTCCATCGCGGCGACCACTCGCTCGGTCAGGTCGAGGTCGAAGCCGCTGTGCACCGACGCCATCACCCAGTCGAGCTTCGCGAGCTCCTCGTCCGGGACATCGACCTCGCCGTTCGCACGGATGTTCGCCTCGATTCCGTGCAGGAGCCGGAACCGCTTCGGCAGCCCTTCGCGCAGCTGCTCGATCTGCCTCCGTTGCCCCTCGAGCTTGCCGTCACGCAGATAGTGCGAGTGGTCGGTGACCGCGTAGTAGGCGTAGCCGCGGCCAACCGCTGCTTCGACCATCTCCTCGAGGGTGTTCTTCCCGTCCGCCGACCAGCTGGTGTGGGTGTGCAGGTCGCCCTTGAGGTCGGAGAGCTCGACGAGCTCGGGCAGCTCGCGTTTCCGCGCCGCCTCCAGCTCGCCGCAGTTCTCCCGTAGCTCGGGCGGGATGTAGGCGTAGCCGAGGCGCTCGTACAGCTCCTCCTCGCCCTTTGCGGTGAACACCTCGCCGGTCTCGACGACCTTGACGCCGTACTCCGAGACCGAGAATCCGCGCCGGACTGCGTCCTCCCGCAGCGCGAGATTGTGCTCCTTCGAGCCCGTGAAGTGCTGGAGCAGGTTCCCGTACGACTCCGGGGGAACGACGCGGAGATCGAACCGGAGGCCGTCGCTGGAGACGACGGTCGCCTTGGTCGGCCCTTTCGCCGCAATCTCCGCCACCCACGTGAGCTTCGTGAAGTGATCGACCAGCGCCTTCGGATCGCTCGCCGTGGCGATGATGTCGAGGTCGCGGAAGGTTTCCTTCCGGCGGCGCACGCTGCCGGCCTCCGAGACGCGGTCGGCCGCCGGGTGCTCGCGAAGCGTCGAGACGACGGCACGCACGGCCGGCAGGCCCTGACCAAGCAGCGGCCGGACCTCGATCGGCCGCCGCTTTGTGGCGAGGGCGTTCTGGACCCGCTGCTCGAGTCGTGGGCCGATCCCGGGGACGCCCCGCAGCCTTTCTGCCGCGGCCGCCTGTCGGAGCTCGGCCAATGTCGTGATCCCGAGCTCCTGCCAGATCTTCAGCGCCGTCTTCGGGCCGAGCCCCGGCAGTTTCGTGAACGCGACGACGTCCTCCGGCACCAGCGCCTTGTGCCTGGTCAGCGCCTCGATCTCGCCGGTCTCGACGATCTGGACGATCTTCTCCTGGATCACCTTGCCGATCCCGGGCAGCTCCTTCGCGCGACCCTCGAGCGCCAGCTGAGCGACCGGGGTCGCCGTCTCGCGGACCCGGGCCGCAGCTCGGCGATAGGCGAGCACGCGGTAGCCCGGCTCGCCTTCGAGCTCCAGGATGTCGGCGAGCAGCTCGAGCTGCTCGGCGACGTCCGCGTTCCGCGGCAGCGTCGTCGCCACGCCAGCGATCATAGGCAGCGCCATGCGCATCACCGTTTGCCTGCCCACGTACAACGAGTCCGACAACGTCGAGCCGATGGTGCGCGCGCTCGGCCGCCAGGGTGTGCACGTGCTCGTTATCGACGACGCTTCTCCCGACGGCACCGGCGAGATCGCCGACCGACTCGCCGCCGAGCTCGACTACGTCGACGTGCTCCACCGCGAGCGCAAGGAGGGGCTCGGTCCTGCCTACGTCGCGGGGTTCCGGACGGCCCTCGAGAACGGCGCCGACCTGATCCTCGAGATGGACTGTGACTTCTCGCACAACCCGGCTGACGTTCCGCGGCTGGTCGCAGCGACCGAGGACGCGGACCTCGCGCTCGGCTCGCGCTACGTCGCGGGCGGCGCGATCGCAAACTGGGGAATCGGCCGCCGCTTCGTCTCGGCCGGCGGCTCGCTGTACGCACGGGTGCTCTTGAATACGGGCATCCGCGACCTCACCGGTGGCTTCAAGTGCTACCGCCGCCGCGTGCTCGAGGCGATCGACCTCGACGCCGTCTCCTCACGCGGCTACGCGTTCCAGATCGAGTTGACCTACCGCGCGCTCCGCGCCGGCTTTCGGGTCGTCGAGGTGCCGATCACGTTCGTCGACCGCGAGGTTGGCGGCTCGAAGATGAGCCGCGGGATCGTGCTCGAGGCGATCTGGAAGGTGCCGGCTCTGCGCGTATCTGCGCTCCGAGGGCGCATCTAAGGCGCCGACTCGGCGGCGCCGACCAGGAGAGGACGTGCGGGCTTTGCCCGTGCGTCCGTTCTAAGGCGCCGACTCGGCGGCGCCGACCAGGAGAGGACGTGCGGGCTTTGCCCGTGCGTCCGTTCTAACATCCACGCTGTGGAGACGGTCACCGACGCGACCTTCGAGCGCGAGGTGCTACAGGCCGAGCAGCCGGTGGTCGTCGACTTCTGGGCGCCCTGGTGCGGGCCGTGCCGCGCGGTCGAGTCGGTGTTCGCCGACCTGGAGCAGGCTCACACCGGCCGGATCAAGTTCGCGAAGCTCGACATCGACGAGAACCTCGAGACCGCCTCTCGCTACAACGTCCTCTCGATCCCGACGGCGATCCTCTTCGAGGCCGGCGAGGCGCAAGAGACGGTGATCGGCGCCAGGCCGCGGTCGTACTACGAGCAGGCGTGGGCGCGCTGGCTCGGCACCGCGGCTTGAGACGGCCGCGGCCGGCAAAGCCGGCACGGCCTCTTCTGGTCGGCGTCGCAAGCGACGCCTCAGGCCGAGACGCCCTCCGGTACAGGGCGCTCCGCGGGACGCCGCCGCTCCACTTTCACCGGCGCGTCCGACGCCTCGGTCCTCGACACTCCCACACGCGGATCGACCAACGCGTACACGATGTCCACGATCAGGTTGAAGACGACGATCGCCACGGCCAGGAACACGATCACGCCGAGGATGATCGGCAGGTCGTAAGTCTCCACTGCGCGCTTCATCGTCTGCCCGAGCCCGTTGAGCCCGAAGACGTTCTCGACGAAGATCGTCCCGCCGAGCGCGACGCCGATGTCCATGCCGGTCATGGTCACGATCGGAAGCATCGCGTTCCGGAGCGCGTGGGAGCGGAGCACGCGCCATTCCGACGCTCCTTTCGCGCGCGCCGTTCGAACGTAGTCGTCGTCGAGCGTCTCGAGCACGTTCGCGCGCACCATGCGGGCGTAGAGGGCGCCGTACAGCGTCGCGAAGGTCAGCCACGGCAGGATCAGGTGGTAGGTCCACTGCACCGGCCCGCCGCAGGTGGCGCCCGGCGGCGGATGGACCAGGTCGCAGTAGCCGCCGAGCGGGAAGAGGTGCGCCTTGAAGCCGAGTCCCCACGACAGGACCAGGCCGAGCCAGATCGGGTGCACCGAGATCCCGCCGAGCACGAAGACCATCGCGATTCGGTCGAAGAGCGAACGCGGCTTCACCGCGGAGAGCACGCCGATCGGGAAGGCGATCAGCAGCCAGATCACAGCCCCGCCGATGACGAGCGACCCGGTGATCGGCGCCGCGTTCGCGATGATCGTGGTCACCTTCACGTGCCCGCGGTAGGAGCGCCCCAGCTGCCCGTGCGCGAGCTTCCAGACGTACTGCCCGTACTCCTGGTAGATCGGTCCGTGCACACCGATCGCGGTGCGAATGTCGGTCACGCTCACCTCGTTCCGGGTGACCGAGCGGGCGCGCTGCGTCGGGATCACGAAGAACGTGATGTAGGTGACCGCCACGATGGCCAGCAGCAGCCCGACCCCCCACAGCAGCCGCCTGACGATGTAAACCGCCACCTCGGGTCTGTACGTTGACGGCCCGCGGCCGGATCTTCAAGCGAAATGCTCGAAACCGCCGAGCGGCTGCGGGAGATCGACGCCGTCGCCTCGTTCGCAGCGGCCGATCACGGGAAAGTCGAGCGGGTCCGGCGTCGCCGCGAGGAGCTCGTAGTCCTCGCCGAAGGCGAGGTCGTCGAGCGTCGCGCCCGCGGCCAGCGGCACGCGCTCGAGCTCGATCGCGACCCGGCAGCCCGAGCGCTCGGCGATGTGGCCGGCGTCCTTCCCGAGCCCGTCCGAGAGGTCCAGCATTGCGTGCGCGACACGAGCGAGCCGCTTCCCCTCCTCGATCCGGAGCGGCGGGCGGACGAAGCGCTGCCCGCGGAAGGCAGCGCCGGCGGCCCCCAGCGGGCCCGTGACCACGAGCAGGTCTCCCGGCTTGGCGCCACCGCGGCCGGGCACACGCTCGGAGCGTCCGAACGCCGTGACGCCGAGATAGACGCGGTCGGCCGCGCTGGTGTCCCCACCGAGCACGGGCACGCCGGCTTCCGCGATCCCCTCGTAGAGCGCCACCACGTCGTCGAGCTCCGTTCCTCCGGGGAGGCCGAGGCTGACAAGCAGGCCCTCGGGCTCAGCGCCCGAAGCCGCGAGGTCGCTGAGGTTGACCGCCGCAGCGCGGTAGCCCAGATCGCGCCAGGAGATCCAGTCGAGCCGGAAGTGGACGTCCTCGACGAGTGCGTCCTGGGTGACGACGAGCCCTTCGACCTGGGCCGCGTCGTTCTCGATTCGCTGCGCAAGCCCTCGCCGCTCGAGCTCCGCGAGCAGACCGAGCTCACCGAGCTCAGAGAGCCGCATCGACCGCCGCGCGGATGGCAGGAAGCTCGGCAACCCCGCGGATGACGGCGACTCCGCTCGCTCCCGCCCGAATGCAGTCCCCGGCGTTCGCGGAATCGATGCCCCCGATCGCGACGAGCGGTGTCGCGACGACCGCGCCCATCGAGCTCAGGCCGGCCAGGCCGATCGGAGAGCCTGCATCAGGCTTCGAGGGGGTGCTCCAAACCGGGCCCGCGCCGATGTAGGCCGCGCCGAGCTCCTCCGCCTCGACGGCCTCCTCCACGGTCGAGGCGGAGAGCCCGAACGGGTAGTGCGGCGCGCCCCCGAGCCGCTGCAGATCGTCCCGGCCGAGGTGAACGTAGTCGGCTCCGGCCTGCCGGGCGGCCTCGACGTCGTCGTTTACGGTGACCTCGAGATGGAGTGGCCGGGCCTCGGAGCCGATCGCCGCGGCCAGCTCGGCGATCTCCTCGGTCGGGCGGTCCTTCAGCCGTACCTGGATCACGGTCGCGCCGCCCTCGATCGCCCGGCGCGCGGTCTCGAGGTCAGACACCAGCGCGTGCAGCTTCATCGACCTTCGCCCGGTCGTCGAGCGCCGCCGGTTCGAGCGCGGCGAGCGCGTCGTAGAGGTTGGCGTGAAAGCTGCCGGGCCCCTTCGCGTCGGTCGCCGCCGCCTCACCCGCGACGCCGAACGCGACGAGTGCCGCGACGGCTGCGCGCAGCGGCTCGGACACGGCCAGGAAGCAGCCCGTGATCGCCGTCGCCATGCAGCCCGTCCCAGTCACGCGGGAGAGCAGCTCGTGGCCGTTCGCGACGGAGAGCACCCGCTCCCCGTCCGAGACGTGATCGACAGGCCCCGTGACGGCGACGACCGTCCCGAGCTCCTGGGACGCGGCGCGGGCGAGCTCCGCACCGTGCTCGGCGCCGCCGATCGACTCCACTCCACGCACCTCCGCGGCACGGCCGATCGTGTTCGCTACCTCGCCGGCGTTGCCGCGCAGAACGGCGATGTCCACCTCGTCGAGGATCCTTCTCGCCGTGTCGGTTCGGTAGCGGGTGGCGCCGGCCCCGACCGGGTCGAGCACGACGGGAACCCCGCGTCCGTTCGCCGCCTTTCCGGCGATCAGCATCGACTCGATCCAGCCGTCCGAGAGCGTGCCGATGTTGAGGACGAGAGCGCCCGCGAGGCCGACCATCTCCTCGACCTCCTGGGGCGCGTGCGCCATCACCGGCAGCGCGCCCAGCGCGAGGGTCGCATTCGCGGTCTCGTTCATGACGACGTAGTTGGTGATCTGGTGGACGAGCGGCTCGCGCTCGCGAAGGTCGCGCAGCGCCGCTCCCGCTTCGATGTTCATTCGGCTCCTTTCAGGTTGAAGACGTCGACGGGACCGTCGCCCGCTCCGAGCTCGTCGAGCCCGTGCGAGACGGCATAGCCGGCCGCCTCGGCTGCACCGCGGGCCGCCTCCAAGAGCGGCTCACCCCGCGCCAGCAGCGCGGCGAGAGTGGCCGAGTGAGTGCAACCGGCGCCGTGTGTGGAGGCGCGATGCGAGCGCTCGACCGGGATCTCCACGTGCTCGTTCCCGTCGAAGAGGTGGTCGACTGCGTCGTCACTGTGACCGCCCGTGACGATCACAGCCGCTGCCCCGCGCTCGTGCAGGCGCTCGGCGAGCTCGCCTCGCGGGCCGTTCAGCCCGGCCAGGGCCTGCGCCTCCGGGAGGTTGGGGGTCACGACCGTCGCCAGCGGGAAGAGCCTGCCGACGAGCGTCTCGACCGCGTCGTCCTGGAGCAGCTTCGCGCCTGAGCTCGCGACCATCACCGGGTCAACGACGAGCGGCACCGAGCGTCGCTCGAGGAAATCGGCGACGGTCTCGATCAGCCCGCGAGAGAAGAGCATCCCGGTCTTGGCTGCGTCGACGCCGATGTCGTCGAAGACCGCTTCGAGCTGCGCCGTGACGAACGCCGGGGGCAACTCCTGCACCGCCGTGACGCCAACCGTGTTTTGAGCCGTCAGCGCGACGAGTGCGCTCATGCCGTGGCACCCGGCGCGCGCGAACGCCTTCAGGTCAGCCTGGACACCGGCGCCGCCGCCGGAGTCGGACGTAGCGATCGTGAGGCAACGTGGAACTGACATGAACTCCCTTCGCCGGTACTAACCGGATCAGGTTCAGCGGGGCTCAGCACGGGTGAACCCGTGGTTCCCCCGTGAGCCCCCTCCTTCACGGCTACGGCAAAGCAAGCCAAGTCGGCTCCGGCCGGGCAAAGCCCGACCTCCGCGGCGCAATCCTCGCTTCTCCATGACTCCTCCCTTCGCCGGCATTACCCGGATCAGGTTCAGCGGGTCTGATCTCAGCCCCTGACGGAGCACCCCGGTACTTCGAGGCTAGCATCGGCGTCATGAGCGGCGCGCGCTACGACGAGATCGCGGAGTGGTACGAACGAGAGTTCATGGCGTCGCCGCTTGCAACCGCCCCGCGTAAGACTACGCTGCGCCTGCTCGGCGACGGCCCGGGCCGCTTGCTGGACGTCGGCTGCGGGACGGGTGAGCACAGCGCCGTGTTCGCTGGACGCGGCTGGACGGTGACGGGTGTCGACGTCTCAGAGGAAATGCTGCGCCTTGCGCGAGAGCGAGGTCTCGACGTCGTCCAGGCGGACGCGACGTCTCTACCGTTCAGGGAAGCGAGCTTCGACGCGGTGGCTTCCCTCTGGACGCACACCGACCTCGATGACTTCGCCGCCGTCGTTTGCGAGGTCGCGCGTGTCCTCCGGCCGGGCGGATCCTTCGTGTACGTCGGCGGCCATCCCTGCTTCGTCGGACCGCACTCGCGCTTCATCGCCGCCGAAGGAGTTCCCGAGCTGCATCCGGGATACCGCACGGTCGGTCGCTACCAGGAGGCGCCCGGCGTCGGGCCCGAAGGGCTCCGCGCGAAGGTCGGCGCCGTGCACGTCCCGCTTGGCCTGTTCGTGCAGACGTTCCTAAACGCTGGGTTCACGCTTGAGCGCTTCGAGGAGCCAGGGGACCGCGAGTACCCGTACATGGTCGCGCTCCGCGCGCGGCGCGGCTAGCCGGTGGCAACCGCCGCTGCACTCGACGAGCTGCTCCAGGCCGAGGAGGTCGCCCACGTGACAACCGAGCCGGCGCGCGAGGCGCGTCTCACGCCGATCCCTGACGAGCTGCACCCGCGCGTGCGCGAGGCGCTTGCGCTCGGCGGGATCGACGAGCTCTACACCCATCAGCGCGCAGTCTGGGACGCAGCCGCACACGGCGAGCACGTGATCGTCACCACCGGGACCGCCTCCGGCAAGACGCTCGCCTTCAATCTGCCTGTCCTCGATGCGCTCGCACGCGAGCCCAAGCGGCGCGCGCTCTACCTCTATCCGACGAAGGCGCTCGCGCAGGACCAGCTGCGCAGCCTCGGTCACTTCCGGCTTCCACGTCTACGGGCAGCGATCTACGACGGGGACACCGAGAGCGAGCGCCGCTGGCAGATCCGCAAGTGGGCGAACCTGATCCTGTCGAACCCGGACATGCTCCACGTCGGCGTGCTGCCCCACCACGACCGCTGGGGAGACGCGCTCGCGAACCTCGCCTACGTGATCGTGGACGAGGCGCACGTCTACCGTGGCGTCTTCGGATCGCACGTCGCCAACGTGCTCCGACGTCTACGGCGGCTCGCCGGGGTCTACGGCTCGGCGCCGCAGTTCCTCCTCGCATCCGCGACGATCGCGAACCCGGGGGAGCTCGCGCAGCGGCTGCTCGGCGTGGAGGCAACCGTGATCGGTGACGACGGCGCGCCGCGAGCCGAGCGGACGGTCGCGCTCTGGAACCCACTGCTTACCGATGAGGAGCTCGGCCTGCGTGCAAGCGCGCTCGGAGAGGCGTCCCGTCTCGAGGCCGACCTCGTCTCGCGAGGGCTGCGAACGCTCTGCTTTGCGAAGAGCCGCAAGAGCGCTGAGCTCGTCCACCGCTTCGCGGCCGACCGGCTGGGTGACGGCTCGCGGCTCTCCCCTTACCGCGCCGGCTACACGCCAGCGCAGCGGCGGGAGATCGAGCGCCGGCTCGCCGAAGGCGAGTTGCTCGGCGTGTCGGCTACAAACGCGCTCGAGCTGGGAATCGACATCGGCCTGCTCGACGCCGTCGTCTCGGTCGGATTCCCGGGCACGATCGCGAGCCTGCGGCAGCAGTGGGGCCGCGCCGGCCGACGCGGCCACGGGCTCGCAATGCTCGTCGCCTCCGAGGATGCGCTCGACCAGTACTTCATGCGGGAGCCCGAGACGCTGCTCGAGAGGCGTGTCGAGGCGGCGATCCTCGACCACGAGAATCCGAGGGTGCTCGACGGCCACGTTCGGGCGGCAGCGTTCGAGGCTCCGCTCGACGACGGCGACCGCGAGATCCTCGGGGATGCGGCGCTCGAGCGAGCTGCCCTGCTGCCTGAGCTTCGGCACACCAAGGCGGGCTTCGTCTGGGCCGGCCGTGATTACCCCGCCGCCCGCGTCCCGCTGCGCTCGGCGAGCCCCGATGCCTTTACCGTCGTCGACGGCTCGACCGGCGAGAAGCTCGGGCTGGTCGAGCGCGAGCGCGCCTACTCGACCGTGCACGAAGGCGCCGTCTACCTCCACCTCGGCGAGACGTACCGCGTTGTCGCCCTCGACCACGAGAGTCGCACCGCCCTCGTCGAGGCGTTCTCGGGCGACTACTACACGCAGACGAAAAAGGAGACGATGACCGCGATCGACGTCGCGCTCCGGGCCGAGCTGAGGCTAGGGCTCGAGCTCTCCTTCGGCCGCGTCGTCGTCACCGAGCACGTCGTCGCGTACCAGAAGAAGTCAGTGGCGACCCAGGAGACCCTCGACCTCGTCGCGCTCGACCTGCCGCAGACGGAGTTCGAGACCGAAGCGGTCTGGTTCGTCCCGGAGCCGTGGATGCTCGAGGGCATCGACAAGGAACCGCGGCTGCTCGGCTCGCTGCATGCGGCGGAGCACTCGCTGATCGCCCTGCTCCCGCTCTGGGCGATGTGCGACCGATGGGACATCGGCGGCCTCTCTACCAACCTCCACTTCCAGACCCGGCGCCCGACGATCTTCGTCTACGACGGCCATCCCGGCGGAGTCGGGATCACCGAGCGAGGCTTCGACGTCTTCGAGGGATGGGTGGAGGACACGGCGCGGATGCTGGCCGGTTGTCCGTGCGATCACGGCTGCCCGTCCTGCGTTCAGTCGCCGAAGTGCGGCAACCTGAACGAGCCGCTCGACAAGGCGGGCGCGCTCGAGCTGCTTCGGCGAATGTCGAAATCGGCCTAGCTCGTTCGTCGTACTCTCATAAGGCGCCGACTAGGCGGCGCCGACCAAAAGAGGACGTGCGGGCTTCGCCCGGGCGTCCGCTCTGCGACCGAAGGAGGAGACATGCAGTACGCGCTCTTGATCTACGGCTCCGGCGAGGGCTGGGCGAAGCTCAGCGAGGCGGAGCAGCAGGCGCAGACCAAGCAGTACATGGAGATCTCGATGAGCCCGCAGACGAAGGGCGGCGCCGATCTCGGCGATCTCACGAAGGCGACGACCGTGCGCGTCGACAACGGCAGGACCCTCACGACCGACGGCCCGTTCGCAGAGACGAAGGAGTATCTCGGAGGCTTCTACCTCGTCGACTGCAACGACATCGACGAGGCGATCGAGATCGCGGCTCGCATTCCGGCGGCCCGCACGGGCGGGGCCATCGAGGTCAGGCCGGTGGTCGAGCACTGATCGAGCTCGAAGCCGTCTTCCGGGAGGAATGGGGGCGCGTCCTCGCGAGCCTGATCGGCGTCCTCGGCGACTTCGACCTCGCCGAGGACGCCCTCCAGGACGCGGTCACCACGGCGCTCGAGCGCTGGCCGGCCGACGGCGTGCCCGAGCGGCCGGGCGCCTGGCTTCTCACGACGGCTCGCAACCGCGCGGTCGATCGGATCCGCCGGGAGCGCACGCTGGCTCGCAAGACCGAGCTGCTGGCCGGCCTCGAGAGGGATGACGAAGAGATGGACGAGTTTCCGGACGAGCGGCTCAGCCTCGTCTTCACCTGCTGTCATCCGGCGCTCTCCGTCGAGGCGCAGGTCGCGCTTACCCTGCGGACGGTCGGCGGCCTGGCGACCGGCGAGATCGCCCGCGCCTTCCTCGTCCCCGAGCCGACGATGGCGCAGCGACTCGTGCGGGCGAAGCGGAAGATCCGCGACGCCGGGATCCCGTTCCGGGTCCCGCCCGATTACCTGCTCCCCGACCGCCTCGCAGCGGTGCTGGCAGTGCTCTACCTGATCTTCAACGAAGGCTACGCGGCCACATCGGGCGAGCTCGTCCGCGCCGATCTCTGCGAAGAGGCGATTCGCCTCGGAAAGCTGCTCGCGGTGCTGATGCCCGACGAGGCGGAGGCCCTCGGCCTGCTCGCGCTGATGCTCTTCCACGATTCCCGCCGCGCGGCTCGGACGGCGCCGGACGGAGCGCTCGTTCTGCTCGAGGACCAGGACCGCATGCTCTGGGACCGCGACCGGATCGCGGAGGGCAAGCGGGTGCTTGCACGAGCGCGATCACTCGGACCGCGAGGGCCGTACGAGCTCCAGGCCGAGATCGCCGCCGTCCACTCGGGCGCCGCGCGACCCGAAGAGACCGAGTGGCAGCGGGTCGTCGAGCTCTATGGCGAGCTCGTCGTGCTCGCGCCCTCGCCTGTCGTCGAGCTCAATCGCGCCGCCGCCGTGGCGATGGCCGAGAACGCGGAGCGCGGGCTCTCGCTGATCGACGCGATCGAGGGGCTGGACGACTACTACCTGCTCCATTCAGCGCGGGCCGACCTCCTACGCCGCAGCGGCCGGCGCCTAGAGGCTGCCGAGGCGTACCGTCGGGCGCTCGAGCTCGCGACAAATCCCGTCGAGCGGTCGTTCCTGGAGCGGCGGCTCGTCGAGGTCGCTTAGTAGCGAACGCCGAAGTCGACGGTGACGATCGTAACCGCGGAGCCCCCGTACTGGCCCGGCGCCGCGACAGCGTGGACGGCTGAGACGCCGACGTCGCGCCACTCCCGCGAGAGGATGTTCTCGCGATGCCCGGCGCTGTGCATCCAGGCCGTCATCGCAGACGCTGCGGTCGCATCCGGGCTCTCGTAGAAAAGGTTCTCGCCGACCGACCAGTACCGGTAGCCGGCGGAGCCGTAGAAGCGGGCGATCCGCTTCCAGAACGCTGCCCCGTTCGCCGAGTCGTGCTGGAAGTAGCCGGCGTTCGCCATGTCGACGGAGTGTCGGCGCGCCGCCGCGGCAAGACCGCGGGAGAAGCGGAGTGGACGCAAGCCGTGGCTCACTCGAACCACGTTCATCCGCGAAACGATTTGCGGCGCGAGGCTCGCCTCGAACCTCAGCGCCGGCGCGGAGGCAGCCGCCGGCGACGCCAGGGCCGCCGCGAGTACGGCAAGGAGAGCGAAACGGCGCATACCGCTTGGATCGGCGACCGTGGCCGCGGTGTGAGTCCCTCGAACGAGGGACGCTTACGGTTCTCGACGGCCTACGGGCCGAGATTACGCGTAAGAGCTGAGCTCGACCTGCAGCGTCGCGGCTCGGTCGAGCCGCTCGAGCCACGGCCGCGCGATTAGCCGCTCGAACGCCGGCTT